>JBGQIB010000103.1:0-15999 GCA_041498295.1 bacterium | reverse complement strand
CTTATTCCACGCGAACGGCGTGGAGTCGACGTTCTGCCTCTCGATGAACGCGAGGATGTCATGCACGAGCTCACGCGCGCTGCGATGGACGCCGCGTCGCAGTTGCTTCTGCGTCAGCAGCGCGAACCAGCGCTCGACCTGACACTAGCCGACCTCTATCTTTCGCGGCTTCGCGGACTCGACCTTCGGCAGCTCGAGCTGGAGCACGCCGTTTCTCAGCGTGGCGCGAATCCCGTCGCCGTCGATCGCGCTCGAGAGCCGGAAGCGCGCGTCGAAGTTCCCTACACCGTACTCTGTATGGAGCGGCGCCAGGTTCTCGGACTCTTCGCTCGGGACGTGCCCGCGAATCGCGAGCATGCCGTCGACGAGCTCGACCTCGAGCGAGCGCTCGTCGACGCCCGGCAGGTCGGCCCACAGCCGCAGGCCTGCCTCCGTCTCGAGAATGTCGACCTTCGGCGCATGCGTGCGCGCGGGCCGTGCGTTCGGTTCCATCGTCGTCACTTCGGTTCCTCCTGTCGTGTTCGAGTCATGAAGCGCTGACGGCGATTTGCCGCGGCTTGGCCTCGGCGCGCGCCGGAACGCGCAGCGTGAGCACGCCGTGCTTGCAGCTCGCCACCGCCAGCGACGGATCGACGTCGCGCGGAAGCTGAAGCGAGCGCGAGAACTCGCCCGCGAAACGCTCGCGGCGGTGATACGCGCCCTGCGCGGCCGGCTCTTCCGAGCGCTTGCCGCTGATCGTGAGCGTCTGTGCGCGACTCTCGATCGACAGATCCTCGGGCGCGAAGCCCGGCACCTCGACGCGGATCACGACCTCGTCGCCAGAGCGAAACACGTTGACCGGCGGGTGCGGGTCTAGCTCGCGACCGAATGCAAATAGCGCCATTTCTTATCCTCCCTTTTTCTCGCCCTAATTTCTCGGGCCGCCGCAAGTGCTAGAAACGGCTTCAGCGCGGTCAAGCGCGCGGAGCTGCCCTAGAATCCGTGTCCGGGAGGTGCGAGATGGCGGGCCGAAGAGAGAGCGCTTCCGTCCGCTATACGCGCGACTACGTGCGCATTCCCTCGGTGAACCCGATGCGGCGCACGGACCTCGACCCGGCGATCACGGGCGAGCGCCGCTACGCCGAGCACCTGCGCGAGCAGCTGCGCGCGCTCGGACTCGATGCGCAGCTCGTCGGCGACGCGGCGCGCCCGTCGCTGGTCGCGGAAGCGCGCGTCGCGGACGCGGGCGAGACGATCCTCGTCGCGTCGCATCTCGACACGGTCCCCGTCGACGGCATCGAGGGTGACCCGTTCGACCCGCGCGTCGCGGATGGGCGCATTCACGGCCGTGGCTCATGTGACACCAAAAGCGGTATGGCGGCGCTGGTGGCGGCGCTCGAGCGCGTGCTCACTCACAAACGCCTGCGCCGCAACGTGATCTTGGTCGGCGAAGCGGACGAGGAGCTCGGCAGCAGCGGCGTGCGCGATGTGCTCGCGCACTTGGGCGCGCAGCATCCGGACTGGGTGATCGCGACCGAGCCGACCGAGCTGCGCTGCGTGACTCGCCACAAGGGCATCGTGCACGCGCAGCTGCGCGCGACCGGGGTCGCGTGTCACAGCTCCGATCCGTCGCGCGGCAAGAGCGCGGTGACCGCGCTGGCGCGCGCCGTGCTGGCGCTCGACGAGCTCGCGGCCGAGCTGCGCACGCGCGTCGATCCGCACCTCGGAGCGGCCACGCTCTCGGTCGGCCGCATCGGCGGCGGCAGCGCCACGAACATCGTGCCCGACGACGCCTGGCTGTTGCTCGATCGCCGTTTCCTTCCCGGCGAGGACGACGTCTCCATACGCGCCGAGCTCGAGAGCGCGCTCGCGAAGCACGACCTGACCGACGTGCGCGTCGATTGGTGCACGCTCGAGAAGGCCTCGCTCGCCACGCCCGCGGACGATCCCTCCGTGCTTGCGCTGCAGGCGGCGCTCTCGGAGGCTGGGCTAGAGACGGCGCCGACGAGCGTCGCGTTCGGCACCGACGCGGGCGAGTTCAGCGCGCGCGGCTGGCCGGGCGTCGTCTTCGGCCCCGGCTCGATCGCGCAGGCGCACACCCACGACGAGTGGGTCGCGATCGAGCAAGTCGAGACCGCGAGCGCGATCTTCGAGCGCCTCCTCTCCACCCGCGATTAAACTACGTTCGCCTGCGGCTCACTGCGCGCGCCTGCGGCGCTTGCGGCCTCGGCTCGGGACGGCCCTCGCCTCGGCTCCGCTCGATCTCACTTCACAGGAGGAGAGAGCGTGTCGATGTCGGCGAAGACCAGGTTCGCGTCGAGAAAGCCGGACGCGTAGATGTTGCGCACGCGGTGGTCCGCGTCGACGAGATAGACCTTCATCACGTGCCGCTTCGCGCCGCCCTCGAGGTCGACGACGTCCTGTCCGAAGTCGCGGAGTACCTGCGCCAGAGACGCTGCGCCGTCCGGAACGAGGAAGCGCCAGTCACTCCGCGGAGCCATCAAGTCGTGCAGCTCCGCCATGCGCGCGGGCGTATCGCGCTCTGGGTCGAAGCTCACGCACGCGAGGCGCACGCGCGCCGCGCGCGCCGGATCGGCGGCGAGGCGCCGGTCGAGCTCACGCAAGAGCGCCAGCGACGCCGGGCAGCCCTGCGCCTCGTGACAGCCGCGATAGATGAAGGCGACGACAGCGACCTGTCCCGGCGCCAATCCGGGAAACGGCACGTGCGCGCCGCTCGCGTCCACGAGCTCGCGCTCCTGCACCTGCGCGATCGGCGGCAGCTCGTAGGTTCCCGGCTTCGGCGCCTCGAAGAGCGCAAGCAAGAGCGCGAGCGCGAGCGTCATTCACCCACGTTCGGGCTGGACGTCCCGGCCCAGAAGCCCTCCTGGCCGAAGCGCATGATGTGCGGCCTCCCGAGTTTCTCCGCCTTGAAGTCCACCGCGAACAGCGGCTCGAGCGTCTTGCCGTCCCACGAGAACGCCTTCACGAATTGCTCGTCGTCGGCGCCGCCCTTGTCCCAGTTGGAGAGCAGGGAGCTCGAGAAGTACACGCGCTTCCCGTCCCAGCTCTGCGAAACCATGTTGAGCTGCGCGCCGATCTTCTGTTCGTGAATCACTACCGGCTTGCGCGGCTCCGACACGTCGAAGACGCGCACGGTGCCGTCCACGAAGCTGTCGACGAACAAGGTCTTGTCGTCGGACGAGAGCGAAATGTCGACGGGCAGCGGCGGCTTCGCGGGATCGCCGATCGGCGCGAGGTCCAGCGCCTCGAACGTTCCGTCGTCCTTGCGAAAGATCCCCCAGAGGCGCGCGGTCAACGCGCTCGAGGTGAACGCATAGTAGTGTCGGGCGTCGAGCGCGAAGCGGATCTCGAGCGGCGCGCCCGGGACCTGCAAAACCTGCAGCGGCTTCCGCGCGTGGAAGTCCCAGACCACCACCGTGTTCCCGAAGTGCTTCATCGCCTCGGCGTCGCCCATCAGCTCGCCGAGCGGCCGCATGTAGTTCTTCTTGCCGGTGAACGACGACGTGAGCATGCGGTTCAGGTCCGGGTTCACGCGCGCGTCGTAGCCGTACTCCGCGCCCTCCGGCATCCAGATCGTGCGGATGAACTCGCCGGCGTTGCTGTACTCGACCATGCCGGTCTTGCCGCCGCCGTCCTTCGCGTTCGAGAGACCCGTGATCAGCATGCGACCGGGCAGCGCGTAGAAGGTGTGTGGGCCGACGACGCCGCCCGACTTCGCGACGAAGTTCGAGATGCGCTTGGCGAGCCTCGGCTTGCCGGGATTGGTCGCGACGTCGAAGACGAAGATCTCGCTGGTGTCGAGACCGCCGAGCCAGAGAAAGCGGCGGTCGTCGGTGAAGTCGCCATGATGCGCTTCGTGGCGTCCGGGCATCGACACCTGACTCACGACCTTGCCGTAGCCGGGGCGCTTCGGGTTCGCGCCCAGAGTCACGAGCTTGTCGTTCCCGTCGCCGAGGCCCTCGATGCCGAGCGTGTAGACGTAGACGTAGTCCTCCTGCCCGGTGATCTTGGGCATGAACGGCGAGAGACAGGTCTCGTCCGCGCGCGCGGCGTGGGCCAAGATCGCGATGCAGCAGACTGCGACGAAGCGAAGCGCGTCCCTTGTTCGGGTCATGATGTCCTCCGCTGACTACAGTATAGGTCGGGAGAAGCATGAAAGGTCAGCTCCAGCTCCTGCCGCGCCCGCGCGAGCTCGCGTTCGACTCTGGCGTATGCGCGCTCGGACGCGCGCCCGCCGTCACGCTCCGCGGCGCTGGCGATGCGATCGCCGCGCGCGCGAGCGAGCGCGTCGCGGGGCTGCGCGCGCGCGTCTCGTTGCGCGTCGACAGCGCGCTATCGGTCGGGGCCGAGGGCTTCGAGCTCGTCATCGCGAGCGAGGGGATCGAGATCACGGCGCGCGATTCGCGCGGGCTGAACTGGGGCGCTGGCAGCCTGCTGCAGATCGTGCTGCAGCACGAGGCGAGCTTGCCGTGTCTGCGTATCCGCGACTGGCCGGAGCTCGCGGAGCGCGGCTACATGCTCGACGTGTCGCGCGACCGCGTGCCGACGATGGCAACCGTGGCGGAGCTCGTCGACCTGCTCGAGCTCTTGCGCATGAATCAGTTCCAGCTCTACACGGAACACACGTTTGCGTACCGTGACCACGCGGACGTGTGGCGCGACGCATCGCCCTTCACCGCGCAGGAGATTCGCACGGTCGACGGCTGGTGCGCGGCGCGCGGCATCGAGCTCGTGCCCAACCAGAACGGCTTCGGGCACATGGAGCGCTGGCTCAAGCACGCCCGCTACGCGCCGCTCGCGGAGCTCGGCGAAGCGAGCTCGGGCCCCGGCACTACGGTCGCCCCGACACCGGAGAGTGTCGCGCTCGTGCGCGCGCTGTACGCCGAGCTCCTGCCGAACTTCACGAGCCGCCAAGTGAACATCGGCTGCGACGAGCCCTTCGAGCTCGGCCGCGGTCGCTCACGACAGCGCTGCCTCGAAGAGGGCAAGGGCCGTGTGTATCTCGACTATCTGCTCGAGCTGGTGCGCCCGCTTCAGGCCGAGGGCCGCACCGTCCAGTTCTGGGGCGACATCATCGGCCAGCATCCCGAGCTGATCCCCGAGCTGCCGCGCGAGCAGCTCGTCGCGCTCGCGTGGGGCTACGAGGCGCCGATCGAGGTCGCGGAGATTCCGGCGCAGATCGTCACCGCGCTCACGAACGCGGGCGCCGACGTCGAGGCGCTGCGCGGCTTCGAGGTCCAGGCCAAGCGCTACAGCGCGGCGCGTGTGCCCTTCACCGTCTGCCCGGGCACGTCGTCCTGGCTGTCTCTCGTCGGCCGCGTGCCGAACGCGCTCGGGAACGTACGCGACGCGGCGCGCGCGGCCGCGGCGTTCGGCGCGCGCGGCATGCTCGTCACCGACTGGGGCGACCAGGGTCACTTGCAGCCGCCGGTCGTGTCACTCCCGGGTCTCTGCTATGGGGCCGCGTTGGCCTGGTCGAGCGAGGCGCAGGTCGAGCTCGACCTGTTCCGCGCGATCGGCGCGCTGGTCGTGCGCGACGCGAGCGGCGCGATCGGCCCCGCGCTCGCGCGGCTGGGCGAGCTGTACGCGCGCACCGGCATTCGCGCGCTGAACTCGAGCCCGCTCGCGAACGCGCTCCTGCGCCCGTTCAAACGCTACGAGCCGACCTGGGGGCGCACGGACCGCGCGAAGCTCGACGCGATCGTCGCCGAGATCGATCACACGCGCGCCGAGCTCGCGCGCGCGACACCGCTCGGTTTCGGCGGATCCATCGTCGCGCGCGAGCTGTCGCAGGCCGCCGGCCTCGCGCGCCACGGCGCGTTCCGACTCATGCACGCGTGCCTCGGCGAGGGGCCGAACCCGGAGCTCCTGCGCGACGAGCTCGACGAGCTGATCGCCGAGCAGCGGGCGTGCTGGCTGGCGCGCAGCCGCGAGGGCGGACTCTCCGACTCCCTGCGCCGGCTAGAGCGCGCGCGCCTGGAGTACGACGCGTGACGCAACACACCTTGAAGCGGCGCGTGGTGCCGAGCGTCGAGCCTTCGCCACTGACTCCCGAGGAAGTGCTCAGCGAGTTCCTCGAGCGCAGCGACGCCGGCGCCCGCATGGTCTGCGTGGGCGCGGCGCGGCGCAACCCGAAGCGCCTGCTCTCGCTCGGCTACGTGCCGCGCTACAAGCTCGAGCTCTTCAACGTCACCTACTACCTCAGCGACGTGCGCCAGAACGCCGACGTGCGCTTCTTCGTCGCGTATCTCGCGCTGCAAGAGAAGGCGCGTGGCCGGCCGTCGCTGTACGCGCGGCTGCTCTACAAGGATGGGTCGCTCGTCTGGCGCGCGGCCTCGCACTTCGCGAAGTCGGCGACCGAGAACTGGATCGGCAAGGGCGACCTGAAGCGCGTGACCGAGGACGGCCGCGACGAGGAATACTCGGCCGAGCACACCACCGACCTGCCGCTCGAGCTACAGACGGCCATCGACTCACTGACCGGTCGCGCGGCGCGCGTGCGCACCGACCGGCGCGCGCTCGCGCTCGTGGTGCGCCGCTGCAACGACACGCGGCTCATCGCGTACCCCGACTTCACCGATCCGCGCCGCCGCGCAGCGGCGAACCCGAGGAACCTCGTGAACGGCGGCCGGCCGATCGCGAGCTTCGCGCGCGCGAACGACCCGGCGTCGCTCGTCTTCGTGCCCGGGTTCGAGCCGGACTTCTCGGCGGCGGGACGCATCGATCTCACTCACTCTCACAGCCGCCTCTACGAGGGGGCGGTCGACCGCTACCGCGTCCTCTCGCGCAACCGGCGCATGCAGTATCTGTTCTTCGCCGCGCCGCGGCTCGCGTGGCTCGGCTATCCGCAGCCGCTCACCACCGAGCTCTCGAGCTTCGGCGTGCGCACGGTCGACGTGACGGTGCCCGACGACCTGGTCGTGCCCGGCATGGAGTACCACTATCTCGAGACCGTCCACCCGCCGGTCTGGATGAGTCAGATCCCGCCCGGCTTCGCGGGCCCGGTGAGTCCCGTCGACGCGTTCCGCGCGGACGCGTCTGCCTGGCTCGACCGCCTGCCCGTGATCATCGAGTTCCGCAAGCGCCTGCTCAGTCGCGCGCGCGGAACGGGCGCGCGAGATCGGCGGGCGCGCGCGAGCGGCCCGCGAACAGCGCGAGCACGAGCAGAGTGAGCACGTAGGGCGTCATCAACAGAAGCGTGTAGGGCAGCGCGGAGCCCGCGGCCTGCAGACGGAACTGCAGCGCGCTCGCCGCGCCGAACAGCACCGCGCCGGCCACGATGCGAAGCTCGCGATAGCCGCCGAACAGCACGAGCGCGAGCGCGATGAAGCCGCGGCCGCTCGTCATGCCCTCGACGAAGACGTCGGAGAGCCAGAGCACGAGCGCCGCACCGGCCAGGCCCGCGCACGCGCCACCGAAAAGTGTCGCAGCGAAGCGGACTCGCGCGACCGAGATACCCTGCGCGTCGGCGGCTTCGGCGCGCTCGCCGACCGCGCGCAGCGCGAGCCCCGGCCGCGTGCGCCCGAGAAACAACGCGACTGCCACGCCCAGCGCGAGCGCGATCCCGGTGAAGCCGTTCACGCCGGGCGCGAGCTCGCCGAGCTGCGGCGCGCGCGCGAGCGCCGTGCCCGCGGGGTGCAGCATCCGAAACACGCAGCCAGTCGCGCCGAGCGCCAGGATGTTCAGCGCGGTGCCGGAGACGATCGGGTCGGCTTGGCGGTAGAGCGCGAACACGGCGAACACGAGCGCGAGTGCGCAGGCCGCGGCGATCGCCGCGCCGAGCGCCAGAGTGACTGAGCCGGTCGCGCAGCCAACCTCGAACGCGGCGAGCGCACCGGCGAGCATCATCCCCTCGATGCCGACGTTCAGCACGCCCGCGCGCTCGCCGACCAGCTCGCCCAGCGCCGCAATGGCGAGCGGCGTCGCGAAGCGGATCGTCGAGGCGATCAGCAGCAAGGTCGGCGCGTCGATCATGCCCCGGCCCGCCGCGGCAGCGCGAAGCCGATCGAGAAGAAGATCACCAGCGCCTCGATGACCTGCACCGCCACCGACGGCACCGCGGCGGCGCGCTGCATCGCGCCGCTGCCCGCCGCGAGCGCGGCAAAGACGATCGCGGACGGGAGCACGCCGAGCGGGTGCAGCCGCGCCAGCAGCGCGACCGCGATCGCCGTGAAGCCGTAGCCGCTGGCCAGGTTCTCGAACAGCCGGCCAGTCACGCCAGTCACTTCGATCGCGCCCGCCAGGCCCGCGAGCGCGCCCGAGATCCCGAGCACGCGCAGTGTCTCGCGGTCGGGCGACACCGCCGCGTAGCGGGCCGCGTCCGGCGAGAATCCGACCGCGCGCAGGCGCAGTCCGGCCGCCGAGCGGAACAGCAGCACCCAGAGCGCGAACGGCAGCGCCGCCGCGAGCAAGATACCGACGTGCGCGCGCGTCATTCCGGGCAGAAGCGCGAGCCGCGCGACGTCCGGGAACGCATCGCTCTGCGGGTACGCGCCGCTCGCCTCCTGCAGCGGTCCGTGCACCGCCCACGCGACCAGCAGTGCAGCGATGAAGTTCAAGAGGATCGTCGAGAGCACCTCCGACACGCCGCGGTGTATCCGCAGCAGCGCCGCGACCGTGGCCCACGCGGCGCCGGCGACCGCGCCGGTCAGAAGCGCGAGCGGGAGGGCGAGCGGGCCCGGCTCCGGGCCCAGGCCGCGCGTGACCAGCGCGGTCGCCGCCAGCGCGCCCACGTTCAGCTGTCCCTCGCCGCCGATGTTCCAGATGCCGCAGCGGAACGAGAGCGCGACGCCGAGTCCGACGAGCAAGAGCGGCCCCGCGCGCACCGCCGTGGTCTCGAGCGCGAGTGAGTCGCCGAATGCGCCGGCGACCAGCGCCCCGAGCGCGCGCAGCGGATCGGCGCCCAGCAGCGCGAGCGCCGCGCCCGCGACGCAGATGGCGACGGCGGCGGCGACGACCGACTGGAGCGCCGCGCGCGCCCACGTCATGCCCAAGCCCGATGCAGCGCCGCGCTCTTGTGCGCGCTCGTCGACATACCGATTAGAATCTTCTCCCGATCGGTGACGCTCTTTGGTGTAGATGAGGAGGTCCGTGTGATCACCGGCACACGCTGCGTTCCCGACTCAACCGTATTCTGAAGGTGTCGGTCTTCGCGCGAAGCGCAGGGTCGGCGCGACGCGGCGGATGCGGGGTGAGAAGAATGCTGGGACTGGCACGAGCCGCGATGCGTCGGCGCAGTCGGCGAGTTCCGGGCATTCTTGCGCTTCTCTTGCTCGGGCTCGCCATCTCGGTCGATCTCGGTCTCGCTGCACATGCGGCGACCGATCCCGCGACGTTCGATCATGCGCGCACGCGTTTCCCGCTCACCGGTTCCCATGCTCGCGTCAGTTGTGAGAGCTGTCACGTAGCCGGCGAGATGGCCGGCACCCCGCGAACCTGCGTGTCCTGTCACGGCGGCAGCGGCTCGCGAGCGCTCACCGCCCGGCCCGCGAACCACATCCCGACCACGAACGCCTGCGAGGACTGCCACTCGACCGCGACGTGGAGCGCGGCGCACTTCGACCACGCCGACGCGACGAGCTCGTGCGCCACCTGCCACAACGGGCTCCGCGTCTCCGGCAAGCCCCCCGGCCACATCGCGTCCTCGAACCAATGCGAGGAGTGCCACACGACGGTCAGCTGGGCGACTGCCCGCTTCGACCACGCAGGGGTCAGCGCGGCGTGCGCGACCTGCCACAACGGCACGCGCGCGGCGGGCAAGCCGGCGAACCACATCCCGAGCGGCAACACCTGTGACGACTGCCACGTGACGACCGCGTGGACCCCGGCGCGCTTCGATCACGCGAGTGTCAGCGCGGCCTGCAGCACCTGCCACAACGGGGCCACCGCCAGCGGCAAGCCCGCGAACCACATTCCGACGGCCAACACCTGCGAGGATTGCCACACCACCACCGCCTGGACTCCGGCGCGCTTCGATCACTCCGCGGTGACTGCGAGCTGCGCGACCTGCCACAACGGCGCCCGCGCCACGGGCAAGCCGAGCAACCACATCCAGACGAGCGCCGCCTGCGGTGACTGTCACACGACCGTCGCCTGGACGCCCGCGCGCTTCGATCACGCGGGAGTCACGGCGGCCTGCAGCACGTGCCACAACGGCACCAGCGCGATGGGCAAGCCCGCGAGCCACCTGCCGACCTCCAACACCTGCGACGACTGTCAGACGACCACCGCGTGGACCCCGGCGCACTTCGATCACGCGGGAGTCAGCGCCGCGTGCAGCACGTGCCACAACGGGACGACCGCGATGGGCAAGCCCGCGAACCACTTGCCGACCTCGAACACCTGTGACGACTGCCACACGACCACCGCCTGGACCCCGGCGCGCTTCGATCACGCGGGAGTCACCGCCGCCTGCGCCACCTGCCACAACGGCACCGCCGCGATGGGCAAGCCCGCGAACCACCTGCCGACGTCGGCCAGCTGCTCCGACTGCCACTCGACCACGGCGTGGACCCCTGCGCGCTTCGATCACGCGGGAGTCACGGCCGCCTGCGCCACGTGCCACAACGGCACGACGGCGATGGGCAAGCCGGCGAACCACATCCAGAGCGCGAACACCTGCGCCGATTGCCACTCGACCACGGCGTGGACCCCCGCGCGCTTCGACCACGCGAGCATCACGGGAAGCTGCGCGACTTGCCACAACGGTACGCGCGCGACTGGCAAGACGACGTCTCACTTCATCACGTCGCGCGATTGCGTCGAATGTCACTCGACCTCCGTGTGGACGCCCGCGACGTTCGTCCACACCGCGGCGGCGTACCCCGCGGGTCATCGCGGCGCGATCGCGTGCAGCAGTTGTCACATCGGGAATGCCGAGGCGAACGCCTGGCGCACCGCGAGTTACAAGCCGGATTGCGCGGGTTGCCACGCCTCGAACTTCAGCTCCGAAGCGCATACCAAGGTCGACTCGCCCCGGATCCGATACACCGTGAGCGAGCTGCGGGACTGCACCGGCGCGTGCCACACGTACACCGACTCGACGCTCACGCGCATCAAGACTTCGCGCACCGGCCATCACCGGGTATCCTCGGGCGGCTGGTGATGCCGGCTCGGCCGGCGTCCCGGCGTGCGCAATTCGCCCTTGCGCTCGCGCTGCTGGGACTCGCGCTCACGGCGCGCGGAGAGTCGAGCTTGCCTCGCCTGCTCGAGGCGCTCGAGCTGCGCGAGCACGACGACGTCTTCGACGTGAGCATCCGCTTCACGACTCCGGTTCGATACTTGAGACACGCGCCGAGCGACGCTGGCGACACGATCCAGATCCAGGTCGCGCCGGTGTCGCTCGATCCCGGCGACGCGCCGTTTCTCGCGCGGCGCGAGACCCTGCCCGCGCCACCGGGCTGGCCCGTGCCGCTCGTCGAGGTGGTCTACGAGGGCGATCGCTCGGACGGCCGCTACGTGATCGTTCGCTTCTCGCGAGACGTGAGCTTCTCCGTGCGGCCGGGGCGCGACTTCCGCAGCCTCGTCGTGACCGTGACTCCGAGCAAGAAGTCACTCGGCCAGGGCGGACCCGCTCCGCTGCCCGCGGACGACGGCGCCGCCCTCGCACGCAGCGACGAGCTGATGGCCAAGGGCCGGAGCGCCCTCTCCGACGGGGAGCTCGACGAGGCGATCCGCGTCTTCACCAAGATCACCTCGCTGCCCGAGCACGGGAACTCGCCCGAAGCGAAGGAGCTGCTGGGTGTCGCCCGCGAACGGCACGGGCAGATCGCGCACGCGAAGGCCGAGTACGAGGAGTATCTCAAGTGGTATCCGGGAGGCGAAGGCGCGGAGCGCGTGCGCCAACGCCTGGACGCGCTGCTCACCGCGCGCAGCAAACCCGCCGAGCAGGGTGAGCCGGCGCCGAAGCCCTCGTACATGGACGTCGACCTGTTCGGCAGCGTCGGCACGCAGTACCGCTACGAGGAGCTGGACGACACCGTCAACGGGAACACGAAGCTCGACTCCTCGCTGCTCTCGGACTTGTCGTTCTCCGCCCGCGCGCGCACGGACTCATGGGTGCTGCGCAGCCTGACCACCGGCTCGTATCGCTACGACTTTCTGCCGGACGGAATCGCCAGCCAGGCGCGCGTCACCGCGTTGTTCGTCGACGCCGCGCAGCGCAGCGGTCCGTGGTCGGGCACGATCGGCCGCCAGCCGGGAAACACGGCGGGCATCCCCAGCCGGATCGACGGCGTGCGCATCTCGCGCCAGTTGTGGGACGTGTGGCGCGTCTCTCTGCGCGGCGGTTTGCCCGTCGAGCTCTCGACCTCGGATCGCATCGAGACGAATCGCTACCTGTACGGAGTCAGCCTCGACTACAGCCGGGCCTTCGAGCAGGGAAGTCACGCGGGTCACGTGGACGCGCAGATCTTCGCGATGCAACAGCGGGCTGAGTCGATCGTCGACCGAACCGGGGTCGGCACCGAGCTGCGCTACGTCAACGACCAGCTCTTCCTCGCCAGCTACGCCGACTACGACGCGCAGTTCCGACGGCTCAACACGGCGCTCCTGACGGGCAACTGGGAGATCTCGCCGGAGACCAGCATGAACCTGTTCGTCGACTATCGCTTCAGCCCGTTGCTGGTGACGTCGAACGCGCTGCAAGGGCAATCCGTGAGTCAGATCTCCGATCTCGCGAAGCTCTACTCCGACTCCGAGCTCCGCGCGCTCGCGCTCGACCGCACGCCGCGCTCGCTCACGGGCAGCATCGGTGGCTCGCATCAACTCACGAGTCAGACTCAGATCGCGCTCGACGTCTCCACGGCGAAGCTGGGCGGTACCCCCCCTTCCGGTGGCGTGGAGGGCACGCCGTCGACGGGCTGGGAGACTTCGTACTTCCCGCAGCTGATCAGCTCGAACCTCTTCACCGCAGGCGACGTCGCGACGCTCGGAGTGCGCTACTTCGACGGCTCGGCCTCGGACACGATTTCGCTGATCGCGACCGAGCGCTACCCGGTCACTCCAACGTTCCGCGTGTTGCCGCGCCTGCGCATCGACTGGCGGAACCGCCGCGGCCGCGACGAGTTCGCGCCGACGCCAGACCAGATCGCGAACGACCCGATCGCGGCCGCGGCCGCCGCCCGCGCGCGCAACGGCTCGCTGACGGTGCGGCCGTTCCTGGGCTTCGATTGGCGCATCTGGAAGTTCACACTCGACGGAGAGACCGGCGTCGAGTGGACCAACGCGTCGTTCGACCCCGCGGCCGGCAATCAGTTCGACTGGTCGTTCGCGCTGGGGCTTCGCTATGACTTCTGAACCGACTCGTCTCGCTGGAGTCGCCTCGTCGCTGTGGGGATTGTTGTATCTCGTGCCGCTCTCGCTCGCGATGTTCTTCTGGTCGCGCTCGGGGCGGCGCAGTGAGGCGCGGAACGTCGAAGCGCTCAGCGCCGCGCGCGAGGCGGGACTCGACGAGCCGGCATCGCTGCATCCGCTGATCTCGCAGAGCCGCTGTCTCGGTTGCGGCGCCTGCGCCGCCGCCTGTCCGGAGGCGGACGTGCTGGGGCTCGTGGGCGGGAAAGCGGTACTCGTGAACGCGGCGAACTGCATCGGCCACGGCGCGTGTCAGAGCGCGTGCCCTTACGACGCGATCACGCTCGTGCTCGGTACGGAGCGGCGCGGCGTCGAGATTCCTCGCGTGGGCCCGGACTTCCAGACGGCCGTCCCGGGCATCTTCGTCGCCGGCGAGCTCGGCGGCATGGGTCTGATCCGCAACGCGATCGAACAGGGCCGCCAAGTGATCGACTCCGTGCGCCGCGTACCGGGAATCGGCGCGCCGGGCGGACTCGACGTCGCGATCGTGGGCGCGGGGCCCGCTGGCCTCGCCGCGTCGCTCGCTGCGAAAGAGAGCGGGCTTCGCTTCGTGACTCTGGAGCAGGAGTCACTGGGCGGAACGGTCGCACACTACCCGCGCGGCAAGATCGTGATGACCGCGCCCGCGGAGTTGCCGCTGTACGGGCGTCTGGCGCTCGGCCGCACCACCAAAGAGGTGCTGCTCGGCATCTTCAAGGACGTCGTGGCGCGCACCAAGTTGGGCGTCCACTACGGAGAGCGAGTCGAGTCGATCGCGCGCACCGAGAGCGGCTTCGGTCTGAAGACCGCGCGCGCGAGTTACTCGGCTCGGGCGGTCGTGCTCGCGATCGGGCGCCGGGGCAGTCCTGCGAAGCTCGACGTTCCGGGCGAGGACGCGGCGCACGTCGTCTACCGGCTCGTCGACCCCGAACAGTACCGCGGTAAGTCGGTGCTCGTGGTGGGCGGCGGAGACAGCGCGCTCGAAGCTGCGGCTAGTCTGACGGACGAGCCGGGGACGCGCGTCGTGCTCTGCTACCGCGGCGCGGCGTTCGCGCGCGCGAAGGCGGCGAATCGCGCGCGCGTGGAGGCGGCCCAGCGCGCGGGCCGGCTGCGCGTCCTGTTCGAGTCGAAGGTCGCCGAGATCCGTGAGCGCTCCGCGCTCGTCCGAGGCACGACGGGCAGCGAGGAAGTCCCCGCGGATGCCGTGGTCGTGTGCACGGGCGGCATCCTGCCGAGCGCGTTCCTGCGTGAGGCCGGGATCGAGACCGAGGTGGTCCATGGTCGCGCGCTGCGCTGAGCGGACGGCGCGCGCATGCGTGCTCGCGCTGCTGCTGCTCGCGTCGTCGGCGGGAGCCGATCCCGCCGAGGATGCGCGCGAAGCGGCTCGAACACGCGACTTCGCGCGCGCCGCGCTGATCTGGCAGAAGCTCGCCGACCAGGGCGATCGCGACGCGCAGTACGAGCTGGGTGGGCTCTACCGCTCGGGCCGAGGCGTGCCGCAGGATCCGGCGCGCGCCTTCAAGTATTGGCTCGCCGCGGCAGAGGCCGGCGACGTGCGCGCTCAGTACTGCGTCGGAATTCAGTATCGCGATGGCTTCGGAGTGACTCGCGACCGCGATCAGGCGCTCCGCTGGCTGCGCGCCGCCGCGCACAGCGGGCACGAGGCCGCGGACAAGGCCCTGCGCGCGCTCGAGGCCGCGCCGCCCGACCCGGCCACGCCGCAGATCCGCGTGGAGCCCGCTGCGCCCGCGCGCAAGCGAGCAACCGCGACCGAGCCGCCGGCCACGCCCGCCGACGACTCACTCGAGTGGATCGCGAAGACGCGCAGCCCAGGCGCGGCGCTGGTGCTGGCGGCGCAGCGCGGCGACGCGAAGATCGCGAGACAGCTCGTCTCGCGAGGCGCGCCGCTCGACGCGCGCGACGAGGACGGCAACACCGCGCTCGCCTGCGCGGCGCGGGCGGGACATACGGACGTCGCAACGGTTCTGCTCGACGCGGGCGCGCAGCGCGACGAGCGCGGCCGAGACGGCCGAACCGCGCTCTCCTGGGCCGCCGGCAACGGACGCTCCGACGTAGTCCGCCTGTTGCTCGCGCGCGGAGCGGACCCGAATGCGGGCGACACTCTCGGCCGTGCGCCCCTCGATCGCGCCGCCGAGCGCGGCGATGGCGCGAGCGTCGCGCTGCTGCTGCGCGCCGGCGCGCGGCCCGACACCCTCGACGCCGACGGGCTCTCCGCCCTCGCCCGCGCGGTGCGCGCGGGCGACGTCGCGACAGTGACCGCGCTGCTCGAAGCGGGCGCGAGCGCGGAAGCTCGCGGCGGCGGCGGCGACACGCCGCTGTGTCTCGCGCTCCGCGCCGGAGCCGGTGAGCTGATCCCGCTCTTGCTCGCGCGCGGCGCATCCGCGCGAACACCCTGCGCCGACGACACCTCGCCGCTGTCGCGCGCCGCGGTCGCCGGATCCGTCGCCGGCACGCGCGCGCTGCTCGCCGCCGGAGCCGACGTCGACGCCCAGACCCGCGACGGTAACACCGCGCTGATGATCGCGGCGGACCGCGGTCACGCGGAGGTGCTCGAGGCCCTGCTCGCGGGCGGCGCGCAGCCGGACGCGCGCGGCCGCGGCCGCCGCACCGCGCTGATGTTCGCCGCGGCCGCGGGCAATCGCGCCGCGG
>JBGQIB010000102.1:0-16020 GCA_041498295.1 bacterium | reverse complement strand
GGTCGGGCTGGTGCGGCACGCGAGCCTCGCCGACACGCTGCTGCCCGAGGTCGTGCTCGCGGGCCGACACGGGCTGCGGCTGCGCTACGTGCTGAAGCGCGAGCTGCTCTTCGACCCGTGTCTCGACGTCGTCGGGCAGCGGCTGCGCTGCGCGTTCATCCGCCGCGGCAGCGGCGAGAGCGAGCGCGAGCTCGCGGCGATCGCGGCGCTGGGGCGGGACCTCGGCCCGGACGAGGGCGCGCTGATCTATCCCGAAGGAACGCGCGCGACAGCCGAGAAACGCGCGCGCGCGCTGGAGCGGCTCGCCGCCTCCGGGCAAGCGGAACGACTCACTCGCGCGCGCGCGCTGCGCCAGGTGCTGCCGCCCCGCACCGCGGGCTCGCTCGCGTTGCTCGAGGCGGCGGCGCCCGCCGACGCGCTGCTGTTCGCGCACACCGGGCTCGAGGGCCTGACGACCCTGAGCGACCTGTTGTCCGGCGGGATCGTCGAGCGCCGCATCCGGGTGAAGCTCTGGCGTACACCGCGGAGTGTCATCCCGCGCGAGCGTGCCGCGGCGGTGCGCTGGCTCGACGAAGAATGGGCACGCGTCGACAAGTGGATCGACGCCGCGCGGCCGGCGCCGGCGAGCCCATGACCGAGCTCGGCTCGATCCTCGCGGCGAACGCGCTCCTGGTCGCGGGGTTGATGCTCGCGACCTGACTCGTGAGTCTCGTCCGGCGCAACGCGAGCATCGTCGACGTCGTCTGGGGTCCGGGCTTCAGCACGATCGCGCTCGCGACGTCGCAGCTCGCGCACGGCGCGCCCGCGCGGCGCGCGCTCGTCACCAGCCTCGCGGCGCTGTGGGGGCTGCGTCTCGGCGTGTATCTCCTCTCGCGCAATCACGGCAAGCCCGAGGACTTTCGCTATCAAGCCATGCGCCGTCACTGGGGCGCGCGCTTTCCGCTCGTGAGTCTTGCAACCGTGTTCGCGCTGCAGGGCGTATTGATGTACGCGATCTCGCTCCCCCTCCAGGTTGCACAGGTCGCGAGCGAGCCCGCGGAGCTCGGCCTTCTCGATGCGCTCGGCGCGGGGCTGTGGCTCCTCGGCATGGGCTTCGAGAGCCTCGGCGACTGGCAGCTCGCGCGCCTTCGCGCCGATCCCGCGAACTCGGGCCGCGTGCTCCACAGCGGGCTGTGGCGCTACACGCGCCATCCGAACTACTTCGGCGATTGCCTGGTCTGGTGGGGTTTCTTCGCGCTCGCGCTCGCGGTGCCCGGCGGGCTCTACGGCGTCGTGAGTCCGGTCGTCATGACGATCCTTTTGCGCCGAGTGTCTGGAGTGAGCCTGCTCGAGCGCAGCCTCGCCAAGCGCAAACTCGGCTACGCCGCCTACATGGCGAGCACGAACGCGTTCATTCCGGGTCCGTCGCGCGCGCCACGGGCCTGCGCTGGCCCGGCGGGCCGGTCAGAACCCGGTTCGATCCGATCGGCATATACTCATGGCTCGGACGGAGTGGAGTCCCCCGCCACCATGTCTGAAGCCACAAACACCGGTTCGAGCATCGCGCCGCGGCATCTGCGCGGCACTCACTCGCGCCCGATCCAACGGCTGGCGCGAAGCGCGCTGCTGTCCGCTTTTCGCGGGCTCGAGCGCGGAGCGCTGCGCGTCGAGGACGAGCGCGGAGCGCACGAGTTCGGCAAGACCTGCGACGACTTCCCCGCGCCGATTCGCGTGGACGTGCGCGACCCGGCGTTCTGGCCCGCCGTCGCCTTGGGCGGCAGCATGGGCGGCAGTGACTCGTACATCCGCGGTGACTGGCGCACGAGCGACCTGACGGGTCTGCTCCGGCTCCTGATCCAGAACGAGTCGGTGCTCGGCGGCTTCGATGCGAGTCTCGGGCGGATCGGCGAGACGTTCCGGCGCGTGGCGCACCGACTGCGGCGCAACACGCGCATTGGCAGCCGGCGGAACATCCGCGCGCACTACGACTTGGGCAACGACTTCTTCGCGCTGTTTCTCGATCCGACGCTGACGTACTCGGCCGGGATCTTCGAACGCGAGTCGTCGACCCTGGAGGAGGCGTCGGTCGCGAAGTACGAGCGCATCTGCCGCAAGCTCGCGCTCGGACCCGACGATCGCCTGCTCGAGATCGGCAGCGGTTGGGGCGGGTTCGCGCTGCACGCGGCGCGTACGCGCGGCTGTCGAGTCACCACGACCACGCTCTCGCCCGCACAGCGCGAGCTCGCGCTCGAGCGCGTCGCCGCGGCCGGTCTGCGCGATCGGGTCACCGTCCTGCTCGAGGACTACCGCGAGCTGCGCGGGCGCTTCGACAAGCTGGTGTCGATCGAGATGATCGAGGCGGTCGGTCACCAGTACTTCGACGCGTTCTTCCGCACGTGCGCGGCGAGGCTCGAGTCACACGGGCTGATGGCGCTACAGGCGATCTTGATCGCGGACGGGCTCTACGAGTCGGCGTGCCGCACGGTCGACTTCATCAAGGCGTACATCTTCCCGGGCGGCTGTCTGCCGTCGGTCGCGTCGATCGGGCGCTCGCTCGCGCGCGCCTGCGATCTGCGCATGGTGCACCTCGAGGATCTGACCCCGCACTACGCGCGCACCTTGCGCACGTGGCGCGCGCGCTTCGATGCCAACCGCGCGGCGATCACGCGCCTGGGCTACTCGACCGAGTTCCAGCGCATGTGGGAGTTTTATCTCTGCTACTGCGAGGCTGGCTTCATCGAACGGCGCATCGCATCCGCGCAGTTGATGCTCGCCATGCCGCGCGCGCGCGGCGCTTCGATCCTCGGCGCGCTTCCGGCCGCGGCGACCTAGAAGCCCTTCGCGTAGGGAAGTGACTCCGCCTTCGCGAGCACCTGGTCGCGCGCCTCGAGCAAGGTGCGCATCGCGTCCCAGCTCCCGTCCATGAGCTGCTCGCACGCACCTTCCGGCAGCTTGATCGACGCAGTGCCGCCGCGCCACGTGAGCGTGCGCGCCGCGATGTCGAGCGCGATCTCCTGCGCGGGGTCGAGCTCGACGGCGTCCATCAGGCGGGCCACGTCCGCGCGCGCCGCAGTGACTGCTGGAATGCCGAGGGCGACGCAGTTGCCGAAGAAGATCTCCGCGAACGACTCGCCCACGAGCGCGCGAATGCCCCAGCGCGCGAGCGCCTGCGGCGCGTGCTCGCGCGAGCTGCCGCAGCCGAAATTCTGGTTCACGACCAGGATCTCGGCGCCGCGGAAGCGCCGGTCGTTGAACGGGTGTCCCTTCGGCACGCCGTCTTGCGTGAAGCGCGAGTCGCGAAACACGAACTCCTCGAGACCCGCGAAGCGGATCGAGGTCATGTAGCGCGCCGGGATGATCTGATCGGTGTCGATGTCGTTGCCGCGCACCACGACGCCGCGCCCGCGCCGCGCGCTGACTCGTTCAGCGGTCAGCTTCGCGGTCACAGCAGCTCCCGCACGTCGGCGACGTGGCCGCGCAGCGCGGCGGCGGCGACCATCGCAGGGCTCATCAAGAGCGTCCGCCCGGTCGGGCTGCCCTGGCGCCCCTTGAAATTCCGGTTCGAGCTCGACGCGCACAGCTCGCGACCGATCAGCTTGTCCGGGTTCATCGCGAGACACATCGAGCAACCGGCTTCGCGCCACTGGAAGCCAGCGGCGCGGAAGATCTCATCCAGACCCTCGGCCTCGGCCTGAACGCGCACCGCCTCGGAGCCGGGGACGACCAGCGCGCGCACGCCGGGCGCCACCTTGCCGGTCTTCGCGACGCGCGCCGCCTCGCGCAGGTCGCTGATTCGGCCGTTCGTGCACGAGCCGATGAACGCGACCTGGATCGGCGTCCCGGCGATCGGCCGCCCGGGTACGAGGTCCATGAATCGGTACGCATCTTCCGCGCCGGAGCGGTCGTCGTCCGGCAGCTGGTCGAGCCGCGGCAGATTCTCCGTGACGCCGATCGCCTGCCCCGGGTTCGTGCCCCAGGTGACGGTCGGCGCGATCTCGCTCGCGGCCAGCTCGACCTCGTCGTCGAAGCCCGCGCTCGAGTCACTCGCCATGCTGCGCCACCAGCCGACGGCGCGCTCGAACGCCTCGCCTTTCGGCGCGAAGCGGCGGCCGCGCAGATAGTCGAACGTAGTGTCGTCGGGATTCACGTAGCCCACGCGCGCCCCGCCCTCGATCGACATGTTGCACAGGGTCATGCGCTCTTCCATCGACATCCGCCGGATCGCGTCGCCTGCGTACTCGTACGCGTAGCCAACGCCGCCCTTCACGCCGAGCCGGCGGATGATGTGCAGGATGACGTCCTTCGCGTACACGCCGAAGCCGAGCGGGCCCGACACGCGAATGTGCCGCACCTTCGGCCGTGCGAGGGCGAGACACTGCGAGGCCAGCACGTCGCGCACCTGGCTCGTGCCGATGCCGAACGCGATCGCGCCGAACGCGCCGTGCGTCGAGGTGTGGCTGTCGCCGCAGGCGATCGTGAGCCCCGGCTGCGTGAGCCCGAGCTCGGGCCCGATCACGTGCACGATGCCCTGATTGCCCGAGCCGATCGGGAAGAACTGGATGCCGTGGCGCTTCGTGTTCGCCTCGATCGCCTGCAGCATCTCCTCGGCCTGCGAATCGCGCAGCGGCCGCGCACTGCCGTCCGTCGGCACGATGTGATCGACCGTTGCGAACGTGCGCGACGGCACGAGCACCGGCAGCCCGGCGTCGTCGAGCATCTGGAAGCCCTGCGGGCTCGTCACCTCATGGATCAGATGGAGCCCGATGAACAGCTGCGTCTGGCCCCCGGGCAGCTCCCGAACCGCGTGCAGATCCCAGACCTTGTCCAAGAGGCTCCGACCCATGGGCAGGAGCTTACAGCGTGGGCCTACCGCTCCGCGACGAGCTGATAGGGACCCGTGGGGCGCTCGCCTTCCCCGTAGGGCTTGGCGGTTGAGAGGTCGTAGTCCTGCAAGTACCGGATGCTCTCGAAGCCGGCTTCCGCAAGCAGCTGTTCGGCTTGCTGCGGCGGGACGTAGCGGCGGTGCGCGACGTGCTCGGCCGGGGCGCTGCCATCGATCGTGAACACCTGTGTGCGGCGCTCGAGCAGAGGGGTGAGCATCTCGCGTTTGTCGCGCACCTTGAGCGCGTGGCCTTTCACGGTGCGCTCGATCTCGCGCCACTGACCGTTCGTTTCGGGGCGCAGCATGGGCAGCGGGCAGAAGCAGTCGAGCGCGAGGACGCCCGGCGACCTCATGCAGCGCGTGATGTGGCGCAGGAAGAGGCGCTGCTCCTCGACGTCGATCAGCTGGTTGAACGCGTAGAGCGTGGCGAAGACGACGTCGAACTTCTCGAAGAGCGCGCTGTTGCGGAAGTCGAAGTCCGCCAAGCGCACCCGGTCCTGCCACGGCTCGAGGCGGCGGCGCGCGACTTCGAGCATCGGCCGGGAGACGTCGACGCCGAGCGCCTCGTAGCCCGCCTCGCCGAGCTTCGCGAGCACGCGGCCGGTGGCGCAGCCGACCTCGAGGATCGGCCCGGGATACTTCGCCGCGAGGTCCAGGTAGAGCGACAAGTCCTTGCGGAAGTCGGCCGCGAAGAGGCTGTGGAACTCCGCGTACTGCCGCTCTACGGAATGACGGATTTGCATGCGCGCGGGACTCTAGGGAGGCACGAAAGATCCACGCAAACTCGCCCTCGTGACGTGCAGCACAAGAGCCGCCAGCGAAGGAAGGCGCGAGACACGTCGCGAGCCGCGCGCGCTATGCTCGCGAGTGTTGACCGAGGCTGCGAACCCGAGACACTCGAGCGTGGACCGTGCCTCGCTCTGCGGCGCCGTCGCAGTGGGGCTGGCCGACTGGGGCGCAGGCGAGCGTGCTGCGCTCGAGCGCACGATCTGGAACGAGCTCCGAGACTTCTCGGACGCGGACCTCGGCGAATTCGGCGCGCGCCTTACGGAGACGGGCTCGCGCTGGGGCTTCCACCCGTACGATCCGATCGCGCGCCGCCTCTCGCGCCTCGCCCACAGCTTGGTGTTGCAAGCGCCGTCGGTGCTCACGTCCCCGGAGTCGCTCGCGTGCGCGCACACGCGGCCGGTGTTTTTCGTCGCGAACCACCTGTCGTACGTGGACGCGAACGTGCTGGACGCGCTGATCGTCGGCGCGGGGCATCGCGGGGTCGCCGACAAGCTCACCGTGCTCGTCGGGCCGAAGGTCTACGCGCTGCCGGTTCGGCGTCTGGCGAGTCTGTGCTTCGGCGCGATCAAAATTCCCCAGAGTCAGAGCCGGGCGTCAGGCGAAGCGATCATGCCGCGGCGCGAGGTCGCGCGCCTGGCGGTGCAGACGCTCGAGTCGGTCGACGAGCGGCACCGCGCGGGCGATCACGTGCTGATCTTCATCGAGGGCACTCGCAGTCGCAGCGGCGCAATGCAGCGCGTGCTCGCCGCATCCGCGCGCTACTTCGAGGGTGCGGGCGCGACGATCATCCCGATCGGTCTGTGGGGAACCGAGCGCCTGGTCCCGCTCGAGAGCGAGACGGTGAGGCCGGCGCAGGTGAGCGCGCGCGCCGGCCGGCCGGTCGAGGCGGCGGAGCTGTTCGCGCGTGCCGGCGGGCGGCGGCCAGTGATCGCGGACGCGCTCGGCTTTCTGATCGCCGACCTGCTGCCGCCGGAGTACCGCGGCACCTATGGCGAAGTCACTCGCGCGCTCGACTCGGCGCGTGCTGCGGCCGCGAGCCTCTCGAGCTGATGCGCCGATAAAGGGCCATGCGCTGGCTCGTCGCCTTCATGCTTCTCGCGCGGGTCGCCGCCGCGGACGACCTCGCTGCGAAGGCGGAGGCGTTTCGCGCCGCGATCCAGGCGCGCCACCTCTCGCGCGAGGGGGTCCTCCTCTACAACGTCGACCTGCGCCGCATCGAGCGCGATCTCGCCGACGGCACGTATCCCCCGAGCGCGGACTCGCCGACGTTCAACGGGCTCTTCGCCGGCGCGGCCTGCGCGCGCGCGGAGGCGACCAGCGGCGCCGAGCGCGAGCGCGCGCTCGCCGATGCTTCGACGGCGCTCGCCGGTCTCGAGCTGCTGATGGACGTGACCGGGATCCAGGGGCTCTTGGCGCGCAGCGTGCGGCGCGCCCCTCCGGTGGGCGGCGACCCGAGCGAGTGGCACGCGGCGACCGGTCGCTTCGCGGGTTGGTACTGGCGCGGCGACGTGTCGCAGGACCAGTACGCGAACGGCCTCGTGCTCGCCGTCGGCCTGTGTCGCGGCGTGTTTCCCGAGCGCGCGCGCCGGCTCGCGGTCGATGCGGCCTCGCACTTGCTCGCGCACGACTATCAGCTCACCGACCCCGACGGAGAGCGCACCACCTACGGCGATCTGTCGTGGCACAGCGGCCTCGGCTTCAACGCGATCGCGCAGCTGACGAGCTACGCCGTGATCTCACTCGCCGCGCGGCTCGACTCGGATCCGCGTTGGCCGGCGGAGCGCGATCGCCTGCGCGACCACTACCGCGTGGTGGCACGCGCGCGCTTCACGAACCTGCGCATCTTCGGGATCACCGGTTACTCGAACGATCTCATGGCGTTCGATCTGTATCGCGTGCTCGTGCCGCTCGCGCGCGAGACGCGTGACCCCGCGCTCGCGGATCTGCGCGCGAGTCTGTGGCGCGCGTGGCTGCGCGTGGAGCCGGATCGAAATCCGTACTTCACGCTCGTGTTCTGCGAGCTGGAGCCGCGCTCCTGCACGGCCGAGCTGCTCGCGGGCGCGCATGACTCGCTCGCCGCATTCCCGCTCGAGAAGCGGAAGGTCGCGCCGTCGCTGGCGCTCGGCGCGCTGCCGAGGCGCTGGCTGCCCGGGCGCCATTGGGAGGATCAGGCGCGCGATGTGGTGCCGATGGGGCTAAGACCCGCGAACTCCTTCGAGTGGAAATCGAGCCCGTACCGCCTGGGACAAGCTGCGGATCCCAACACCGAGTACACGGGCCTCGACTATCTGGTCGCGTACTGGCTCTACGCTTCCGTGTGCGGAGCGCGCGACGATTGCCCGCACGGCTGAAGCGATCGCAGCGAGCGCGACTCGAGTGGCTAGTTAGACGCCGGCGCGAGCTGGAGCTCGACGCCTTCCGCGCCAGGCTGAACGGGCTCGGCGAGCTCAGCGCTCGCGTCGCTAGCCGTGTGGGTCAGCGGGTCGCCGTCGCTGTCGACGCGCGCGCTCAGCGCGATCGGCCCATCCCATGGGCGGCCTTTGATCATCTCGTCCTCGGGCCCAATCTCGAACACGAGCGGGAATGGGCCGACAGGGAGTCGCTTCACGGCGAGCGGCGGACCGGGTTGTCCGGGAGTGCGCGCGATCAGAAACAACACGGCGCCCGACGGCTGCGCGCCAGCGGCGATGCGGATCGTTCCGCGAATCGGTTTGCCCGAGACCACGCCAGTGCGCTCGCCGCTCGCGGCGTCGGGCGGGCCGAGCGGCATGGTCGCGCGCGGCACCGGACTCTCGAGCCCGGGCACGCGCACGGGCCGATCGACGGGAGGCGGCTCGTCGGCCGGCGCGACGTACGGCTCGACCCGGCGATCGCACGCCGCGAGACACAGGGCGATGACGCAAGAGAAATAGCGGGCGCTTCGTCGCAAACTACGCGTCATGCTGCGCACAGAGTACTCGCTCGACCGAATCGGAGACAGTCGCGCGTCGCGCGCACGACTCGCGCTGCTCGGCGCATGGAGCGGGGCCCTGCTGGCGTTCGGCGGGTTGTTCGTCCCGGCCGCGTTCGAGCACCTGCCGACGCAGCTCGCAGCGTCGGTGCTGGGCGATGGCTTCGTCGCGCTCGATCGCGCTGGCGCAGTGAGCGGAGTGATCTGTGTGGCGCTCGGCTGGCTGGCTGCGCATTCGACGCGCGCGGATCGACTGCGCGCGCTGCTTCCGCTGGCTGGCGTATTCGCTCACCTGACGAGCGCGCTCTCGATCACCCCGCAGATCCACGCGCTGCGCGCCGCCGCGGGCGGCGTCATCGGCCAGCTTGGCGCGAGCGACCCGGAGCTGGCGCAGTTCGCGTGGCTCCACTCCGCCTCGCGCGCGCTCTTCGGGCTCGCCACCGCGAGCGCGCTGCTGGCGTGCGTTTGGGACTGGTTAGCGCTGCAAGCGCGCGCCGAAGCGAGGGCTTCCCACGACACGGAAAGCAGCGATTTCTGAATCGATTTTCGCAAAAAATCCGTAGCGCGACCGAGTGCCTTCGTTATAGTCCCGTCCCCCTGCGACAAGGGTCCCGCGGCGAAATCGCTCGGGATTGCAGGAACGCTGCGCGACGGGAGGCGGGAAGCGCCCATGGCCATCGACATCACGCTGCAAATCAAGCTCTCGGTCGAGGAATCGGCTCTCGAGGACGCGCTCGCCGAATACGATGAGCTGACCGTCAGCGCGCTCGTGACGCAGATTGTCGACAAGGCGATCGCTCTCGAGCACATCGAGACGGAGATTAAGGCCGGCCCGAACTCCCTCGAGGAATACGACAAAGTCCGCGAGGTCTGAGCCGAAGGCTCAGAACAGCTCGAGCTGCCCCAGCGGCGCAGGTCGGAGCAGCGGCGCTCGCGGCAGTGCGCGCGTGATCTCGAGAGGCAGTCTCTCGAACGCGACCGCGCGCGGCGCGTTCGGCTCGGGGCCCGGCCGGTAGATCCCTTGGCGCCGCGCGTACGCGAGGATGCGGCGGTACAGCCGCCAGAAGCGCTGACCGTGGTTCAGGTGTCGCAGGTGCGCGAGCTCGTGGCACAGCGTGTCGACCATGACCGAGTACTTCAGTAGCTCGGACGCGCGCAGCTGGTGGAGACGGACGCGAATGCGCCCGTCGGCGAAACAGATTCCGTAGCGGCGCCGGACGCGCGTGCTCTCCGCATCGACGGAGCGCAAGGGCAGATCGAACGCGAGCGCGAGCAGAAGCGCATGTCGGCGCAGACGTTCGAGCGCGCGTTCACGCGCTTCGTGGAGAACATCGCTCAAGAGCCGGGCTCCCGAGGGGGGCGAGCGCAGTATAGCCTTGCGCGCATGAGCGACACTGATCCGCTCGACGCGTTCCCGACGAGCTTCGCGATCTTCCCGCTGCCGAACGTCGTGTTGTTTCCGGGAACCTATCTGCCGCTCCATATCTTCGAGCCGCGCTATCGGGCGATGACCGAGGCCGCGCTCGCGAGAGACTCGGTGATCGGAATGATTCTGCTGCGGCCCGACGCGGACGCAATGGCTGCGCGCGCGCCGCTGTTCTCCGTTGGCTGCGCGGGCCGCATCGTCGAGCACCGGCGTCTGCCCGACGGCCGCTTTCATCTGCTGCTCTACGGCGAACGGCGCTTCCGCATCGCGCGCGAGCTCGAGGCGAGCGCGCCGTTTCGCGAAGTCGAAGCCGAGCTGCTTCACGACGCGGCCTTCGCGGAGCTCGCGCCCGCGGTCCAGCGCGAGCTCGAGCGCACGCGCAGCGCGCTCGAAGAGCACATGCTCGAGGTCATGCGGCTCGACTCCACGGAGGACGAAGCGCTGCGCGAGAGGATGCGCGCCCTCGATCCGGTCCTGCTCGCGAATGCGATCGCCTTCGGACTCGACGGCTCGAGCCTCGAGAAGCAGAGCCTGCTCGAGAGCCCCGACGCGCTGGCGCGAAGCGAGCTATTGCTGCGCCTGCTGAGCTTCCGAATCGCCGAGGCGCGGCTTCCCGAGGGCCCGAAGAGCTTGAACTGAGATTTCTCGAAATCTTGCGATCAGCTGCGAAAAGTGGCGATTCCGAGAGAGCAGGGAACACCACTCCGTGGCACTTCGCTGTGTGAACGCCTGTGCATTGCGCTGTGAACGCGCGGCCACTTCCGGGCGCCGCCCGCGAAAGAGCGATGCCTTTCTCGCCACTTGCCCACCGTCGCGGATTTCCCGCGTGCGCGGATCTCGTCCGCAACGGTGTAGGCCCGGGGCGAAAGCTGCGCCGCGCGTGAATCGGCTTTGCCGCGCGACAGGCCGCGTGGGAAAGTCGCGCTCCGCGAAGGCGGCAGAGCCGAGTCAAGGATCGGCTCTGGTTGGGGGGAAATAGCTCGAAATGACCACTGGGGGGTGGGAGGCCGTCCGCACTGCAGTCGGACGGCGCGTCGGAGAGGCTGCGTTCGAAGCGTGGATCCGCGCGCTCGACGGCAGGCTCGAAGGCGAGACGCTGGTGCTGCGCTGTCCGGATCGCTTCACGCGCGATTGGGTGCGCAGTCGCTTCGGTCGAGTGATCGAAGAGTGCGCGCCCGAGGCGCGCTCGATCGAGTATTGCGTCGACCCCGGCGCGGCCGTCGCGCCGCCGCGGCCGCTGCGCGTCGAGCCCGTGGTGGAGCTGGCCGAGCCCGCGTGCGCGCAGGAGCAGCTCTTCGAGCGCTTCGTCGTGGGACCCGGCAGCGCCCTCGCGCTCGAAGCGGCGCGCGCCGTCGCGCGCGGTGAGGCGGGCCGCTGCAATCCACTATTCCTCGTCGGTGGAACGGGCTCAGGCAAGACTCACTTGTGCCGCGCGATCTTCGGCCAGGTCGGCTCCGCCGCGCTCTACCGCTCGAGCGAGGAGTTCACGAGCGAAGTGACTGAGGCGCTACGCGCCGGTCAGATGCCGCGCATTCGCCAACGCTACCGCCGCCAGGCGAACATGCTGATCCTCGAGGACGTTCAGTTTCTCGCGGGCAAGCGCGCGACGCAGGCCGAGCTGTTCCACACGCTCGACCATCTGGTGGCGCACGGGCGCACCGTCGTGTTCTCCGCCGATCGCGGGCCGTCCGAGCTCGACGAGCTCGACCCGAAGCTGCGCTCGCGCATGGCATCGGGGCTGGTCGCGCGCATCGCGCCGCCGGAGTCGGACACGCGACGCGCGATCCTGCGCGAGCGCGCCGCGCGCGGCGGCGTGCGCGTTCCCGACGAGTGTCTCGAGCTGCTCGCGGCGCGCGAGCTCTCGTCGGTGCGCGACCTGCTCGGGGGGCTGAACCAGGTCGTCGCGCGCGCGTCGCTGTTGCGCGCGCCGATCACGCCGGAGCTCGTCGCACAGGCGCTCGACGCGGTCGAGATGCCGGGGCGCGCGCGCTCGCTCGAGGAGATCGTGCTCGAGACGGCGCGCGCGTACGGGCTCGAGCCCGAAGCGCTGCGCAGTCGCTCGCGCAAGCAGGTCGTGGTGCGCCCGCGGCAGATCGCGATGTATCTCTCGCGGCGCTATACGCCGGCTTCACTGGCCGACATCGGACGTGCCTTCGGTCGCGACCACACGAGCGTCATGTACGCGATCGACGTCGTGGAGCGCCGCATCGTCGAGCGGCCGCAGCTTCGTTACGAGCTCGAGGCGCTCGCCGCGCGAGTCAGTGGCTCGCCGCCGCTCCGTAGTGCTTCTGGTAGTACTCGCGGTACTCCCCGGATTTGATCGGCTCCCACCAGTCACGGCGTGCCGCGTACCATTCCGCGGTCTTCGCGACGCCCGCGGCCAGGTCGAGCTGCGGCCGCCAGCCGAGGGCGCGGATCTTGGACGTGTCGACCGCGTAGCGCTGGTCGTGACCCGGGCGCAGGCCAGTCACCGGGCGAATCAGTGAATCGGCTTTGCCAAGGCAGCGCAGGATCATCGCCGTGAGCTCGCGGTTCGTGACTTCGGGGGTCTGATTCGCGCCCACGTTGTAGACCTCGCCCGCGCGTCCCTGTCGCAGCAGCAGCAGCAGCGCGCGGCAATGGTCCTCGACGCGCAGCCAGTCGCGGATCTGCGTGCCCCCGTCGTAGAGCGGCAGCGGCTGGTCATCGAGCGCGTTCGTGATGAAGACCGGAATCACCTTCTCGGGATACTGGAACGGCCCATAGTTGTTCGTGCAGCGCGAGAGCAGCACGTCCATGTCGTGCGTGCGGTGGAACGCGAGGGCGATGTGGTCGCCGCCGGCCTTCACCGCGGAATACGGGCTCGACGGGTGCAGGAGCGCCGTCTCGCTCGGAAAGTTCGGATACGCGACGTCGCCGTAGACTTCGTCGGTGCCGACCTGCAGGAAGCGCGCGCGCTTGTTAACCTGGCGCGCGGCCTCGAGCAGCACGTACACGCCAAAGACGTTGGTCTCGATGAACTCTCCGGCCTTCGCCTTGGTCGAGCGGTCGACGTGTGACTCGGCCGCGAAGTTCACGATCCAGTCCGCGTCGGCGACCAGCTCGCGCGCGGTCTTCTCGTCGCGGATGTCGCCGCGCACGAAGCGGTAGTTCGGCGAGCTCGCGACGTCGACGAGATTCGCCAGATTGCCGGCGTAGGTGAGACAGTCGAGGTTCACGACGTGCGCGTCCGGCTCCTCGGCGAGGAGCAGACGCACGAAATGCGACCCGATGAAGCCGCACCCACCCGTGACCAGCACTCGCCTCATACCCGGCTCATCGACGCGTCGCCGCGCGCCGCTTGAGAGCGACGACCGGTGATCGCCTGGGCACCCTTACCCACGCTCTAATAGCCGCTCGGGAGCGCGAGGCCATGGCGCTCGCCCGCGGGCCGCGCGGGGGCCAGCTCGAGCTCGAGGGACGCCTCGACGCGCGCGGGACGAACACGCCGCCCATAGGTCGTGGTGCGCTCGTAGGGTACGCGGCCGATCTCGCGGATCAGGCGCTCGATCGTGTCGGGCTCGACGTGGTCACCGTGCTCCGAGCCCGCAGCGTTCGAAATCGACTCCTCCATCAGGGTGCCGCCGAAGTCGTTCGCGCCGGACATCAGGGCGACCTGGCCGAGCTTCAGCCCCATCTTCACCCACGAGATCTGCACGTTCTTGATCCACGGGCGCAGGAACAGGCGAGACACGGCGATCAGCCGCAGGTCTTCGGGCGTACTTGCGCCGTGGCGCGAGCCCTGCTCGTTGAACAGGCGCGTCTTGTGGTGAATGAAGCCGAGCGGGACGAACTCCGTAAAGCCGCCGGTGCGCTTCTGGATGTCGCGCAGGCGCTCGAGGTGCGAAGAGACGTGCTGCGGTGTCTCGATGTGTCCGTACATGAGCGTCGAGCTGGAGCGCAGGCCGACTTCGTGCGCGGTCGTGACGATCTCGGTCCAGCGCTCGGTCATGAGCTTGCGCGGCGACAGGATCTTGCGGACCTCGTCGTCGAGTATCTCGGCCGCGGTGCCGGGGATCGTGCCCAGGCCCTCGTCGCGCAGCATCGTGAGATAGTCGCGGAGTGACATCCCAGCGCAGCGCTGCGAGGCGAAGTGGATCTCCTCGGGCGAGAACGCGTGAATGTGTAGGTCGGGCAGCGCCGCCTTGATCGCGCGTACGATGTCGCGGTACCAGAAGCCGTCCTTGTTCGGGTGGATGCCACCCTGTATGCAGACTTCGGACGCGTCGCGCGCTACGGCGTCGTGACAGCGCGCGAGGATGTCGTCGAGGCCGCGGTCGTAGGCGTCCTCTTCGTGCTTGTGGCGCGCGAAGCCGCAGAAGCTGCAGCCCACGTAGCAGATGTTCGTGAAGTTGATGTTGCGGCAGATGACGTAGGAGATCTCGTCGCCGACGTCGTCGAAGCGCGCGCCGTCCGCGACGGCGCAGAGCACCTGCAAGTCGCGGCCGAGCGCGCCGAGCAGGACCTCGGCGTCGCCGCGCGTGAGCTCTCGGCCCTCGAGCGAGCGCTCGAGCGCGGCGCGCACGGGCGCGCTCGTGCCACGCAGAATTGTGTCAGTGAGCGGGTGTCGGGGGGTGGGCATCGGCCGTTCCTGCCTTCCTCGCCGTGGGCCAGCCCTCGGCATCGGTGGCCGCGCGCAGGCGGCGGTACATCTCGGGATCGAAAAAGTCCGGGCGATTCGCGATCAGCTCCGGATACACGCACAGGCGGTCGCGCAGCTCGTAGCCGGCGGCCTCGGTGCGCGCGCGCAAGTCGTCGAGTTCGGGCCACGGCATCTCGGGATTGATGAAGTCGATCGTGAGTGGCGAGACACCGCCCCAATCGTTGATACCCGCGCGCAGCAGCAGCTCGAGGGACGTCGGCGAGAGGTTCGGCGGCGCCTGCAAGTTCATCGCGGGCCCGAGGACGAGTCGCGCCAGCGCGGTCGTCCCGGCCATCAGCGCGTCGCTCGGCATCGGCAGGTGCGCCATCGCCGTGCCCGGCTTCGGATGGAAGTTCTGCACGATCACTTCCTGGATGTGACCGCCGGCCGCGTGCAGCTCGCGAATCGCGAACAGGGTGTCGACGCGCTCCTCCGCGGTCTCGCCGATGCCGACGAGAATTCCGCTCGTGAACGGGATGCGGAGCTCACCCGCCTCGCAGGTCATCCGCAGCCGCGCGCTCGGCTCCTTGTCGGGCGCGTGGAAGTGAGCTTCGCCGCGCTCGCGCAGCCGCGCGCTCGTCGTCTCGAGCATGAGTCCCATGCTCGCGTTCAGCGGGCGCAGGAGCGCGAGCTCTTCAGCGGACAGGATGCCCGCGTTCGAGTGCGGGAAGAGATTCTCCGCGAGTGACACTGCGCACGCGTCCACGAGATACTCGGTCGTGCGCGCGTAGCCGCGCTCGTGCAGCCACGCGCGGTAGCCGCGGTACGCGACCTCCGGCTTGTCGCCCAGACAGAAGAGCGCCTCGAGGCAGCCGCTCGCGTAGGCGCGGCGCGAAGTGTCTCGCACCTCTTCGAGCAGCCACGTCTTCGCGCGCGGCGAGTCCGGCTGGACCGCGAAGGTGCAGTAGCCGCAGCGGTCGCGACACAAATTGGTGAGGGGGATGAAGACGTTGCGCGAGACCGAGATCACGCGGCCGTGCCCGCGCCGGCCCGACTCCTGTGCGGCCTCGAGGAGCGCGTCGAGGATGCTCTCGGGGGCGCGCTCGAGTCGCTCCATGACCGCGTTCGTCGCGGGCCGCGAAAGCGGCTCTCCGTCGACCGCTTTGCGGATCTGCTCGCTGAGCTCGGCGCGCGTCGGATCGGTCACGCGGTCAGGCTAGCACCGGCTTCCAATGCGCTTCAAACTGACGTGACGTCAGGGTTTTCGCCGCCGCGAACTGCAGCCGCTTCTGCATCACGCGCACCGCTTCGGGGTTCGAATCGACTAGCAGGAAGTCGCGGTCGAGGCGCGCGGCGGCCTCGCCGGTCGTGCCGCTGCCGGCGAAGAAGTCGAG
>JBGQIB010000101.1:0-16064 GCA_041498295.1 bacterium | reverse complement strand
CTTCGGGCGGGCCGGACAACGGTTGTGCTCAGTGGCAAATGTCGGACGACGAAGACTGGAACTGGAATGGTGCTTTCACAGCTCCTGAGTACACGAACTTTCGGCAGTACGAGTACGACGTGCTGCGCGCGGCGGGGATCTGGGTTTTCCTGGTGCCTGGTAATCACGATTCGTGCCTAGCGTTCGAGCACTACTTCCCGGCGGGTGAGTGGCTGACTTACACCGCGATCTCGCCGGAGGTGGACATCAGAACGGGCGCCCAGAGTCGTTGCGGCGGGAAGACGTTCGTCCCTGGTCCCCTTATCTGGTGTGACGGTGCTACCTATACCGGATCGTACTCCGGCGGCGCAGATACTGTGCATCGAAAGGCGCTGTTCCCGAGCCCGATCGGAACCATTTGCGTGTTGGGGATGCCGGAGTCTCCGACAGAAGTCGATGCGGCTTGGGTTCTCTCTAAGATCGGCTGCGACGCTCATCGCCCGACGATCTTCGTGAGTCACGCAGGCGCGATGCTCCCCTACCTCAATACGTCCATGACTCAGGTTCAGAGAAACGACATCATCGCGGACGTCTACGGGCACGTCACCCCGGCGCTTCCTGCCAATCTCATCTTTCAGGTGTCTCATTCCGCATCGCTCAGCTACCTAGAGATTTTCGTCAACACCCAGGAGCAGCTGAGCGGGCCGGGAAGGACGGGTATCTGCTCCGCCGACAAATCTCGATTCTGCGCGGAAGCTACGGAGACCACAGACTGCGCTGGACTCACTCCGACCACCTGCCTCGGAGTGTCTCACTCGGGGATGTCCTGGTGGACGTCCTGGGAGATAGACCCGGCGGCGAACACCTCGACGATCCTGGCGCACAACCCGTTCCTCGGCGGCATCCACGACCCGCCGCCGGGCAGCGATTTCTACCTCGCGAACTCGACGATCGCCCTGCCGATCGCCCCGCCGCTCGACTTCTGCACTCGGTTCGGTTGCGACCCGGACGGGGACGGAGCCATCGATCCGAATGACAACTGTCCGCAGACCGCCAACGCGGATCAGGCGGACACCGACGGAGACGGTGTCGGCGACGTTTGCGACAACTGCGTGAACATCGCCAACCCGCGAGTGACTCCGGATCAGGCCACGTTCCTCAGCTTGAACCCGTGGGCGACGCTGACAGGGGGACAACGCGACGACGATCACGATGGCTACGGGAACAAGTGCGACGCGAAGTTCCCTGGCACTGCGGGCCAGGCCGTCGGCACGGCCTGCAAGGCGCAGTTTGACGCGAGCTGGAACAAGTCGCGAGCGAGCGACACTTGCGGTACAAGCGGCACGATGCCGTGCGCGATCTTCGACCTGGACGAAGGTAGTGCGCAGGCCATCGGGACGCCTGACAAGGCCGTGTTCGATTCGCTCTGGAACAAGCTGCCGGGGCCAAAGTGCCCGACCTGTCCGCTAACCTGCGCCGCCGGCAGCGCGGGGACCTGCAACTAGCGCGAGAGAACCCGACGATGAAGCGAGACGATGTGTGTCAGCTCGTAGACGAGTATCTACTGGCAGCAGATGAAATGGAGAACTGACCGGACGCTTTAGTCGTCGCTCATCGTCGCTTCGTCCGGCAGCGTATTGCGGATGGTCGCGGTGAGTTCCTGGCTAGCTTTCTCCCCGTCAGATTCGGTCCAAACAACCGTGTGAAGGTGATTGGTGTCGAAGTGCGTCTTCTCGTCGTCGAAGACGTCCTTTCTGCACGTGTAGATCACCGGCTTCCCGAGTCCCTCAGCAAAGCCTGCCTCCCAATAGGCACCCGGGTTTCTGTGAGTCAGATCCGCGACGAGGAACAAGCATCGTCGGATTTCTACGCGCAGTCGTTCGTCGATCAAGCCCGCCTTTGGCTCGTCGTCAAGCCGGAACAGATTGAATCCGGCCCGGAGAGCAGCTGGCTTGAAGCACTCCTGAAACATTCTCGCGATGTCAGGCTGGTTGAAGTCCATCGCCATGAATGCTCCGGCACCCTTGGATGAGTGCCGGAGGAGTTGATGAAAGCGCTCCCAACCAGAGAGCGACAAGGTCTCTTGCCGCCCGATCTTCGTAAGCCCACCGAGTAATAGTCCATTCTCTCGGAGTGAATCGAGAATGAATGCAACGCCCTCGGTATTGAGGGCTCCAATGCGAGCGCGCAGGTGACCGCGGTCGATGTCCATCTGCCTCCCCGGATAGCGACACTCTCTTCCAATGCAGAGAACCAGGTTCTCGGCCTGTTCGGCAGGATTAGGGAGTGTTCCAGTTGAAGCGAGACGCTCGATCGTGTCAGAACGCACAAGCGGCCATTCATTGACGCGCTGCATCTTCCAGATCGCGTGACTGACTACCGCCGCGAGGTCCGGAGACGTCTGGCTACTGCGCTCGACGATCGTCGCAGCTTGGTCCGTTAGACGAAACTTCCCGCAATTAGGGCAATCGCACTGCTCATTCTGCACGGTCCGGTTGAAGTCATTCAAGATCGTCGTGCAGACGGGAGAAGGCTCGGCGCTCATTTGAGCGATGATCGTCGCCTACTCGAACTGCGTCAACCAAAACCAGCCGCAGATCTCCGCGGCAAAGGAAGTGACCTGACCTGCCGCGACCACCAAGACCCGAAGACCAACCTCGCTGTGATCAAGGCTCCCGCTTCTACCGAGAGTTCCGCGACGAGTATCGACACGAACCTGAAGCGCTGAACTGGATCACCGCTAACTCAGGGACGCTCATTCCCGCGTTCCACACACTCGACGTACTGACGGAGCGACAGCTCCACCGAGTCAGCGCTCGCGAAGCACCGATCTACCCGCAGGATGAAGCGAGAGGGGAACCCCGTACTACATCCCGAGCGCCTTCTTCGCAGCTTCGCTGAGGATGTCGACAACGATGCTCCGAATAGCGTCTGCACCCGTCTTGCCAGCCTTGAGCAGCGTCCTCTTGACCCGGACGGCGGCCAGCTCCGTCGCGGGAGAATCCCGCACAAGGTCTTCAAGGCTTTTCTTCAAGAGCTCTCGATCATCGACTGAAAGTCCCTCGAGCTCATCCGCAAGATCGGATGCGGCTCGTAGGCGAGCAGCGGTCCACGGGTAGCCTTGCCCGCAGGAGTGACAGAACCTTGGGAGCGAATAGGTCTCTCCGATGCTGATGACCCTAGGAACGTCGTAGTTGCCGCGTATCGAAGATTTGCAGTCTTTGCATGCACTGATCGTTTCCGCTCCACAAATCGAGCAGAACCGCTGACAAAGCTCGGGATGCAGATCCGCTGACTTAGTGATGACGTGGCCGTTGAGACAGATCTGCGCTGTGCGATAGGTGCCCATGCCCGCTCCCGTAGTCGACCCAAGATACACCGCGCGACGCAGCGTCGCTCCAGGAGGATAGGTACAAATTCGGCCCTATGTAGAGGGACACAACGATCTCTCCGCGGGCTGGAAATGGTCTGACCCCGATTCGGTGGACACGGGTCTGATGTGAGATTGGCTTTCTCTTCGTACTCCGCCGGACTGCAATAGTCGAGCGTCGAGTGAAGGCGACGGAGGTTGTATCTGCCCTCGATCCACTCGAACAGCTCTGCTCGAGCCTCTTCCCTCGTCGACCAACGCCGGCAGTAGACCAGCTCTTTCTTCAGCGTGGCGAAGAAGCTCTCCATCGCTGCGTTGTCGTAGCAGTCGGCCTTGCGGCTCATGCTCGCGATGGCCGCGACGCCGTCGAGCTCGAGACGATAGTCGATCGCTGCGTACTGACTCCCGCGGTCCGTGTGATGCAGCGCCCACAGAGGGAAGCCCTACTCCGGACGGAATACCTTCGTTGTCTTGGGCGCTTGCAATCCCACCCTCTCCCGGTAGATCCGTCTCAGTGATGCGCTGGGCACTCCCTGCCCGAGTAACCTTCGCTCGGCCCTGTCCATCCTGAACAGCCACTCGTGCAGCGCACCCTTGAGTGTCACGACAGACTTCCCGAGCAATCTAGTGACCGGCACTCCGCACTCGCGCCACCAGCCCTGCGCCACAGCCTCGGTCACGCCGAGGTGCTGGGAGATTTCCAGCCAGCCTACAAGAATCTCTCCCTCCGACGCCGATCCTGCCCGACCTCGGGTCCTCACCTCTGGCCGGGGGGCCTCAAGAGGAGGATGGAGAGTAGTTCGCTTCACCCTGGTCCTCGCAGAATGCAAGAGACCCGCGGAGACGGTAGTGGCCCCGTCGCCTAGTGCAGCATGTGGCACAATCTCTGACTCGATGCCGAGTGCGCGCACAAGGGTGTGGATATTCGCTGTGGCGCTGAGCTTCCTGGGGTCGCAGGCTGTGACTGCCGGCACTGTGACGTGGGAGCTCGGCGGATCCATTGACATCTCGGCTCCGGACGACGTGGCGGCCCATCTTGCCAGCGTGCAGATCAGTGTTGGCTCGCCTTGGACAGGGGAGGTGTCGTTTGATCCCAACGCCGTCGGCGTCGAGATCGGCCCCGGGCAGATCGGCTTTGCGAACCCGCAGGTCCAGCTTGCCTTCGCTGTGGGGCCGCTCTCGGTTGCGGGCCCACCTTCCTACGCACCGACTCTCGCGCAGGTCTGGCCCGGAACATCCGCGGGCGACGCCCTTGTGTTCTCTGTGGACCCGGTTCGGGTAAGCGGCTTGCCGAATGTCGTCGTGTTCGGCGCGGGCCTCACACTCAACACGGCGCCGGGTCAATTCTTGTCTCCGAATTTGCTGCCCGCCGATCCGCCCGACGTCGCGGAGCTGTTGAGCGGGAGTTCCTTCCACTTCGTCGCGCAGGACAATCTGCCGGGGCTCACTTTCCCCGCGTTGTTCGAGATCGACGGACACATCACACATCTCGAGCGCGTTCCCGAGCCCGGGGCTTCGACGCCGATCCTCGCGCTGCTCTCGATTTTGGCTGTGCTCGGCGCGCGCCGCACAAGCGAAGCCGGGCGAGCTTCAGAGTGCGCCTCGAAGTAGAGGGCGCATCGCGTGCGTTGTTGGTGCCAGCGTGGTGCCAACCCGACCGAACAAGACCAAACGGCGCCGATTGCTTCCATACTCGCGGTGACTCAAACTGCCCAGAGTTCCGAGCACTTCCACACGAGAGCCAACTCAACCGAATGACACCAAAAAGTGTCGGAGTGCCTTTGGGAGCAGAAGGTCGTCGGTTCGAATCCGACCGCCCCGAGACGACTCACGCGATCGGGTCTTACTGTCAGGTTGCCAGCCGGTTGCCAAAGTCGTGGTCGCGGCGATTCAGGTCACTGCCGTTGCCGCGATGATTCTCAGCGCAATGGAGTCGGTCGCGCGTCAGGCCTGGGTCAGCCTTCGGGGTACGCGGCTACCCACGCGGTGCGCAGGTTGCCAAGTAGCGCGGGGTAGACCAGAAAACGGCGGAAGGGCTCGATGATCGCCATGTAGAGGGGCGTGAGGCGAGAGACGTTCGCGACGTAGACGGCGAAGTAGAAGCGGTAGCCGCTCGCACGGGGCCGGAGGGTCATGCAGACGAAGGCATGGACCGTGGCGTTCCTGATTTCGCCGACCGCTTCGTTCGGAAACTCGTAGACGAGTCGAAGCGGACCGTCGACGGATCCGCTCGGGGAGATTGAGCGCGCACGCTGATCGTCGGTCAGGCGGCTCGCGTAGGACGGCGCTGCGGTCTGACCGTCCCAGCCGAAAGTCCGCCCGAGGAAGCGGCGCAGCGCGCCGAGGGCGCGGACATGCAGCGGATGCCGACGCCGGGCTTCGTTCAAGAGCCGCCGTATGTCTGCGATCGTACGACCGCTCCCTCCGCCGGGTAGGTCGACAATCGAAACGTCGCGCAGCGGAACGTCTCGAAGCAGGGCGTGGGCCTCGAGACCGAGAGACAAGAACTCCGCGGGTTCAACACGCATGGCGTCAGCTCTCCAGTTCGTCCGCAGCCAGAAGTTCGTCTACGAGCCCACATACTCGTCTCGCCTGGTCACCGTGACAGTAGAGTTCTCCTTCCTTCCGCGCTCCTTGGCGCAGCGACGCTTCTCGGTAGACCTCGATTGAGGGCGTCCTTCGGGGGCGCAAGATCACGCTGCAGCCCAATGGCGTCTCGAGGCGGCGCGCGTATGCCGCAGCGACGCTGGACCGCGTAGAATCTGCGCGCCATGAAACAGACCGCAGCTGTCGGGCTCACGGTGACGACGGGGCGCGCGGTGGTGGTCGTAGTGCGCGGGTCGCGCCGGTCACCCGAGATCGTGGTGCGCTACGAGATCCAGCTGTCCGATCCGTGGGTGCGCGAGTCGTCGCATCCCTATCACCTGGAGTTCGGCGATACCGGCGCGGCGGGTGAGCGGGCGCGGATACTCGGCTGCGAGGCAGCGGAGAAGGCCGCGCGGCGTGCCGCACGCACGCTCGTCGACGACATGAAGTCGCACGGTCTCGAGCCGTGCGGCGCGGCGATCGTCGCGCGGAGCCTCGTCGACCCGGCGCGAGTCACAGGCAGCCACGCGCGCGCGCACGCGGAGGAGCGCAGGTTGTACTGCGCGACGGTCGAAGCCGCGCTCGCGGAGTGCCGCGTGCCAGTCACCAAGTTGGAGGAGAAACGCGTGCGCGCCGTCGCGGCTGAACGCCTGGGCCAGACCGCGAAACAGCTCGACGAGATGCTGAATCAGTTCGTGCGCGGCGTCGGAACGCCTTGGCGAGCGCCCGAGAAGCACGCGGCGTTGGCTGCGTGGCTCTCCCTCCCTCGGCACGAGGTACGCATTGCCGAGTGAGTGCGGGCGATCGAGCGCGAGGACGGGCTTTAGCCGACCCGCTCTGCTAGCCCGAGTTGTCACGCCGCGTGGACGTCGAGCCGCTCGTCATCTGCGTCCGCGCCCGGTGCGCTCCCCACCGCGGCGGGGTCGAAGGCTTCGCCTGGAGCTTTGACAGACTTCAGACAATCCCCCGCTTGTGCCGCGTGCCGGACGCTCCTAGTCTCGCCGCGGAGCTGGCGCTTCGACGGAGTACGGTGCAATCAACCGGCGCGATCCTGAATGACTCATGGCTCTGGCCTCTGGCGGCATTCGCCGTCTCGGGACATCTGACCAACGTCGCGACGACGATCTATCTGCATCGCGCAGTCACGCACGGCGGTGTTACGCTGCACCCGTTGGTGTCAGTCCCGATGCGATTTTGGCTGTGGCTGACTACGGGCGTCGTGACTCGCGAGTGGGTGGCATGTCACCGAAAGCACCATGCGCACCCCGACCGGGAAGGTGACCCGCACAGCCCCGTGTTGGCCGGCGTCCGGGAGATCCTGTTCAAGGGCTGGCTGTACTACCGGCGCGCTACGCAGGACAGAGAGACACTCGAGAAATACGGGACGGGCTGCCCCGACGACTGGATCGAGCGCTGGGTGTTCAGCAGGTTCAACAGTCTGGGGATTTTGCTCCTGCTGCCGATCGACATCGCCCTCCTGGGCTGGATCGGGGGCGCGGCCGTCTGGGGCGCACAGATGATCTGGATGCCCGCACTCGGCGGACTCGTGAACGGTGTCGGCCACGCGTACGGCTATCGCAACTACGAGGTGAAGGATCAGAGCAGGAACTTCTTCCCGCTCGGTCTCTTGGTCGCCGGCGAGGAGCTGCACAACAACCACCATGGGGACCCGCGGTCAGCGAAGTTCAGCCGGCGCTGGTTCGAGTTCGACGTGGGATGGTTCTACCTCGGAGTTCTCTCCTCGCTCGGGCTCGCCGAAATACGCCATGCAGCCGTATCGCAGGGTCACTGAGGCCCGGCGAGAGACATACTCCTCCGCACTTCAGAGCCGCCAGCGTCGGAAACTCATTGACACCGTCAGGGTACCAGCTCAGCATGACCACGAGGATAGCGATGAAGATTCGCATTTTCGCAGCAGCGAGCCTGATCTGCTCGACGGTGGTGTTCGGGATGCTGGCCGCGACCGCGCGCGCCGACGGCAACCTCCACAAGGTCAATCACATCATCATCGTGATGCAGGAGAACCGCTCCTTCGATCACTACTTCGGGGCACTCCCGTACGTGCCCGGCGGTCCGTATCACGGCGGCGCCTGCTGGAAGAATGACCATCGTTGCGTGGACGGCCTCAGCTGCGCAGTCGATTCGCACGGCCATTTCTGGTGCGCGAATTCGAACCTCGACGACGACGGCAGTCTAGTCCACTCCTTTCACGAGCAGAGCTACTGCGTGGGACCGGATCTCGACCACTCATGGAAGGGCAGCCACAAAGAGCTCAACTTCAACCATCCGGCGGCGACAATTCTCTCCAGCCCGAACGATGGCTTCGTGCTTCAAAATGACGCGACCACCGAAGGGCAACCCGACATCGGCCCCGAGACTGGGACCGACGACGACACGATGGGCTTCTACACGCAGGATGATCTGCCGTTCTATTACTCGCTGGCGCAAACCTTCGCGATCGATGATCGCTACTTCGCCTCTGTCATCGGGCAGACCTTCCCAAACCGATCGTATTTGCTTGCCGCAACCTCGTTCGGCCATCTGACGACCTCCGAAGTTTTCCCGCCGCCCGGAGGCTACAAGCCGATCACGGGCACGTTCATGGACCTGCTCGACCAGAACAACGTGTCGTGGGTCGATTACTTCGCTGAAATTCCGCAGACGTTCTCGTTTCGCCCGTCGGATTTCCCCTTTGTGACTCCACACTCGGCGCCGGTCTCGACGTTTTTGGCGCAGGCGGCAGCAGGCACACTCCCGTCGGTTTCATTTGTCGATCCGATCTTCGGTGTCATTTTTGGATCCGGCGCCGAAAACGATGAGCATCCTCCCACCGACATCCGCAAGGGCGAGGCATTCGTCTCGAGCGTCGTGAACGCGGTGCGAAACGGCCCGAACTGGAAGGACTCGATCATCTTCATCGTGTACGACGAACATGGCGGTTTCTACGATCACGTGGCTCCAGCGCGCGCGCCCCAGGGCCGTAGCCGCGATTCCGACGATCGGCGGCTCGACTCTGGCGACCGTGAACGGCCTCCGCACGGCGGTGCGCCCAATCCCGACGGGATCGATCCCGGCCAATGCGCCGATTTGTCGAATCCGCCCGCCAGCACACTGCCGGGGGGTGGCGTGAACTGCGACGTAGTGAGTCCGGCCGAGGCGCTCGCGATATGCCCGACCTTCACGCAGACCGGGCCGTATCCTTCCGATTGCGCAAACTTCGATCAACTCGGTGTCCGCGTCCCGTTCATCGCGGTGTCGCCGTTCTCGAAGCCGCACTACGTGTCACACACGGTTGGCGATCACACTTCGCTCTTGGCGCTGATCGAAAAGCGGTTCCTGAGCAGCAACAACGGCAACGGCGATTCGCACATCCAGCATCTGACGGCGCGTGACGCGAATGCCGACCCGCTGGAGGACCTGTTCAACTTCTCACATCCGCCGTCCATGGACGTTGCAATCCCGACGGCGCCCGGAGCGAGCGCGACCGATCCGGGATGCCCGTTCGTCCCGCCGGGCACTTAGGGTCGATACTCGCGCGTCAGGCGGCGCGATTGAGCCGCAAGTAGCGCCGAGGAGGCGTAGGATCGGGGGCATGAAACCCCGAACTCTCGCTCTCCTGTTGGTCGCAGTCGCGCTCTCGATCCACGCTCCCGCGCACGCCGCGCTCACGATCTTCGTCGAGCTGCCGGGAGTGAATGGCGAGAGCAATGCCCCCGGTCGTCCCGACGTCATCGCGCTGGACTCGCTCTCGGTCGCGTCCAACGAGCTCGCTGCCACGAAGCTCGTCGACCTGACTTCGCCGGCGCTGTTCAGCGCCGCGCTGACGGCGACGCCGTACGCGAACGCGTCGCTGCTCTTCTACGACGACCTGCTCTCCGACACGCAGCCGGACGCCTCGCTCGTGCTCCACACGGCGGTCGTCACGGGAATTCAAGCCGTGACGCTCGGCTCCGATCCGGGCGAGCGGGTGTCGTTCGCGTTCGCCGCGCCCGCGCTCTCGCTGTTTCTCGAGCTCCCCGGAGTCACGGGCGAGGGCAATGCACCGGGTCACTCGGGCGTGATCGAGGTCGAGTCGATCGCGCTCTCGGCGAGCGGCTTCTCCGTCGTGAAGCTCGTCGACGCGACGTCGCCCACGCTCTTCACCGCGGCGCTCTCGGGAACACCGTACGCGACGGCGTCACTCTTGTTCTACGCGGACATCCTCTCGGCCTCGCAGCCCGACTTCGCGCTCGTCTACCAGAACGCGCTCGTGAGCGGCATCGCGTCCGTGCCATCGCTGAACGTTCCGAAGGAAGCGGTGAGCTTCGCGTCCGACGGAGTCCACGTCGTGCCCGAGCCCGCCACTCTCTCTCTGCTCGCCGCCGCGCTCGTCGCGGCCGCACTGTCGCGCTCGCGAGCGCGCCGCCTAGTCACGGCGACCGGATCGAGAGAACGAGAGTCGGGACTTGTCCCTCTGCCGGACGCATGAGTCCGGCACGTTCGTGACTGCGATGTTGATCCCGAGCTGATACAGCTTCGTGCAGAATGCGACTCGGCGCAGGGGCCAGATACCCCAGCGATACTCGGTTCCGAATCGAAATCCGTCGGCCGCGGAGAGCTTGCCGCTGCGCCGTATCGCCTCGATGTTCGCGCTGGTCGCGAGAGCTGGGTGCAGCTGGAGGCTGATCAGCCGCGGATCGCGAATCGCGAGAAGCTGGTCCAAGGTCAGTTGAGCGTCGTGACCCTGAGGAGCCGCCTCGAGCCCGATGTACGGATCGTATGCTCGAGCCCGCTCGTAGAAGCCCACGTTGTATCCGACTTGGAAATACACCCACTCGTATGCGCGGTACCGCCGAACGAGATCGATCGCAGGGCGAATCACATCCCCCGACTTGAACTCCGCATCGATCACGACTCGACCTCGTGACCACTGCAGCGCAGCCTCGAATCGCTCCGGTCCGTGCCTGAGCCCGTGTATGCGGCAGTGATCGATCGAGTTCGCCGAGTACGAGGAGAGCCGTCCCCGGCAGAGAGTGGCAGGGCTGAGGTTGGTGTCGTGAAACAGGAACGGCACGCCGTCGCCGGACACCTGGAGGTCCGTCTCGACGATGTCCACGCCCTGGCGCAACGCCTTCTCGAAGCGCTCGATCGTGTTCGAGTCCGCGAACCAGTAGCCCCCGCGGTGGGCGCCGACGCGCGTCCCGCTGAGCCGATCGATGAGCGTGCGCTCGTCCGCGCGCGCCGTTGCGCAGAGCGCCGTTCCGATCGTCAGACACACTAGCGTGTAGCGTCGCGTCCCCACGGAGCGCCCCAGGTGCGACTAGAGTGCGTCATCCCGCCGTCGTCGGCCGTAAGAGTCCCGTGAGACTTCTGCAAGCCGCCACGCCGCAGACTGTGTCGGAGCCTCAGGGGGCGCGCAGCTGCGGTTCGCGTCGTGCCGGGGCTGCGCGCAAGAGGACGAGGGGTCCGTTGCTCCCCACTCCGCGGGCGACGGTCGTGATCTGCACGTCTTCGCGCTCGTCGAGCGCGCTCACTCGCCGTGCAATGAGATACAAGCCCGCGGGAGGGGCGGCTTCGAGAACGCGCTGCAGCTCGTCGTCACGGGTCGCGGGGATGCGCCGCGCGAGGTAGAAGAGGAGACCCTCGTCGCGAATGCCTGGAGCGAAGCGCAGGTCGGCGCCTGGCGGGACGGCGCCGCGCACGCTCTCGGCGAAGACGTCGGGGGTCTGCTCGCGGTTCGCGTTCGCAAATTCGATCAGCGTCGCCGGTCCGGCGAGCACGATCGCCATGCCGATTGCGATCGCGAGCGCAGCGACGATGGCTCCGCGCCGTCGAGATAGCCGGAGCGCGCTGGCCCAGAGCGCGCCGAACGCGAGAATCGCGAGGTCGACAAACACTCCGTGGCGCCGAAGCGCCTGCATCACCTCGCCGCCGCGCGTGGTCGCGAGCAGACCGCCGTGGTGGAGTGCGCGCGCGCCCAGGTCGAGCAGCGCTGCGGACCCCGCGGCGACCCCGATGGCGACGACGACTGCCAGAGAAGCGTCGAGCCAGCGTCGCTGCACGGCTGGCTCCGTATTCGCCCGACTCACTTCGGGTCTCGCGAAGACGAGCGCGACGAGAACGGCAGCTGCGGGGTAGAGCGGCAGCAGATAGACCTTTCGCTTGTAGGCGATCGCCGAAAAGATGACGAACCCTCCAAGCACGCAGAGCAGTGCCAGCAGGCGGACATCCTTTCGGTCGCGATGCACGGCGCGAGCGGCCGCGACGACGGCGGCAGGAAGAAAGATCGACCAGGGGAAGAAGTCGCCGGGGAAGCGCGGGAGATAGAACCAAGGTGGCTTGAGAAACGGATCGCCGTGCATGGTCTGGCCCACTCGGTTCAAGCTGTCGTCGATCGCGCGACTCAAATAGGGAACCGGGTAGCGTGCATCCGCGAGAGCCAGCCAGCCGGCAAGCATGGCGAAGAGAACGACGCCCGGAAGTAGATCGAGCAGGGCTGACGCTCTCGGGCGCGGAGAGCGAAGCCAGGACCAAACCGCCACTGCCGCGGCTGCCGCGACGACGGCGGCGCTCGCCGAGGCGCTGACCTTCGCGGCCGCGATCGCGCCCAGGAGGAGCACAGAGAATCCCCAAGTGCGAAGGCCTGCGGAGTCACGCCGCCATGCCAGCACGCCCACGATCGGCAGCAGCGTGGGCAGGAGGGCCGGCAGCCCCTTCGCGAACAGCGCACCCGCGAGCGCGACGTGACTCGCCAGAAAAGCGACGCGTCTCCGCTGCGGTCGTGCGAGTCCCCAAGCAAACGAGGCGAGCGAGAGCGTCGTGCAAAGCACCAGCGCCGGGTCGACTCGGAGATAGAACGCGTAACCTGAGAACAGGAAGCACGTTGCGAGCATCGCGCCCGCGAGCCAGCCCGCGCGCGCCGACCCGAGCACATACCCAAACCACGCGGTAGCCAGGATCGTACCTAGATTCAGCGCTGCGATCGAAAGCCGGAGCACGCGCTCGGAGAGTCCGAAGACGCTCGCCGCGGCGCCCGCCCACCAATACAAGAACGGTCCCTTCGTCGGAATCCAGTCACCGTTCGGATATGGCGCGATCCAGTGACTCTCCCGGACGACGTCCGCGATGCAATGGGCCTCGCGCGCTTCGCCCTCCGACGAGAACGGGCGACCGAGCAGCGGCCAGCGGGCGACCAACACGAGCGCGAAGAGCGCGCACGTCACGAACGCGAGAGCCGCGGTGAGTGCGCGATCTCGACTCAGAACGACACCGAGAAGCCGCCGGTCACGAGTGGGCCGGCTCTCACATGGATGTGGTTCGGAACCGTTTGTGAGTCCTCGAAGTCGATCCACCTCGCGCCGCAGCCGAGGAAGAGCGTCGCGTGCACCGGGCTCGTGGGGAACAAGTGGTAAGCGAGGCGGCCCGTCACGTTCGCGAGCTGCGCCATGTGCGGGATCGGCAGCGATGCGACACCGTCGAGCTCGAGCCCGAGGCCGTGCCCGAGGTCATACGTGCCTTCGGCGCCGAGTCGCACGGCCGTCGTGCGGTACGCCCGCGCGGCACGCAGGGGAGGCGAGTCGAGCGAGTAAGAAAAGTCCAGGATCGCGACGTCGATCTTGGGGAAGAGCTGGAGCCGACGTCCGTCGAAGTCGAGTCTCCAGCCGGCGCCGAGATTGGCGACGTCGAGACGAGTGGAGCTTTTGAACGGGCTGCCGGCCGGGAAGGCGACGCCGTGACTGACGAGTGACTCTGACAGCGTCCCGGATCCGCCGAGCTCGAGGCCGGAGTACCCGCCGAACACGCCGACGTGTCCCCACTGCAGGAGGCCCGTGACCTCGTAGAACGCCGCGTCGTCGATGCCGAGCTCGTGCAGCGTCGGACGGCGCGCGCTGGTCGTACCCGGATTGCCGCCCAGCGGCACCTGAATGTACCCGGAAGCCGGTCCGTAGAAACCAGACGCGCGCAGACTGAACTCGAACGCGCTCGGCGACGCATCGACGTCGTCCGCGTGTGCGAATGGCGCGACCAAGAGTGCGAGCGCAGCGGCACAAGCTCCGAGCGACCGACTCATCGCACCGCCCTGGCTTCCGCGGGCACGCGGTGCTCGTCGGGCCACGTGGCCGCGGTCAAGGCTCACCACTCCTCTTTGCTTCTCCGCATCCGGTCGGCGTCGCGCGTCGACTCGCCGCTCAACGAACGGCGACAGCTGTACCAGGTGAGGCGTCTCGGCGCGTGGGCTGCGCGGCCTAGTTGGGCGACTTTCATTCGCGGCTCACTACGGCGCGCTGCCGCGAATCGCCGGACACGAGTCGGGTTACACTACTGCGTGTCCAGCGCCTCTCGATGTGCCGAGAAGTGTGCGCAAGGAGGAGGTTCAGTTGGCCTGGGGAGAGTTCACGCGCTGGCTCTACCGAGGGCGCCGGCCCAATGCGCTGGCTCGCGCCATGAATCGAGCTTCGGCGCTGCTGCACGGTCTCGGCGTCGCTCCAAACTATCTCGTCACATTGGAGGTCGTGGGGCGTCGCTCGGGGCGCGCGATCTCGTTCCCGCTCGTGATGGTCGTCGTGGACGGGGAGCGCTACCTCGTCTCGATGCTGGGCAGCGACGTGGCCTGGGTCCGGAACCTTCGCGCAGCGGAGGGCCGGGCCGTACTCCGTCACGGGCGGACCGAGCGCGTGCGGCTCGAAGAGGTTCCCGTCGAGAAACGCGGCCCGGTGCTGAAGGCGTACTTGCGGCGGGCGCCCGGAGCGCGGCCGCACATTGCGGTCGACAAGGACGCGCCGATCGAGCAATTCGAAGCGATCGCCGGGCAAGTTCCGGTCTTCTGCGTTCTCGCTGCCGGCTAGCGCGAGTCACTCGCGGCGCGGCAGCCGCGAGCTGGACTTGATGTCGCGAACTTTGGATCGCGTGCAGCTTCGTGGGGGAGTTCCCGCAGAGGGCCTCCGCAGGTTATCTTGCGCCCTTGATCCTCCGGTTCGGCGAGTTCGAGCTCGATGACGCACAGAGCGAGCTTCGCCGGGGCGGGGCCCGGGTCGAGATCCAGCCGAAGCCGCTGGAGTTGCTCCTCTATCTCGCGCGGCACCGGGAGCGGGTCGTGCCCAAGCGCGAGCTGCTCGAGCAGGTCTGGCCCGGGGTCGTGGTGGGCGAGGGTGCGCTGACGACGGCCGTGAACACGGCGCGGGCAGTGTTGCAGGACGGCGGTGCCGAACAGCGGGTGATCCAGACGCTCCCGCGCCGCGGCTACCGGTTCGTGGCCGAGGTCGCGGCGGCGCCTGCCGCCGGTCCGGCGACGAGCGACGGGTTCATCGGGCGCGAGGACGCGCTGGCCCGGCTGTGGGCGGCGTTCGAGCAGGCGCGCTCGGGAACGGGCGGTGTCGTGCTGCTCGCCGGCGAGCCGGGGATCGGCAAGACGCGGACCGCCGAGGAGTTCGTGGCCGCGGCTCGCGTTGCCGGAGCGCGCGTGCTCTCGGGCTGGTGTCACGAAGGCGAGGGCGCACCCGCGTACTGGCCGTGGGTGCAGGTGCTGCGCAGCTTCGCGTCGGAGCTCGGCGAGCGCGGCGCGCCTCGCGCCTCGTTCGAGGAGATCGCGCGGCTCGTGCCGGAGCTGGCCGGGGAGCCGCTCGCGCGGCGCGCGGCGCTCGTGGCCGACGGCCCGGAGGCGCGCTTCCGGTTCTACGACGGAGTTGCCGCGTTCCTGCGCGCGGCCTCGCTGCGCGAGCCGCTGGTCGTGTTTCTCGACGATCTCCACTGGGCGGACACTTCGTCGCTCGGCTTGCTGGCGTTCGTCGCGCGCGAGATTCGCGAGTCACGCATGCTGATCGTCGGGACTTACCGTCCCGAGGACGCGTCACGCCCCGCGCTCAGTCAGGCGCTCGCCGAGCTGGCGCGCCGGCCCGAGCACGAGCGGATCGCGCTCGAGGGGCTCTGTCGCGAAGAGGTCGCGCAGTTGGTCGCGCGCAGCGGGCGAGTCGATCCGGAACCCGCGCTCGTCGACGCGATCTGCGAGCGCACGGACGGCAACCCGTTCTTCATCCGCGAGCTGGTGCGCATGCTCGAGGCGGAGGGTCGGCTCGCGGGCTCGGACAGCCGCAACGCGTGGAAGAGCGCGATCCCGCCCGCGGTGAAGGACGTGATCGCGCGGCGGCTCGCG
>JBGQIB010000100.1:0-16405 GCA_041498295.1 bacterium | reverse complement strand
GTTGATGATGAACGCGGAGAGCGGCACGCGCCCGCACTCCGCGGAGACCGTCGCGATGCCGAGCGCGCCGAGGTCCATGCCGCCAAACTCCTTCGGCATGTGCGGCAGCCACAGGCCGCGCTCGTGCGCGAGCTTGCGCAGCCGGATGATCTCGGGACCCCATTGGTGGCGGTCCTCGACCTTCTCGAGGCGGGCCGCGGCGGGCTCGACCTCCTTCTCGCAGAACTCGCGCACGCGGTTTCGCAGGTCGACGATGTCGGCAGGCAGGCTGAAGTCGATCGCCATGGTCTTCTCTCCATCTCTCTCTTTCCGCATCGTAAACGTTTACAATGGCGAACTGCAAATGAAGGCCACCCTCCACGACGTCGCCGCCCGCGCCCGGGTCTCGATCGCGACGGTCTCGCGCGCGCTGAACGGACTGCCGGTCGCGGAGCCGAATCTCTCGAACGTGATTCGCGCCGCGAAGGAGCTCGGCTACATCGCGAACGAAGCGGCGCGCAGTCTGCGCAGCGAGCGCACCCTGACCATCGGGCTGATCTTCCCGCGCCTGCGCGCGCACGCGGGTCTCGAGCTGCTCGACGCCATGGCCGGCGCGGTCGAGGACCGCGGCTACAGCTTGCTCGTCTCCACCGCGCGCGGCGACGACGCGCGCTACGACCTCTTGATGCGCCGCTTCCTCGAGCGCCGCGTCGATGCGCTGATCTGCGTGCACCCGACCGGCGGCGGCGAGATGCTCGAGGCGTATCGCGCGGCGGAGATCCCGGTGCTCGCGCTGTTCAGCCGCCCGGGCGCGTTCAAGCGCCTGCCGCTCGTGACGCCGTCTCTCTCGGGCGCCGCGACGGATCTCGCCAGACGCCTCGTCGCGCTCGGCCACTCACGGGTGGCGCTGGTCTCGCGCCCGGAGCGACTCGGGCCGATGTCGGCGGTCTGCTCCGCGCTGAAGAAGCTCGGAGTCACGCTGGACCGACACACTTCGGGACCCGACCCGCGCGAGGCGCGCGCGATCCTGCGCACCCTCGTCGCGCGCCGCGAGCCGCCGACCGCGGTCGTCGCCTACTACCGCCAGGCCGTGCAGATCATGGGCGCGTGCCGCGAGCTGCGCGTCGAGGTGCCCGAAGAGCTCTCGCTCGTGTCGATCAGCGACCACACCGCCGAGAGCTTCCCCGCGCGGATGCCGTTCTCGGCGCTCGTCATGGAGCCGGACCCGCTCGGCGTCGCCGCGGGCGCCGCGGTGCTCGCCTGGCTCGAGGGCACGCCGCCGCCGCCCGAGACGCGCGTCGAGGCGGGCACCTGGATCGAGCGCGCGACGACGGCCTACGCCGCGCAGTGACTCAAGCGCTCTGGTAGAGCCAGACGCCGAACGCGACGCTGAACCACAGATCGGCGCTGCCGGAAGTCACTGCGACAAACGGTACTTGGCCGAGCGCCCAGTAGGCGACGAGCGTGGCGAAGCGGATGGATCTCGGCGGGAAGGCCCGCGAGCTCCTGACCCAAATGGGAGAGCGGCGCGAGCACCAGCGCGCCGACGAAATTCAGCGCGGTGGTCGCCCAGACCGCGCCGATCATCCACGTCGGGAGCCGTGCGTCGATCACGGGGTCAGATGATCGGCGACCCGGGGTCGAGCCCGAACATGATGCGCCCGACCACCTCGTAGCGACTGGTGCCGAGGATGACGTGCTGTGTGAGCGTGTGGATGTCGCGCCAGGCGCGCTCGATGTCACTCCCGACCTGAACGGCGGACATGCCGACGGCGTCGTGGACGAGATCGACGGCCTGCGCGCAGAGCTTCGTCGCGGTCACCGACGCGAGTCGCGCGGCCGCGCGCGCGGCGAAATCGAACGGCTCGCTCGCCTCGCCCATCCTCCAGACTTCGTCGTTCGCCTGGCGCAGATACGCGCGTCCCGCTCGCACCCAGCCCGCTGCCTGCGCGAGCTGAGTCTGCGCGAGCGGTCTCTCGCGCAGAGCCGAGCGATCGCCGAGGCGCACCTTCGAGGTCGCGAGCTCGGTGAAGGCGTCGAGCACATGCTGCGCCACGCCCACGGCCACCGTCGAAAGCGCGCCGCCGAGCTGTGTGGTCAACGGAATGCGCCCGAAGGCGCCGCAATCCCAGGGCGGCTCGGGATCCGCCCACCGATAGGTGAAGGCGTCGGGCACGAACACGTCCTCGAAGGTGCAGTCGTGACTGCCGGTGCCGCGCATCCCGGAGACCTTCCACGTGTCGAGAAACGCGCAGTGTTTGATCGGAAACACTCCCGTGCGCAGGACGGGCGCGCCCTCGATCAACTGCGGCTTGCCGTCCCGAACCACGATTCCCGACACCTGCACCCACGTTGCCTGCGAGGAGCCACTGAGATAGGAAGCCCGACCGCTGAAATGCCAGCCGCCGTCGCAGGCCGACACGCGAATCCCCGCAGGGTTCAGTGACCCGACCAGCACCGCCCGCGGATCGTAGAAGATCTCCTCGAACGCCGAGCGCTGGACGAAGTGGCCGAAGAGCGGACCGTCGGCGCAGATCGCGAGGTTCCAGGCCGTCGACGCATCGAGCTTCGCGACCTCCTCGAACACGCGAAGTGACTCGGGGATCGAGAGACCCCCGCCGCCCATGCGTACAGGCAACAGGATCCGGAACAGGCCCGCCGCGTGGCAGGCTTCGACGATCTCGGGCGCGAGGCGCGAGTCTCGCTCGGAGCTGACGGCGTGTGCGCGGATCACTGGCGCGAACGAGCGCACACGAGCCAGGTAATCCTCCACCCCCGATGCCTTCTCGCTCATGCGACCCCGCCTCCCCGCGCCGATGCTCTCATCGCGGGTCGCGGGGTGCAAATCGCCGCGCGATGGCGCGCGCGAGGAAGCGGTCGCCGTGCCACTCCTCGGTGCAGGCGACGAGCTCGAGATCGGCGCAGAGCGCGCGCAGCTCGCCCGGCTCGAGCAGGAAGCGCGCGCTCGGCGAGGCGTGGCGCTCCAGGTTCCGCAGGGTCGCGATCTCGCACACCAGCACGCCGCCCGGAGTGAGTCGCTCGCGCATGCGCGGGAACAGGTCGCGCTGCAGATAGTGGAAGCAGCTGATCGCCGCGAACGGGCCGTCGGGCAGCGGATCGCGCTCGAGATCGAGCTCGTGCGTCTCGAGCCGGAGGCCATCGCGCCCGGCCGCTTCGCGGGCGAGGCGCAGCGCCTCGCCGGACACCTCGACCGCGAGTGACTCGAGCCCGCGCGCGGCCCAGAAGCGCGCGACGCGTCCGGTGCCCGCGGCCACGTCGAGCGCACGGCCGGTGCGCGGCAGCTCCGCGTCGAAGGCGGCGAGCCAGCTCGGCGGTGTCTCGCCCCGATGGCCGCCCGCGCGGAAGCTCGCGTCCCAGCGCTCGCGATCGGGAGCGGCCACGCGTGCCTAGCGCCCCTTCCAGACGGGCTTCCGCTTCTCGGCGAACGCGAGCTGTGCCTCGCGCGCGTCCTCGGTTCTGCGCAGCGGCCGGCCCAGCTCCTCCTGCCGCTCGTAGGCCGCGTCGAGCGGCAGCGCGATGAGCTCCCGCACGCCCGCGCGCGTCGCGCGCACCGCGAGCGGCGCGTTCGCGGCGATCGCGTCCGCGAGCGCGAACGCCGTCGGCAGCAGTGACTCGCGGGGAACGACGCGATTGAGAACGCCGATCTCGAGCGCGCGCGCCGCCGAGATGGGCTGCGCGGTCAACAGCAGCTCGTGGGCCGCCGTCCAGCCGATCTGCTTCGGCAACAGCACCGTCGCGTTGCCAGTCGGATAGAGACCGAGCGCGACCTCCTCGAGCGCGAACGTCGCCTCGGGAACGGCGACGCGGAGCTCGCTGGCGAGCAAGAGATCGAAGCCCCCGGCGCGCGCGTGCCCATTCACCGCGGCGACCAGCGGCACGCCGAGATCGAATCCCGCGAGCAGCGCGGTCGACACGGAGCGCAGTCCCTCGAAGCCAGCGGGATCGACCCGCTCGCCGCGGGCGAGCGCCTGTGAGACGGGGATCGTCGCGCGCATGTCCATGCCCGAGCAGAACACCCGCTCGCCCGCTCCGGTGACGATCGCGCAACGCAAATCGGTGTCGGCCGCGATCGCTCGCCACGCGCCCGCGAGCTCGCGCAGCATGGCGAGATCGAGCGCGTTGGCGCGCTCCGGGCGGTCGATCGTGACCAGCGCCACGTGCGGATGCGCGCTCGGCCGCTCGAGTCGAACCGGCATCAGGCCTCGTCGCTCTCGAGTCTCTTGCCGAGACTCACCGCGGCGTCCTGCAGATACCCGAGTCTCTCGTAGAATGCGAGAGCCGCCAAGTTGTCGCTGCGGACTTGGAGATTGAGCTTCGGGCAACCGAGCGCGCGCAGCCGGGTCTCCAACTCGGACATGAGCGCTCGGCCGAGTCCGAGTCCCCGGTGCGCGGTGTCGACGGCCAGATAGTTGACCCAGCCGCGATGCCCGTCGTATCCGCCCATCGCCGACCCGATGATGGCACCCTCGAGCTCGCCGACGAGAAACAGCTCACGCCGCACCTTGCGCTTGCGCGCGATGTCCTTGCGCGGGTCGTTCCAGGGCCGGACCAGACCGCAGCGCTGCCAGAGAGCGACGACGTCTTCCTCGTCCCCGTCCTCGAAGCTGCGGATTCTCATCAGTGATGGAAGAGGCGTAGGCCCGTGTGCACGAGCGCGATGCCGTACTCACGACACGCGGCCTCGATCTCGCCGTCGCGCGTCGAGCCACCGGGCTGCGCGATGAACTTCACGCCGTGGCGCGCCGCGTGGTCGATGTTGTCCCGGAACGGGATGAAGCCGTCCGAGACCAGCGCCACGCGATCGAGCTTCTCGTGCCAGTCACGCCGTTCTTCAGGAGTCAGCGGCGCGAGCGGCTCGTCGAGCGCTTCGCGCAGCTCGCGCTCCTCCGCCGCGACCAGGTCGCCCTCGATGTAGCGGATGCGCCAGTTGATCCGATCCTGGCGCTTCACGCCCTTCTTGAAGCGCAGACCCAACACTTTCGGGTGTCGGCCGAGGTGCCAGACGTCGGCCTTCGCGACCGCGAGCTTGGTGCAGTCGACGCGCGACTGCTGGCCCGCGCCGATGCCGATCATCTGGCCGTCGAGCGCATAGCCGACCGAATTCGACTGCGTGTACTTGAGCGTGATCAGGCCCAGCACGAGGTCGCGCCGCGCGGCCGGATCGAGCTCGCCGCAGACGACGTTCGCGAGATCGGCTTCGGTGATGCGCCGATCGTTCCTGTCCTGGACCAGGCGCACGCCGAACACTTCGCGCGCCTCGCGCGCGGGCGGCCGGAAGCCCGCGTCCGCTTGCAGCACGATGAAGCCGCCGCCCTTCTTCGCGCACAGCGCGCGCAGCGCATTCGCTTCGTAGCCCGGCGCGATGATGCCGTCCGAGACGACGCCCTTCAGGAACTGCGCGGTCGGCTCGTCGACGGTGTCGGACAGCGCGACGAAGTCGCCGAACGAGCACTTCGGGTCGGCACCGCGAGCGCGCACGTAAGCGGTGGCCGCGGGCGTAAGCGACTCGCCGCGCACCTCGTAGGCGCGCGCCAGGTCGTCCGGCAGCGGCACCGCGATGGCCGCGCCCGCGGGCGAGACGTGCTTGAAGCTCGCGGCAGCCGCGAGCCCCAGGGCCGCGCGCGCTTCGGACACGAGCTGCCACGCGTTCAGCGCGTCGAGCAGGTTGATCAACGACGGAGTCCCGTTCAGCAGCTCGACCGGTAGCTTGGCGCCGTCGAGCGGCTCGAGCGCCGCGTAGCTCTGGTGGGGATTGCATCCGTACTTGAGGCGCATGCGAGCAGGAGAATGCGTAACCAGCCGCGCTTGACGCAAGCGCAGCGCGCAGTGAGGCGCAGCCGAACGAAGCTCAGTGAAGCGCGGCGAGGGCCGCCCCGAGCCGCGCGTGGCTTGAAGCGAATTTGCTGCAGCGAGCAGGCGCCGCGTCGGTGAGGCGCGCACAGCGCGCTGGCACCCGCGTTGCACTACTCCGGCGCGAACCTCAGGGAGAATCGCGATGAGTCATACGGAGCTTCACCAGTTGGCGAGCGCGCGGGCATACAACCCGGCAGTCCCGGCCGCGCGTGTGGCGACGACGATCGCCGAGGTCGCCCTGGTGCTCCTGGTCGTCGGAGTCTGGCTCGTCACCTGCCTCGCGGGCTGAGTCAACGGAGCACGGCGGAGCCGACCGAAATTCAACGAGGGAGAATTCGGACGGCGAAGCCGTCGCCGGTCGCGCGGACGATCTCCGCGGCCACGGGCGCGATACCCGACGCGTAGCGGAGTTGCAGCGGCGTTCCCGGCGGCAGCTTCATCGCGATGCCGACGATGCGAGCGCCGGTCGACGACATGTCGACGATGGCGCCGCGCTCGCGCCGGCCCGCGACTTCGATCTCGATCGGAATGCGGGAGCGGCAGCGCGGCGCGGCCAAGTCCTCGAAGAACTCCGTCGGCCGAGCGAGAACGGGCGCGAGCTCGCCGCTCAGCCGCTTGTGCGCCTTGGCCTTGAGAGCCGGGCGCGCTACCCGCTTGCGCGCCGTGCGCTTGACCGCCTTCCGCGCCTTGCGGCGTAGGGTGACCGTGCGGCTCGGGCGCGCGCGCCGCGTCGCTTTGCGACTCGGCCTCTTCGACTTTTTCCGCACTGCCATGATCTGCTCCGCGAAAGATTCCGTTGCACGGGTCGGCAATCGACGCAGTGCGCTTGAGGCGCCTCGCCGCCCCGGGTGACCGGCGATATCCTGCGCGCCCCGAAGAGGACACGCATGCCGCTCGCGCTAGAGGTGCTGCGCCTTCTGCCTCGCAACCTGCTCTCGCGCGCCGCGGGGCGCTTCGCCGCGCTGCGCTTGCCGCGAGCGCTGGTGCGCGCCGAGATCGCGCTGTTCGCGCGCGCGGTGGGCGCGGATCTCTCGGAGGTGCGCGATCCGCTCGCGTCGTTCGCATCACTCCAAGCGTTCTTCACGCGCGCGCTTCGCGAAGGCGCGCGGCGCATCGACCCCGGCGACGGCGCGCTCGTCGCGCCGTGCGACGGCGCGTGGGGCGAGTCGGGCGCCATCGAAGCGGGTCGACTGCTGCAAGTGAAGGGGCGCCCGTACGCGCTCGCGGACTTGTTGGCCTCGCGCGACGCCGCCGCCGCGCTCGAGGGCGGCGCCTTCGCAACGTTCTATCTCGCCCCGCGCGACTATCATCGCTTCCACGCGCCCTGCGACGTGCGCGTCGAGCGCGCGCGCTACATCCCCGGGACACTGTGGCCGGTGAACCGGATCGGGCTCGAGGGCGTCGCTGGCTTGTTCGCGCAGAACGAGCGGATCGCGGCGTGGATGCGCGCGCGCCGGGGTGACGCTCTTCTGTGTATGGTCGCCGTGGGAGCGACCCTGGTCGGGAAGATCCGCCTGCGCTTCGACGCGCCCGAGACGAACGTTCGCGGCGCGCGCGCCGAGGAGCGCGCGTACCCGGCCAGCATCCCGCTCGCGAAGGGACAGGAATGGGGCCACTTCGAGTTCGGCTCCACGCTCGTGCTCGCCGCGCCGCGCGGCGCCGTCGAGCTCGACGCGAAGCCGACCGGTTCGCGCCTGCGCTTGGGCGAGCGCATCGGCACGCTGCGCTAAGTTCCGAGGATGGCGTCAGGCGAGTCGTTGGAAGGCGGCTGTCACTGCGGAGGCGTGCGCTTCCGCGTGCGGGTCGAGAACTTCGTCGCGAGCGAGTGCAACTGCTCGATGTGCACGAAGAAGGGGATGACGCATTTGGTCGTGCCGCCGGAACGGTTCGAGCTGCTGCGCGGCTCCGAGCTGCTGACGACGTATACGTTCAACACGGGTGTCGCGAAGCACCGCTTCTGCTCCGTCTGCGGCATTCACCCTTTCTACACGCCGCGCTCCGATCCCGACAAGGTCGACGTGAACATTCGCTGCCTCGACGGCGACACCTGGAAGCGCTTCGCGCTCGTCACGTTTGACGGGAAGAACTGGGAAGCGGCGCAGGCCGCGCGCCACACGCGTTGACTCGCTAGGCGCCGACTTCGCGGAGAAACTCCGCGACCAGCCGGTTGAAGCGCGGCGCGTCCTCGAAGTACGGCGAGTGACCCGCGCCCGGGAAGCTCACCAGGCGACACCCCGGGATCTGCGCCGCCGCTTCCTTCAGGACGTCGGGCGGGAACAACTGGTCGTGCTCGCCGGAGACCATGAGCGTCGGGACCGCGAAGCCCGCGAGCTCCGCTGGCTCGACGCGCGCCTGTGCGAGCGTCGCGAGCCCGGCCGGCGGCAGTCCCGGATTCAGCCCGCTGATCTGGTCGTAGAGGAGCGCGAGCTCGGGCTCGCGCGCGGGGAAATCAGGCGCGAGCGCCGGACCACCGCGAATCCCCTCGCCCGCGGCGATGCGCCCGATGCGCGCGAACGCCTCGAGCACCCTCGGCGTAAATACACCGCCCGGTGTACCCGAGAGCACGAGGCACGCGACGCGCTCGGGAAACTCGAGCGCGGCGCGCAGTCCCGTCCAGCCGCCCATCGACTGACACACCAGAGCGGCGCGTTCGATGCCCGCCGCGTCGAGGATCGCGCGCAGGTCGCCTGCGAACTCGCGCGCGTGGAAGTCGGCGGGCGCGCACGTCGAGCGCCCGAAGCCGCGGTGGTCGAACGTCACGACGCGCCGGTCGCGCGCGAAGTCGGGAACCTGCTGCCACCAGATCAGCGTGTTCCCGCCAGCGCCGTGCGCGAGCACGAGGGCCGGTCCGTCGCCGTGGGCCTCGTAGTACAGAGTCGAATCCGGTCGCTTCGCGTACGGCATACGTCTTTCCAACTTCGTACGGCTGCGCCTCACTGCGCACCGGGCGTTCGTGCCATGATAAGCCGATGGCTGGCGCCAAGTCGCTCGAAGTCTGGACGATCTCCGTGCCGCTGCCGAAGCACTCGGGCGACCTCGCGGCGCGCGCCGAGGCCGCCGGCTACGACGGCATCGCGTTCACCGACTCGCAGAACCTGACAGGCGACGTCTTCGCGGGTCTCGCGTTGGCCGCGAAGGCGACGAGCCGCCTGTTGCTCGCGACCGGAGTCACGAACCCGGTCACGCGACACCCGGCGGCGGCCGCATCCGCGATCGCGACGGTGCACGCGCTCTCCAACGGACGCGCGGTGCTCGGCGTGGGCCGCGGTGACTCGGCGTTGTTCCAGATCGGGCTCGAGCCCGCGTCGCTGCCGGTGTTCGAGAGCTTCCTGTCCCAGCTCGCGAGTTACTTGCGCGGCGGTGCGGTCGACATCGACGGCTTCGAGAGTCGCCTGCGTTGGCTCGGCGAGCTGCGCCTTCCGCCGGTGCCGATCGACGTCGCGGCGACCGGGCCGCGCGTGATCGAGCTCGCGGCGCGCATCGCGGATCGGATCACGTTCGCGCTCGGCGCCAACCCGGAGCGACTGCTCTGGGGGATCGAGAAGGCGCGCGCGGCGCGTCGCGCAGCGGGCTTGGATCCGGATGCGCTGCAGTTCGGCGCTTACGCGAACGTCGCGCCGCACCCCGACGTCGCGATCGCGCGCGAGCTGGTGCGCGGCGGGGTCGGCACGTTCGCTCACTTCTCGGGCATGCGCGGCAGCTCGGCCGACGGCACGAAGCCCGAGGACCGCGCCGTCTTCGAGGGCATCCACGCGCGCTACGACCGCGCGAATCACACACTGGGCCGGGCGCGCCACGCAGCGGCGCTCGATGCCGAATTCCTCGACCGTTTCGCGATCATCGGCCCGACACAGTCTTGCGTCGCGCGCCTCCAGGAGCTGGTGGACACCGGTATTTCCAAGCTCGTGCTGACCGGTGCGTCGTTCGACGCGAACCGCGAGGAGGCACAGCGCTCGCGGACCCTGCTCGAGCGCGAGGTTCTGCCCGCGCTGCGCGGGCGCTGAGTCCCTTGAGTTACGACGTCATCTGCGTCGGCGGCGGACTGGGCGGCGCCGCGTTGGCGCGCGCGCTGGCGGAGCGCGGCGTGCGCGTGCTGGTGCTGGAGCGCGAGACGCGCTTTCGCGACCGTGTGCGCGGCGAGTATCTCGAGTCCTGGGGCGTGGCCGAGGCCGTGGCGCTCGGCCTCGCGGACGCGCTGTCCAGCGCGGGCGCACATGCCACGCACCTGCTCGACACTTACATCGGGCCGATGCGTGTGAATCGCCGTGACTTCTCCGACCCCAAGGATCCGTGCGCGCCACCGCGGTGTCTCTCGCATCCGGGACTGCAGGAGGCGGTGCTCGCGGCGGCCGCGGCGGCCGGAGCCGAGGTCCGGCGCGGCGCGACCGTAACCGAGGTCCTCCCCGGCAAGGCGCCGTCGGTGCGCTTCCGCGTGGACGGCGGTGACGAGGCCGCGAGCGCGCGCCTCGTGGTCGGCGCCGATGGCCGTGGCTCGAAGCTGCGCGACTGGTTGGGCTTCAGCGAGAAGCGCGATCCCGAGCGGCTGTGCCTCGCCGGCGTCCTGTTCCAGGACTACGACGGCCCCGACGACACGAGCTGCCTGCTCTGGAATCTCGCCGGCGCGGAGGAGTCACTGCTCTTCCCCCAGGGCAAGGGAGTGCTGCGCGCCTACATGGCCTACCGCTCCGACACCGGCGTGCGTCGCTACTCCGGGAAGGAGCGCATTCCCGACTTCGTGCGCGCGTGTCACGCGGCCGGCGTTCCGGAAGCCTGGCTCGCGCGGGTCCGGCCGGCTGGACCGCTCGCGGCCTTCGAAGGCGCGGACTCACGCGTCGACCAGCCGATCCGGGAAGGCGTCGCGCTGATCGGCGACGCGGCTGCGTGCAGCGATCCCGTCTGGGGCGCCGGGATGTCACTCACGTTCCGCGACGCGCGCGTGCTGCGCGACGCGCTGCTCGCGTCCTCGGACTGGGACGCGGCGATCCACGCCTACGCCGACGAGCACGACCGCTACTACGCGCGCCTGCGCACCGTCGAGGACTGGCTGACGCAGATGCAATTCGACGTCGGCCCCGAGGCCGACGCGCGCCGGCAGCGCTTCTTCGCGAAGGTCACGGTCGAGCCGGACCGCCTGCCCGATCTCGTCGGCCGCGGGCCGGACGTCGACGTCAGCGAGCGCGCGCGTCGGCGCTACTTCGCGGAGGACTGAGTTGTCGTCGCCCGCCGAGAGCATGCTGTCCGCGGCGCGCGAGCTGGCGCCGCGCATCCGAGCGCGCGCGGCCGAGATCGAGCACGCGCGCCGCATCCCCCTCGACCTGGTCGACGAGCTGCGCAGCGCCGGCTTCTTCCGCATGCTCCTGCCCCGCGCTCACGGCGGGCTCGAAGTCGAGTATCCCCCGACGATCGACATTCTGGCCGAGCTCGCCGCCGCCGACGGCGCGACTGGCTGGACGGTGATGATCGGTTGTGAGTCGCCGCAGCTCCTCGCGCTGCTCCCGCGCAAGACCTTCGACGAGATCTACGCCGCGGGCCCCGACGTGATCATCGCGGGCGCGTTCGCGCCGCAAGGACGCGCGACCCCGGTCGCCGGCGGCCTTCGAGTCAGCGGCCGTTGGGGCTTCGCGAGCGGTTGCCAGCACGCCGATTGGCTGTTCGGGAACTGCGCCGTCGTCGGCGACGCGGAGCAGGCCGCCGAGGCTTCGGCGCCGCCGAGTCTGCGCTGCGCACTGACGCCTGCGCGCGATTGGACGATCCACGACACGTGGCGCACATCGGGCCTGCGGGGCACCGGGAGTCACGACATCGAAGCGCTCGATTTGTTCGTGCCGAGCGAGCGGAGCTTCTTGCTCTTCGGCGGCGTACCCACGCTGCCCGGCCCGCTCTTCCAAGGAGCGATTCTGCAGGCGTCGCTGCACATCGGCGCGGTGGCGCTCGGCATCGCCGAGGGAGCGCTCGCGGATCTCGTGGCCTTCGCAGGCACCAAGAAGAAGCGCCTCTACGCGTCGACCGCGCTCCCCGACTCAGCGCTCTTCCAGCACCGGCTCGGCCACGCCGAGGCCGACGTCCTCGCCGCGCGCGCGATGCTGCGCGAGCGCGCCGAGCAGCTCTGGTCGAAGGCGTGCGCGGGCAACGTCGACCTGCCGTTCGTGCCGCGCGTGCTCCAGACGAGCGCATGGGTCGCCGAGGCGGCCGCCCGCGTCGTCGACGTGTGTTACACGGCCGCGGGCGGCAGCGCGCTGTACGAGACTTCGCCGTTGCAGCGGCGCCTGCGCGACATCCACACGCTGACCCAGCACGCGTCGCTGCAAGACACCGTCTTCACGAACGCCGGTGCGGCGCTGCTCGGCCGGGTCGGCGGCTTCGGGCTCTAGCGCGCGTGCGCGTCGCGCTGGCCAGCTTTCAACACGAGACTCACTCGTACCGAGCCCAGCTGACGACCTCGGCCGACTTCCACGTCGCGCGCGGCGCCGAGATCTTGCAGCGCGCCAAGGACACGCGCACGGCGCTCGGCGGTCTGCTCGCGGGGTTCGAGGAGATCTGCGCGGACGTGCGGCCGCTGGTCGCGATCGGCGCGACGCCATCCGGTGTCATCGCGGCGGCGAGCTACGCGCAGCTGCGAGAGGAGCTCGAGTGCGCGCTGCTTCGCGCGGGCCAGGTCGACGCCGTCGCGCTGGCGCTGCACGGTGCCGCGCTCGCCGAGGGCGTCGACGACGTCGAGGCGGACCTGTGCCAGCGAGTCCGCGATCGGCTCGGTCCCTCGGTCCCCGTGGTCGCCACCTTCGACCTACACGGAAATGTTTCGCAGGCGATGGCCGACGCGCTCGACGGGCTCTTCCCGTGCCGCGACTATCCGCACGTCGACACCTTCGAGCGCGGCCGCGAGGCGGCGCTCTGCCTGCCTGGACTTCTCGCGCGGCGGGTCGAGCCCGTGACTCACGTCGAGCGCCTGCCGCTCTTGTTGCCGCCGACGCCGACGACGTTCGGTCCCGGCGCCGCCGTGAACGCCGCCTGCGCCGAGCAGAGGCGCCGCGCCGGCGTGCTCGACTGCGCGTTCTTCCACGGCTTCCCCTATGCGGACACGCCGCTCTCCGGCGCCAGCGTGGTCGCCAGCGCGGACGGCGACCGCGAGCTCGCGCGCGACGCGGCGCGAGCGGTGGCGCGCTTCGTTTGGAAGATGCGCGAGGCGTTTCGCGCCTCGACCCTGTCGTGCGAGGCAGCGATCGCGCAGGCGCGCGCCCTTCCCTGCCGGCCGATCGTGATCAACGAGACCTCCGACAACCCCGGCGGCGGCGCGCCGGGAGACGGCACTCACTTGCTGCGCGCGCTGCTCGACGCCCGCGTCGACGACGCCTGCTTCGGCTTCATTGCCGACGCAGAGGTCGCGCGACGCGCGCACGCCGCAGGCCTCGGCGCGCAGCTCGACGTCGCGCTCGGCGGCAAGTCGGACGGGCTGCACGGCGCGCCCTTGCACGTCCACGGCGATGTGAGAGCCCTATCGAACGGGCGCTTCACGCCGCGCGCGATGCTCGCGGGGGTCGAGATGAATCTGGGGCCGATGGCGTGCCTGCGCATCGGCGGCGTCGACGTGCTCGTCTCCTCGCGCGCTCAGCAAACGTTCGACGCGGAGGTATTTCGCGTGCACGGGATCGACGTCTCGCGCTACAAGATCGTCGCGCTGAAGTCGAGTCACCACTTCCGAGCCGGCTTCGAGTCACTGGCGAGCGCGATCCTCACGGCCGATCCGCCGGGACTCACGACTCAGGCCATCGAGACGTTCGCGCGCGCACGCACGCGACGGCCGATCTGGCCGCTCGATGCCGACGCCGTCTACCCGCCCCGGCGGGTCGCGTAGCGCAGGTGGAGCTTCTCGATCGAGCCGCCCTCGAGCGCTGCGCGCTGGAGTACGACGCGTGCGTCGCCGCCGATCCGGACGTCGATCGCTTCTGCACGCGGAGTGACTGGCTCCTGCCCTTCCACGACGCGTTCCATCCGGGCCACGAGGTCGTCGGCGCGCGCAGCGGCGCCGCGTTCGTCGTGCTCCAGTCCCAGGGCCCCCTGCTCGCCCCGCTCGAAGGGATGTGGTCGTTTGCGTCGCCGCTCGTCGGGGCCGGCGCGGTCGAGCTCTTGCTCGAGCTCTTGAGGCTGCACCCGCGCGCGCGCGGCGTCGTCCACCTCGCGGGGCTTCCGCCGAATGCCGCGCGCAGCGAGGCGCTGGTCCGAGCGCTCGCCCCGACTCACTCGCTCGCCCACGCGTCGACGACGACGCGCTGCGTCGCTCTACTCGACGACGTCGACGGCTTCCTGGCGCGCCGAAGCGCGAAGTTCCGCGCCGGCCTGCGTGCGGCGCTGCGGCGCGTCCGCGCCGAGAGGATCGAGTTCGCGCCGCTCGAGGTCGCGTCGGAACGCGAAGCGGAGAACGCATATGCGCGCGTGCTCGCGGTCGAGCGGCGCAGCTGGAAGGCCGCGACCGAGAACGGCGTCGACCGCGGGCCGATGCGCGAGTTCTACGCACGCATGTTTCCGCGCCTCGCCGCGCGCGGCGCCCTGCGCATCCTGTTGGCGACGCGCGGCGGAGAGGACGTCGGCTACCTCAGCGGCGGCCTGGCCGGGACGACCTTCCGGGGCCTGCAGTTCAGCTTCGACGAGCGTTTCCGCGCGCTCGGGCTCGGCAACGCGCTGCAGCTCGAGACGATCGCGCGCCTGTCACAGGACGGTGTCACCGCCTACGACCTGGGCTCAGAGTCGGCGTACAAGGCGCGCTGGGCGGAGCAACGAGTCGTGACGATCGGTCTACTCGCGCGCCGCCGCATGTGACCCGGAGACTTCAGCCGGGGCGCGAAGCGAGCCAGGCGACGGCTTCCGCGCGCGTCTCCTGGTACTGGAACTCGATCGAGCCCTTCTCGAACGCCTTGTTCATGTGGCGCACCGGCAGGTGCATCAGCGTGACGAACGCGACGTGCTGCACGCCATTTCGCGCCAGCCGCGGATAGAAGTCCTCGACCATCCACTGCTGGTCCGCGCGTTCGAGGACACCGATCCCCGCGGCGTCCGCGAGCCACTTCGCCGAGGGCCGCGTGCGCGACGCATTTACGCACGCGTAGGCCGCTGTGCGCAGCTTGTCGCCCTTCACCGCGCCTTGCCATTCCGCGACGTGGTAGCGGGCACTCGTGTCCCAGAAGAGCTTCAGCAGCTCGTCCTCGTAAACCAAGTGGAGATGATCCATGTTGGCTTCAGTCGGAAGGCGCCCGCGACAAACTTGAGAGAGCGAGATCGCAAGGGTCCGACCTCGTCCCGCTAGGCGCGAGCCGCTCCTCCCATCCGCTCAGCCATCGCCGCGCCCATCTCGGCCATCACCTTCGACACCGCGGGGTGTTGGGCGACGGTCGCGCCCACTTTCGCGAGCTTCGGCCGTCCGTCGAGCGGGCTCGGCGCGCCGAGCGCGGGCATGAGGCGCGTGAAGAAGAAGAACATCGGCGCCAACGCGCAGTCAGCGAGCGTCAGCTCCGCCCCGGCCGCGTACGGTCCCGCGACGACGAGCTCTTCGAGCTGGTCGAGGCGTTGCGCGAGCTCGGCGAGCTTCTCGGCGACGAGCTTTGCGTCGCGCGTCTTGGGATTCATCTGCCCGAAGAGGGCCCCGAGCGAAGGCGCGAGATACAGGTCGGCGAACCGCCCGAGTAGGCGCATGCGCGCGCGCGCCAGCGGGTCCGCAGGGCGCAGCGACGGCGTCGGAAAGCGATCCTCGAGAAACTCGTTGATCACCTCCGACTCCGCGATCACGACGCCGTCGACCTCGAGCGCCGGCACCTTCCCGGTGGGGTTCAGCCGCTTGTACTCCGCCGACCCGGTGCCGCCCGGAGGCGACGCGATTTCCACGGACAGGTTCTTGGCGTAGATCGCGACGCGGACGCGCGACGCGTACGGGGAGAGATTCGCGTTGAAGAGCTTCAAGGGCGCCTCCGGTTTCGCGCTCCGCGGGGCGCGGGCGCGCGGGGATCCTACACCGAGTCGTGGCGCGGGTGTCTCCGGGGATCCGCCCGCGATGGGTATGGACGGCGTAGGGCGACGACTCACCTCAATCAGCGTCGGCACGCTTCCGATGGCCAGGAGATGCGCAGCTCGAAGTCCGCCGCGCGGCGCGGCCTGGGAATCGCCTGCCTCGCGCTCGGCGCATTTGGCGCCGTGTGCCAAGCGTACGCGCAAAGTCCGGCGCCCGCGCACCGAGTCAGCGTCTCGGGCGGTGTGATTCCCGAGGCACTCGAAGCGGCGCGCGCCGGTCTCGTGGAGCGCGTGCGCCTGCGGCTCGAAACGGCCAGTGTGGCGGTGAGCGCGCCCGCGCGTGCCGCCGCCGGCGCCGTCGGGAGCTGCGCGCGTGCCGCCGCCGGCGCGCCGGCGGACGCGACGGAGATCGTGCTCGTCGACTTGCGCCCAGCGCAGGTCGGGCTCGACGTCGCGCTGCGCGTGTACGCGCGCGCGAGCTGCGAGCTCGCGGTCGCAGCGCGCGCACACGGCGACGCTGCGCAGCTCGGTGTCGCCCTCGACGCCGCGCTCGCCC
>JBGQIB010000099.1:0-16480 GCA_041498295.1 bacterium | reverse complement strand
GGCGCGGCGCCATCCTGTTGAGCTCGCACCTGGGCAGCTTCGACATGCTGCGCGAGCTCTCGGCGCAAACGGGCATCAGGCTGAACGTGCTCATGTTCACGCGCCACGCGGAGCGCATCAATTCGTTCTTCGAGAAGCTGCGGGCCGGGCGGGAGCTGCGCCTGATCCACGTCGAACCCGGGTCGCTCGCGGCCGTGTTCGAGATGCGCGCCGCGCTCGCGCGCGGCGAGTTCGTCGGTATCCTGGGCGATCGCATCTGGCCCTCCGAGCAACACCGCACGGTGTCGGTGTCGTTTCTCGGCCGGCGGGCGAAGCTCCCGCTCGGCCCCTACCTGCTGCAGGGCGTGCTCGGCTGCCCGATGCTGCTCACGACTTGCGTGCGCACCGGGCCGGCCCGCTACACCGCGCGCACGCGGGCCTTCGCGCCCGCGGGCGTCGTGCCGCGCAGCGAGCGCGCCAAGCGCGCGGAAGAGCTCGCCCAGCGCTTCGCGGGGATCCTCGAGCAGGACTGCATCGAGACGCCCTACCAGTGGTTCAACTTCTTCCCGTTCTGGCGCAGCGCGGAGAGTGACTGACTACTTCGCCACGGGAATCACGGGCAGCTCGACCCAGAAGCGCGTACCGCCTCCCGGCAGACTCTCGAAGCCGATCTCGCCGCGGTGCGCGGCGACGATGCGCCTCGATACGTAGAGCCCCAATCCGGTGCCCGCGCCGGCGGGCTTCGTGGTGACGAACGGGGCGAATACGCGCGCTCGTTCGCCGGGCTCGATGCCCGAGCCCGTATCGTCGATTTCGATGCGCACGGCGCGCGCGAGATCGCGCGTGCGCACGTGGATGCGGTGCGCGCGCTCGGGCGCGGCGGCGCAGGCGTCGAGCGCGTTGCAGAGAAGGTTGAGGAACACCTGGCCCAGGCGCGCCGCGTCGCCGAACACGATGTGCGTCGCGGCGAAGTCGCGCACCAGCTCCGCGCGCGCCGCCAGCGGGCGCGCGACCAGGCGCAGTGTCTGCTCGAGCACCTCGTCGATGCGCAACGGCCCCGACACGAGGTGGGAGGAGCGCGACACTGAGAGCAGGTCGCGCACGAGATCGCGGATCCGGTGTGCGCCCTCGGAGGCGTCGGCGAGCAGCTCTTCGGCCAGCGCGAAGCCGCCCAGCTCGTGCAGCTTCGACTCGACCTCGGCGATGCGGGTCGCCGCGGAGTCACCGGCCAGGCCGCGCAGCTCGTCTCGATAGCGCGCCAGTGTATCCGCCAGCGTCGCGGAGATGCTCGCGAGCTCGTTCAAATTCCCGATCACGTAGCTGATCGGGTTGTTGATCTCGTGCGCCATGCCCGCCACGAGCGTCGCGAGCTCGGCTTCGTCGGGCTCGGGATTGGAAGCCATGTTATTTCCCTCCTATCGGCAGCAAGTCTGCAACTTGCGCGCAGCTTCATCCGTCGGTTTTCTGCCCGTGCCCGCGCGGGCCGCGCAGCGCGATTCTGGCCGCGGCACGGGCGTTGCACTTGAACGCGCCCGATGAACACCCCCACTTCGCTTCGCACCTGGCTGGGCTCCACCACTCTGTGTCTCCTCGCGTTGGCCGCGGGCGATGCCTCCGCCGCGAACCTCGCGGTCAGCGGCTGGACCTTGGGCGAATCGGTGAACGTGGTCTCGGCCGCCCACACCGGCAACGTCGCGACCGCACAGCTCAACCTCGCGATTCCAGGCGCCAGCGGTTTCGGATACTGCGTGGACCTCGCGCAGAGCATCGGCCCCGGCACGACGTCGGGCTGGGACCTGCGTGACCCGGCGCTGTCCGACTCAGTGATTCGCGCGGCTTGGCTCGTCGACACGTTCCAGCCGCAGCTCAGCGGCATGGTGCACCCGGCGGGCGCCGACTTCGGATTCGGCGTCACGCGCGAGACAGCGATCGCGGCGCTGCAGGTCTCGATCTGGGAAGTCATGTCCGAGACACCAGGCAACTACGATCTCTACGGCGGCGCGTTCTCGCTCGCCAAGGGCGGCGCGAGCGACGGCGTGATGAACCTGTCGCGCCAGTTCCTCGGCCAGATCGGCGGCGCCGACCTGTCGAGTTACGAGACCAGCGCGATCTGGGCCGTGAGCGGGACCCAGCAGGACCAGCTCTTCTTCGGACACACGAACCCGATCCCCGAGCCGAGCACCGTGCTGCTGTACGCGTTCGGGGCCGCGCTCGTCGCGTTCTCGCTGCGCCGCCAAGTCGCCTGACGGATGTGCGGCGCCGGTCTGGCGCCTAGCGCGCGGATTGCAGGCGCGCGGCCCGCGCGCCAAGCTCGCCGCCGTGGAGGCCGAGCGCGCGATCCTGCACGCAGACATGGACGCGTTCTACGCGTCGGTCGAGCAGCGCGACGACCCGTCGCTGCGCGGGAAGCCCGTCGTCGTCGGCGGCGCGTCAGCGCGAGGTGTCGTCGCGGCCGCGAGCTACGAGGCGCGCGCCTTCGGCATCCACTCGGCGATGCCGTCCGCGCAGGCGCGCAAGCTCTGTCCCGACGCGATCTTCGTGCCGGGACGGATGGCGGTCTACAAGCGCGAGAGCCGGCGCATCTTCGCCGTCTTCGAGCGCTTCACGCCCGCCGTCGAAGGTATCTCGCTCGACGAAGCGTTTCTCGATCTCAGCGGCACGCAGCGGCTCTTCGGCGCGCCCGAGCGAACGGCGGCGCGCCTGCGCGAAGCGGTGCGCGTCGAGACGGGGCTCGCGGTCTCGGTCGGCCTCGCACCGGTCAAGCTGGTCGCGAAGATCGCGAGTGACTTGGCCAAGCCCGACGGGCTGCTGGTCGTCCCGCCCGGCCAGGTCGCCGCGTTTCTCGCGGCCTTGCCCGTGGGGCGCATCTGGGGCGTGGGTCCGGTCGCGCGCGCGCGTCTCGAGGGCGCCGGCATCGCGACGATCGGCGAGCTCGCGCGCCGCGGCGACGAGGAGCTCCGAGGTTTGCTCGGCAGCTTCGGCCCCGCCGCGGCGCGGCTCGCGCGCGGCGACGACGAGCGCGAGGTCGAGCCATACCGCGAGGCGAAGTCGTATTCCGAGGAGAACACCTTCGAGCGCGACGTCTCGGATCCGAAAGTGATCGAGCGTGCGATTCGCGCGCACGCCGATGCCGTCGCGCGCCGCCTGCGCGTCGACCGCGTGCGCGCGCGCGGCGTGCGCTTGAAGTTGAAGCTCGCGCGCAGCCTCGGGCGTGGAAAGTTCCCGATCCTGACTCGCTCGCAGACGCTGCCCGAGCCGAGTGACGACGGGCGCGCGCTCGCGGCGGCCGGCTGCGCGCTGCTCACGCGCGCCGCGCTCGAGGAGCCGATCCGGCTCGTGGGCCTCGCGGCCGAGCGGCTCGAGGAGCTCGGCGCCGAGCAACTCTCGCTGCTCGCCGAGACCCATGGGGAGCGCGAGAAGCGCACGCGCCTGAACCACGCGCTCGACCAGATCCGCACGCGCTTCGGTCCGCGTGCGCTCGAGCGCGCCGAGGGCGAGGTCGGCCGCGCCGGTCTCTCGTTCCAGATCAAGCGCGGCGAGGAACCCGAGCCCGAGCCCTGATGGTATGCTCGCGCGATGCTCGACCAAAGACTCGTCGCCAAGACGCCCGAGGACGTGGGGATCGACTCGAAACAGCTCGACGCGCTCTTCGAGCGCGCCGAGAAGGAAGTGCGCGAGGGCCTTCTGCCGAGCGCGCAGATCGCCATCGCGCGCAACGGGAGGATCGCCGGCATGCGCAGCTTCGGCCGCGTGCGCAAGGGCACGCGCGTGGAAGAAGCGACCGACCAGACACTTTACTGTGTCTTCTCGTCGACCAAGGCGATCACCTCGGCGGCGGCCTGGCTGCTGATCCAGGAGGGAAAGCTCGACGTCCGGCGCCGCGTGTCGGAGCTGGTGCCCGAGTTCCGCGAGAACGGCAAGCAGGACGTCGTGATCGAGCAGCTCTTCACGCACACGGCCGGCTTCCCGCACGCGCCGTTCGTGCCACCGGAATTCCTCGACACCAAAAAGCGTCGGGAACGTTTCGCGTCATGGCGCCTCAACTGGGCACCCGGCTCCAAGTTCGAGTATCACCCGAGCTCGTCGATGTACGTGATCGCAGACATCATCGAGCGGCTCTCGGGTGAGAGCTACGGCGAGTTCGTGCGTCGGCGCATCGCGCTGCCGCTGGGCCTCGAGGACCTGTGGGTCGGACTGCCGCGCGAGCTGCACGACCGGCTGGCCGACTGCGTGCACGTCGGTGAAGCGCTCACCGAGGAGGACTACCGCAAGCTCGGCATCCCCGTGCCGCCGGTCACCGAAGTCACCGAGGACGCGATCACCAGCTTCAACCGGCCCGAGGTGCGCGGCGCGGGCATTCCGGGCGGCGGCGGCACGATGAGCGCGGCGGAGCTCGCGCTCTTCTACCAAGCGCTGCTCGACGGCGGCAAGTCACTCGCGGGTCGGGAGATCTGGAAGACCGAGACACTCGCGACGGCGCGGGAGGTCCGCTCCGGCGACTTGCGCGACCTCTTGTTCAAGAAGCGCGCGAACCGCGCGCTCGGCGTGATCGTCGCCGGCGACGCGGACCGCACGTATCGCGGCTTCGGTCACACGAACTCGGAGCTCGCGTTCGGCCACGGCGGCGCCGGCGGACAGATCGCCTGGGCGGACCCGAAGACCGGGATCTCGCTCGGCTATTGCACCAACGGCCACGACCGCAACACCATGCGTCAGGGCCGGCGCGGCGTCGGTCTCTCGAGCCGCGCGGCCGCGTGTCTCCTCGTGCCTTGACGAAGGACGAGTTCTTCCGCCGCGCGCGTCCGGATCTGACGGGGCCGCTGGCCGGCGTGCGCGTCGTCGAAGCGACCACGACTTGGGCCGGGCCGATGTGCGCGTGCGTGCTCGCCGATTTCGGTGCAGACGTGATCAAGGTCGAGCTTCCCGAGGGCGAGATCGCGCGCCGTCTACCGCCGTTCCTCCCCGGACCCGAGCCCGCGCTCTCGTTCATGCACACGACCGTGAACCGCAACAAGCGCAGCCTCACGCTCGACCTGCGCCAGGCGGAAGGCCGTGACTTGTTTCTCCAGCTCGTCTGCTCTGCCGACGTCGTCGTCGAGAACTTCCGCCCCGGAACGATGGACGGTTGGGGCATCGGCTACGAGCACGTGCGCGCGGTGCGACCCGATGTGGTGTATGTCTCGATCAGCGGCTTCGGTCAGTTCGGGCCCGACCGCGAGCGCGCGGGCTACGATCCGATGGCGCAGGCCTCGAGCGGTTGGCTGTCACTGAACGGCGAGCCCGGCGGACCTCCGGTGAAGGCGCCGACGTTCATCGGCGACGACCTCGGCGGCCTGCACGGCGCGCTCGCGGCGCTGGCCGCGCTGCGCCACCGCGACCGCACCGGCGAAGGCCAACACGTCGACGTGGCGCTCCAGGACGCGCTCCTGTTCCAGTCGAACGGCTATCCGATGCTTGCCGCGCTCGGCGTCGACTTGCCGCGCATGGGGAGTCAGTTCGTGGTCGCCGCGCCCGCGGGCGTGTACCGCTGCAAGGACGGCTTCGTGATGCTGGGCGTTCTTCTGGACCAACACTGGCGCGTGTTGGCCGAGCTCATGGGGCACAAGGAGCTCGCGAGCCGGGCCGAGTACGCGACCGGACGCGAGCGCGTGAAGCGGCGCCCGGAGCTGCAGGCGCTCGTCGAGAGCTGGGTCGCCGCGAAGACCGTGGCCGAGGTCGTAGAGTCACTCGTCGCCGCGCGCCTCCCTGTTTCGGCCGTTCGCCAGTATGCCGATGCCGCGAGTGACTCGCACGTGCGCGAGCGCGACATGCTGCAGACGGTGGAGCTCGAGAACGGGCAGCACGCGCCGCTCGTCGGCCCCGCGCCGAAATTCTCGCGCACGCCCCTGCGGGTTCGCTCGGCCGCACCCGCGCTCGGCGCGCACACCGACGCGTTGCTCGAAGAGCTCGGCGTCGACGCCGCGGAGCGCGCCGGGCTGCGGGAGCGCGGAGTGATCTAGGCGATGCGCCGCCTCGCGTTCGCGCTGCTCTGCCTCGCGCTCGCCGTCCCCGAGCTCGCCCGCGCCGCGGACGCCGCCTCGGCGACGATCCGAGGTGTGGTCAAAGTGATGAAGAAGGGCTTCTTCGGCGCGATCGGCGAGAGCGACGACAAGAGCGGCGTGGTCGTGTACGTGACCGGCTACGAGGAGCCGCCGCCGCGCGAAGAAGTCACGCTCGCGCAGCAGAACGAGCGCTTCGCGCCACGCATCCTGCCGATCGTCGCCGGCCAGACGGTGAGCTTTCCCAACCGGGATCGGCTGTATCACAACGTCTTCTCGGTCTCGCCGACCCTGTCCTTCGATCTGGGTCAGTACAAGTCGACCGACCCGCCTCGAGCGCAGGTGTTCGCGAAGGCGGGGCTCGTGCCGGTCTACTGCAACATCCACCCGCAGATGATCTCGTACGTGGTCGTGCTCGAGAACCGAGCCTTCGCCGTCACGGGCGAGGACGGCGCGTTCGAGCTGCGCGGCGTGCGGCCCGGCAAGCTCGCGCTCAACGCCTGGATGCCGGGCGCGCAGCGAGTGACGGAGGCGCTGGAGCTCGCGCCGGGCGGCGAGTTCAAGGCGGAGCTCGTGCTCGAGCAGACGCAGACTACCCCACCGCACCTGCGCAAGGACGGCACGCCGTACCCGCCGCCCTCGGACTACGGTCACGACTGATGGCGGCGCGCCTGCGCCTGCGCTTCCGCACGAAGATCTGGATCGCCCTGTGCAGCCTGGTCGGCGCGGCGCTGGCGGTGGCGCTGGTCGTCGCGCAGGACGCGGCACTGCGACGCGCGCGCGACGAGTCACGCGCGCGCTTCGACCGAACGCTCGTGGCGTTTCACGAGCTACAGCTCCTGCGTGCGCGCTACGCCTCGGCCGAGATCGACGCTCTCTCGCGCGCGAACCCGCAGCTGCGCACGATCCTGTCGACGGCGTCGCTCGCCGGCGCGGATCTCGGCGTAGGCGTCGCGAAGACCGAGGACGCGCTGCACGACGCGAACCTGCGCCTGCAGTCCGCGCTGCCTTCGCTCGCGCTCGACCCGAAGCTGGTCGTGTTCGCGCTCGCCAACGCCGAGGGGCGCCTGCTGTACAGCCGCGCCGATCCCGAGCGCTACGGTCAAGACCTGCTCGCGCTCGGGCTCGTGCGCGACGTCGCTGCCGGTGCGCGCGCGACCTGGATCTGGCTCGACTCGGACGCGCGCGTGGGCGACGCGCGGCTCGCGCCCGCCTATCCCTCGCCCGCGCTCTATCTCGTGCGCGGCGAGCCGGTCGTGTTCGGCGACGAGGTACACGGGATCGTGTTGCTCGGCGAGCCGCTCGACCGCGAGCTGCTCGAGTCGCTGCGCTCGATCACGGGGGTCGATCTCGCGCTCATCTCGCGCCGGCAAGTGCTGGCGACGACTTTGTCGGTGGCGCAGGAGGGGGCCCTGCCTCGGGCGCTCGAGCGGCTGGCGCGGCGCGGCGCGAAGCAGCCGACGAGCGTCGGAATCGCGGAGCTGCGGCTCGGGCCGGAGCGATTCCTCGCGCTGCGCTCCGAGCTCGACCCGGGGACGCCGGAGGCAAACGCCGGGTTTCTGCTGCTCACCTCGCTGGCGCAGGAGATCGCCGCGTTCCACGACCTCCGCACGACACTTCTCAGTGTCGGACTCCTGGTGCTCGCCGCGGCCCTCGGCGTCGGCTACGCGCTGGCGCGCGGCATCACGAGGCCGGTGGCGTCGCTCGGCCGCGCCGCGCGCAGGATCGGCGCGGGCGACCTGGACGCGCGCGTCGAGATCGCCACCGGCGACGAGCTCGAGTCACTCGGCGAGGCGTTCAATGAGATGGCGGCCGGGCTGCGCGAGCGCGAGCTGATCAAGAGCACGCTCGAGCGCTACGTGAGCAAGAACGTCGCGGCGGAGCTGTTGCGCGATCCCGGGCGCGTCGCGCTCGCGGGCGCGCGCCGCGAGCTGACGGTGATGTTCGTCGACCTCGGCGGCTTCACGTCACTCGCCGAGGAGCTCGCGCCGGAAGCCGTCGTCGCGCACCTCAACGAGTATTTCGACGCGGTCTGCGGCGCCGTGCTCGAGGAGGACGGCACCGTGAAGGAGTTCCAAGGCGACGGGGTCGTGGCGTTCTGGGGCGCGCCGATCCCGCAGCCCGACCACGCCGCGCGCGCGTGTCGCGCCGCGCTCGCCGCCGCCGCGCGTCTCGAGCGCCTGCGCGCGCGCTGGCTGGCGCGGGGCACGACAACGGTCGAAGCAGCGGTGCCCGGCTATCGCCTCGGGCTACACACCGCGGAGTTGGTCGCGGGCGAGATCGGTTCCGCCGAGCGCGGCGCGTACGGGATCGTGGGCGACGGCATGAACCTCGCCGCGCGCATCGAGAGCGCGAACAAGCTGTACGGCACGCGCGTGCTCGTCTCCGACGCGACGCGCGCTGCGCTCGGAGCCGCGTTCCTGCTGCGCGAGATCGATCACGTGCGCGTCGTCGGTCGCAAGCAACCGGTGCGGCTCTTCGAGCTCGTCGCTCCCTCGGCGTCCGCAGACGCGCAAGCGCGCAAGACGTGCGAGCTCTACGAGCGCGCGCTCCGGGCGTACCGGGAGCGCGTGTTCGCGGAGGCTCGGCGCGTTCTCGACGAGCTGCTCGTGCATGCGCCGGACGACGGACCGGCGCGTGTGCTGCGGGCGCGAGTTACCGAGCTCGAGAGGACGCCGCCGCCGCCCGACTGGGACGCGATCTTCGCGCTCGAGACGAAGTGAGTCCAAGCATCGCCGCAGCGAAGAGCGTCACGAGCCCCGGCTCCGGCACGTCGGCAAACGCGTCGATGTCGGACGAGTAGGCGTCGCCGCTCGGCTGGAACACGCGCACGTACTCGATCCAGGGCAGCCCGAGCGCCGCGAGGTCGATGCCGACGCCGCCGCCCGAGCCGCCGTAGAGCGCGGCGACCTCCGCGGTCGTCTTGCCGGCGAAGTCCGCGCCCGTGAGCGCCGGATTCACCGCCTTGGTGTAGCTCGTCGGGATCGTGCCGCCGGAGGAGAACGGGCCGGTCGGATCCTGGTACGCGAGGGTCGGAAACAAGGCGTCGGCGTACACGCCCGTGACGTCGAACCAAGTGATTCCGTCCTGACTCACCGCGATCCGCCCGGGTTCGCCGAACACGCTGCCGTCGGCGAGCCCCGAGTCGAAGTCGATGCCGAGAAAGGCGTTTCCGAACACGAGCAGGTCGACGCCGTACGGGTTCGAGGCGTCGTCGGCGACGGGGTGATCGAAGCGCACCACGAGTGAGCCGCCGGCGCCGATCGCGACCACGTCGCTGGCGGCGTACGGCGCGTTGAACGGCGTGACGTCGCCGTCGAACGGACCGCTGCCCGTCGAACGTCCGGGCGAGCCCAGCGCGACGTCCGGGTTGGTGTAGCCCGCGCTCGCATTCGTCCCGGCGCTGTAACTCACGACGCTGCTTGCGAACGACGAGGCGAACGCACGGGTGGCGGAGGAAGCGGACAGAAGGCACACGGCGGTGAGCGCGATGGCTCGCATGAAGAACTCCTTACTCGCTTGCGGAGCAGTTGTTTCCAAACGCGCCAGGCCGGTCTTCTGGCTCCCGGATCATCCTCGCGCCGAGCCTTCCCAAGATTTCCCGCGGGCGGATCTCTCAGTGGCGTGATTCGGCGTTCGTCCCCGGTCACAGCGACGGGCTCGCGCCGGATTCTCACCGGCTTCCCGACACCTGACGCGACTCTTGTTGTTGGTCTTCTACCTCGGCGCCCGGCGCTGCGTCAAATCGCAAGCGCCGGTTTGACAGCGTCGAGCTGCGGGTGATATCGATTCCCGCGAGCTCGGTGTCCGCGTCGCGGACAGAAATAGGGAAGGCCGTGAAAGTCGGCCGCGGTCCCGCCACTGTGATGGGGAAGTCGCTGCGAGAAACGCCACTGGGGAGTTTCCCCGGGAAGGCTCGCAGGCGGCGCTTGACCCCAGAGCCAGGAGACCTGCCGAGTCATCGGGACGAGGGTCCCGCTCTCCGTGGAGGGAGTCGGGCGTGGAATCTTGGCGTTTTCGCGCGGCGGCGGCCGTGCTCCTTGCGCTCGCCCTCGCGTCACCGTTTGGTGTAGCCGGCGAGCTGCCGGAGTCGGCAGACGATCCGTCCGCGTTCTCGACGGTGATCGACGCGACTCAGTACGACGAGCGCTTCGCCACCGTCGAAGAGCTGCTCTCGCAGGTGCCCGGGACGCGCGTACGGCGCTTCGGCGGGCTCGGCGCGCAGAGCACCGTGTCGATCCGCGGGTCGAAGTCGGAGCAGGTGCTCGTGCTGCTCGACGGCGTGCGCCTGAACTCGTCTTCGCGAGGCGCGGCGGACCTCTCGACGATTCCGCTGCGCCAGGTCGCGCGCATCGAAGTCATCCGGGGCGGCGGCGCGGCGCGCTTCGGCACCGACGCGGTCGGCGGAGTCATCTTGATCACGACGCGAACCGCGGCCGCCGACGGCCTGCACGCGGACGCGGCGCTCGCGGCGGGCAACGAGAAGGTGCGCGGAGGCGACGTTGCGCTCTCGGGCTCGGGTGAGCGCGGCAGCGCGCTGCTGACCTACTCGCGGCTGTCGAGCGAGAACGACTTCGCCTTCGATCTGACTCCGGTCCGCGGAGGCGGCGAGACCGAGACCTTCACGCGCCTCAACGCGAATTTCGCGGAGGACGCCGGCCTCCTGCGAGGCACGCTCAGAAGCGGCCCGACCTCGCGCTTCGACGCAACCGTCGACCTGTACCAGAAGCGCAACGGGCAGCCGGGGAGCACGGTGGGGAGAGTCCGTGCCGACTCGGAGGACGACGACATTTCCTGCACCACCGCCGGCGAGGACTACCGGCGCGGCATCGCGCGGCTCGCGTTCGCGAACGAGCACTTGCTCGGCGGCGCATTCGAGCTCGCGGGCTCCGTGCGCTCCGACGACAGCGGGCTCGACGATCCGGCCGGCGCGTGCCAATTCGTGTTGCCTTCCGTGACCGGCGGGCGCGATCACTCCAAGTGGCTCGAGCGCGAGTCACAGATCGAGTCACGTTGGGCGGCGCAGCCGTTCGAGCTCGGCTTCGTCCAGGTCGGGGGAAGCGCCGTGGCGGGCCTTCGCTACACGACGGTGAATTCCTCGGATTCCGACCTGCAGCGACGCACTTCGGTGACGGCTTCGCTCTTGCCCGCGTTCTCGCTCTTCGGCGGCACGCTCCAGCTATTTCCCGCGCTCGGCGTCGAGACGGCGGACACGAGCTCAGGGCTCGCACGCTCCGCCGCATTCCAGGCGCTCGTCCCGGTCGACACGAACGACTCAACAGCGTGGCTGCCGGCGGTCGGCGCGATCCTGCGCATCGCGCCGGGCCTCCAGGTCAAGGCGAACTGGAAGCGCGTGATGCGCCGTCCGAACTTCACCGAGCTGTTTCACCCCGACTGGAGCTTCATCCGCGGCAACCCGAGCCTGCAGCCCGAGAAGGGCTGGAACGCCGACGTCGGCTTCGAGCTGGCGAGCAACGGGGCCGGCTTCGCGCGCGAGGTCCACGTCCAGGCCAGTCTCTTCCAGCGCGAGATCGAGCAGGGGATCGAATGGCTGCTCGTCGGCCGCACCTACATGCCGGTGAACACGGAACCGGCGCGCGCTCTCGGAGGCGAGATCTCGATCGAGTCGAAGCTCTGGAACCGGCTCGAGCTCGCCGCGACGTACACCTACACCGATGCGCGTTACTTGCGGTCGGACCCGATCGCGGTGTTCGGAAGCGGAGTCGCCCCGATCTTCCCTCACGTTCCGGCCAACGTGGTGAGCGCGCGCGCGGCGCTCGACCTCGGAGCGTGGGAGCCGTGGAGCGAGCTCCGCTACGAGAGCGAGTTCGCGTATCAGGTCGGCCTCCAGCGGCTCGCGCCCGCGGCGACGGTCGTCGACGCCGGCCTGATCTTCCGTCCCGCCCGACTGCGCGCGCTGGACTTCCTGCCCGACGCGCTCACGCTCTCGCTCGAGGCGTCGAACCTCGGCCGCGAGCAGCGCGTCGACTCACTCGGCCAGCCGCTCTCGAAGGAGACTCTCTGGGTGTTCCGGATCCGTGGAGCGACGCCGTGATCGGCGCCGTACTCCTCGCGGTAACTCTCTCGGTCGGCTCGGGCGACGCCTTCAACTTCGACGCGCCCTCGGCGCCGGCGCTCGAGGCGCATCCGACCAATCCCGACCGCGCGTTCATCGCGGACTCCGAGTCTCTCCCCGGGGTCTGGCAGCTGCGCATCGCGTCCGGCCAGTCGCTCGCGCTCGCCGGAGCTTCGTATCAGCTCTCGGCGAATCTCAACTGCTCCGAGTCGACGCCGTTCAACGTTCCGCGCATCGGCGGCTTCTGGCTCGAGCCGAGCGGCCCGATACGCGGCTGGATCACGACCTCGTCGTGCGAGCTGGTGGTGCCGTTCAACTACGCGACCGGGGCCGGAGTCACCGTCTCGTACTCGGGCGCGAACCGTACGGCCGTCCCGACCCGTTTCACGCTCACCGGCTCGTTCACCCGCTACCAGAACGGCGGCGGCGGCGCGTCGATCTCATCGTTCAAGACGAACTTCACGACCGCGGTCGTGCGCGTCGGCAACCGCCTGGTGGTCGCGACTTCGAACCTGCAGCAGAGCGGCTCGAACCCGGTCTTCAATCCGGGTACGGTGTTGTTCTTCTCGATCGACGACTCGGGAGCGACGCCGATCATCGCTCCGGCGACGCCGTTCTACGCAGTCACTTCGGATCCGAATCCCGTGGGCCTCGCGGTCCTGTCGGGCGGGCGCGTCGCGGTCACGAACGCAGGGCTCTTCGACGTCGCCTATCCGCCGCTGCTCACCGGCGAGGGTTCCATCGACATCCTCGACCCGCAGACCGGGTCACTCGTCGGCTCGATTCCGATCGGCGTCGGGAATCCCATGGGGGCGCTCGCGCTCGATGCGACGGGGTCGGTCGGACTCGCGAGCTCTGCCACGTTCCGCCGCCTGTACGCCGTCGACGTGCGCGGGGTCGGCTCGTTACCGCTCGCGCCGGTCGACCCGCGCATCCAGCGGCCGTCCTGCAATGACTCGAACGCCGAGAGCGCGGGCGGCGTGCCGTGTCTGCGAGAGCGCGCGATCCGCGGCGGAGCGAACGCGATCGTGCTGCCGCCGCCGCCGGGGGGGAGCGGGATCTACTCGTTCGTCCCGAACGTGCGCTTCGCGCCGTCCGGCGACTTCGCGGTCGCGACGTCGTACAACGACGGCGGGATGGCGTTCGTCGCGTTCGATCCGCGCAACCTGAGTCGCCCGCTTCCGCTCCTTCCGTCTCGTTTTGGTGTCGCCGAAACGCTCGCGGCGACCGGTCCCTCGGGGGTAATCGGCGCAGAGTGTTGCCCCGGCCCGCTCTTGCTGCGCTCCACCGGCGCCGCGGGCCTCACGACCAGCGACGCGCTCTTCGCCACCGCGAGCCCCAATGGCTTCGTGGTGCGCGGCCATCTCGGCGGCAGTCTCGCGACACCGACCGGTGACGCCGACGGCGACGGCGTCGAGGATTCGCTCGACGACTGTCCCTTCGAGCCGAACTCGGGGCAGGCCGATGCGGGCGGCCTCGGCATGGCGAGCCCCGCGGACGGCGTCGGCGACGCATGTCAGTGCGGCGACGTCTCGGACGACGGACACGTGGACGTCGCCGACGCGTACGCGCTGCGCGAGTTTCTCGCGGCGCCCTCGGCGCCGCTCGCTGCGCCCCAGAAGTGTGACGTCGGTGGGCCGGGCGCGAGCGGCACCTGCGACATCGTCGACGCGACGCTCCTGCGCCGTGCGCTGGCGGGCGCGCAGCCGGGCATCTCCAACGTCTGCCCTCCGTTCGTGCCTTAGTGGCGTCCGGCAGCCCCCGAGGGACATCAGCCCGCGGGCCGATGTCGGGCCCGCCGCGACCCACAGTTCGCGCGCCTGCGTCGCGCTGCGCGCTTCGCTTGCGGCAATCGTAGACTCCGCGTCATGTCTCGGGTTCGTCAGATAGCGGGCGTTCCGGCCATCGACGCTGCGCTCCGCGCGGGCGAGGACGTGCGCCTGTTGCTGGTGGCCGACGACGCGCGCGCGGAGGACGTGCGCGAGCTCGTCGCGCGGGCGGAGGAGTCGGGTGTCGGGGTGCGCCCCGCGACGCGGAACGTGCTCGCGCGCCTGTCGATGCTGCGGCCTGCGGAGGACGCGCTGGCGCTCGTGGGACGCAACCCGGAGGCCGACCTCGCCGAGTCACTCGCGCGCGGCGGCGCGTTCTGGCTCTTGGTCGGGGTCGCGTACCCGGGCAACGTCGGCATGGTGATTCGCACCGCCGAGGTCTCGGGCGCCGACGCGATCGCGATCGACGGCAGCTTCGACCACGAGGCGAAGCGCGCCGCGCTGCGGGCGTCGATGCGCGCGGACAAGTTCATGCCGGTGTTCTGGCTCGATGCGGCGCAGGTGCTCGACTCCGCGAAGGCGAGCGGCCACCGCGTGCTTGCGGTCGACGAATCGGGCGAAGGCTCGCACTTCGCGGCGGATTTGACCGGCGCGTGCGTGTTCGTGGTCGGCGGCGAGAACGGGGGCATTCCGCGCGCCGTGCTCGCCCGCTGCGACGCGCGCATGCGCGTGCCGATGGCCGGCTTCATCCCGTGTTACAACCTACAAGCGGCGGTGTCGGCCGTCGCCGTCGAACGGCTGCGACAGATCGGCTCGACCGCGGGGTCAGGACACAATTAGAGGCAACTCAGAAATTGTCCCCGATCTCGGGCGACGCGCCGCCGAGCTTGCTAACCAGCGAGCCGAAGGGGAGGCGCCGCATCGGCGCCCGCAGCTGCCGCGATGGAACCGGTCGAGCACGAAATAGCGCCGTCGTTCTCGATCGTGGTGCCCACGCTCGACGAGGCGGAGAACGTCGACGAGCTGCTGCGCCAGATCTTCGCGCTGGAGCACGTCCCGCCCTTCGAAGTGATCATCGTGGACGATGACTCGCGCGACGGCACCGCCGAGCGCGCGCGCGCTTGGTCGCCGCGTCATGCGGTGAGCGTGATCGTGCGCCGCGGCGAACGCGGTCTCTCGCGCGCGGTGATCGCGGGCGCGCGTGCCGCGCGCGCGGACGTCGTGCTCGTCATGGATGCCGACCTCTCGCACCCGGTCTCGGCGATCCCAGCGCTCGTCCGGCCACTGCTCGCCGGCACCGCGGGGATCGCGATCGGCAGCCGCCACGTGCGCGGCGGCTCGACACGAGGCTGGCCGCTGCGCCGCAAGTTGGCGTCGCGCGCCGCTGCTGCGCTCGCCTGGCCGATCTCGCCGGTGAGCGATCCGATGTCCGGGTTCTTCGCGGCGCGGCGCGCGGACATCGTCGCGCTCGACCACGCCCCGGGCGGCTTCAAGATCCTGCTCGAGCTGCTTGCGCGGGGCGGCTCGAGCCTGCGCGCGGTCGAGACTCCGATCGAGTTCGTCGACCGCACGCGCGGTGAGTCGAAGCTCGGCGCTTCCCAGGTCGGCGAGTATCTCCGGCGACTCGCGGCGCTCGCGGGCGCGGATCTCGATTCCGCGCGCCTGCGCCGTCTCTGGCTCGCGCTGTGCGCGGGCGCGGTCCTCGACTTCGCGATCTTCGCGCTGCTCGAAGGACGCGGCGCCGTGCTCGCGGGCGCGCACCTCGCTAGCGGCGCGCTTGCCGCCCTCGCGGTGTTCTCGCTGTGCGCGCGCGATCTGCGCGCCGAGAAGGCCGTGCGCTTCGCGGCGCTGAGTCTCCTCGCGCTTCTGCTGCGCGGCGGTGCGCTCGCGAGCCTCGTGCGGAACTCGGGTATCTCGCCGCTCGTCGCATTCGTTCCGAGCGCGCTCATCGGCCTCTCGGTGACCGCCCTCGGCGCGGCGTTCTTTGTGTTCGCGCCGGCGCGTGGGCCGAACGAGCGCGCGCTCGCGCTGCGCCTGGGCTGCATCGCGGTGGCGCTCTACTTGTTCGCGCTGCGGATCGCGTACGCCGGCGCCGTCGAGCTCCTGCCCGAGGAGGCATACTACTGGAGCTACGCGCAGCACCTCGATCTCTCCTATCTCGATCACCCGCCGCTCGTCGCCTGGCTGATCTCGGCGGGCACGGCGTTGCTCGGTCAGAGTGAGTGGAGCGTGCGCGCGGGGGCGATCGCGTGCTCGGCGCTGACGGGCGCGTTCTCCGCGGCGCTCGCCGCGCGCTGGCTCGGCAAGACTACGGCCGCCGCGACCCTCGCGCTCGTCGCCGCGCTTCCGTTCGGGTTCGCGACCGGCGTGCTCATGACTCCCGACGCGCCGCTCGCGGCCGCCTGGTCCGGGGCACTCTTCTTCCTGTGGCTCGCGCTCGTCGAGCTGCGGCCGCGCGCGTGGTGGGGCGTCGGCGCGTGCATCGGCCTCGGCCTGCTCGCCAAGTACACGATCGCGCTGCTCGGCGCCGGCGCGCTCGGGTTCGCGCTCGTCGATCGGCGCGCGCGCAGTCAGTTATTCCGCCCCGAGCCCTATCTCGCCGCGGCGCTCGCGCTCGC
>JBGQIB010000098.1:0-16618 GCA_041498295.1 bacterium | reverse complement strand
CGACGGCCGCGAGCTCGCGGGAGTGACTCGCAGCGAGAAGCGCGTACTTCCCGCCCATGCAGAACCCGGTGAGACCCACGCTTCGCCCCGCCACCTCGGGGCGCGCGCGCAAGTAGTCGAGGCCCGCCTGAATGTCCGCGAGCACGCGGCCGTCGGGCAGCGCGTGCATGAAGCGCATGACCGCGGGCATGTCCGCCGGCGTGCCGGGCCGCTCGCCGCGCGCGTACAGATCAAGGGCGAGCGCGGCAAAGCCGGCGCTCGCGAGCCGCTGCGCAACGCCCCGATACACGTCACTGAGTCCCCAGACGTCGTGCACGATCACGACGCCGGGCGCCGGCGCTGCGCTCTTCGGCAGCGCGAGCTCACCCGCGATCGTATCGCGACCGCTCGCGAGCTCGACCCTCACGCGGAAGTCTCGGCTTGCCTCCACACGTAGATCTTCATCGGAGGCACGTTCCAGAAACCGCTGTGCGTCTCGGCGCGCGTACCGAACACCGGCTCGCCGAAGTCACGCACCTTGCTGCGAAACTGATACGCGACGAAGCGGCCGCCCGGTGAGAGCACGCGCTTCGCGGCGCGCAACGTCGCAAGACCGACGCCGCGCTCGAGCGTGGAGAATGGGATTCCGGACATCACGAGATCGGCGCTGCGCTCGCCGATCTTCGCGAGCGCCGCTTCGATCTCCGTCGCGCTGCCGTGGTGCACGTGCACGCGCGGGTCGGGAAACTGCGCGCGCAGCACCTCGACGAAATCACTGCTGATCTCGATCGCGACGAGCTTCGCGTCGGGCCGCATGTGCTCGAGCGCGTGGCGCGTCAGCACGCCGGTACCGGGACCGAGCTCCACGATCACGCGCGCATCGCGCACGTCGCCGCACTCGAGCGTGCGGCGCGTGAGGAAACGAGAGCTCGGAATCACGGAGCCAACCTCGCGCGGGTTCTTCAGAAAGCCTTTGAAGAACTCGATCGAGCTCTTCGCTGCCGCGGCGCGGCGACTCGTGCGGGCTTTCATCAGGGCCTGCTCCTCGATTGGCGGCGTTGGGGGACGGGCTCGGTTTTATCGCGCGACACGGAGGGGGTCAACTGTCCTCGGACTCCGCCGGAGCGCCGATGTTGCCCGCGGCCGCCGCCACCACGAGGCGGGTCACGCGCCGCAGGATGTCGCGCGCCGCCCGCTGTCCCGTGTCCACGTCGCGCGCCGCGACCGCGATCGCGAAGCGCTGCAAGAGCGGAATCAGCGGGCGCCGATCCGCGACGAGCTCGAGCATGTCGTGCACGAGCGGGCGCTGCGCGAGAAAGCGCATCATCGAGTTCGCGAGCAAGATCATCACGCGGTTGTGAGTCAGTCGCGCGATCACGCCCTGCAGCTCGCGCAGGCCGTCGACGAACGCCTCGGCGTCGAGCAGAGGATCCGCGACGCGACGGATCTCCGCGACCGCCTGCTCGAGCTCCACGTCGGTCGCGCGCGCGAGCCCGATGCGCAGCACGCCCGGCAGCAGCACTTCGCGCAGCTCGAGCAGCTCGCGGATCCACGTCACGTTCTCCGGACTCGCGGGGAAGACCATGGTCCAGACGAGCTCGAAGCTGGCCTGATCGGTCGCGCGCACACGCGTGCCCGAGCCCTGCTGGATGTCGACCAGCCGCAGCTCCTCGAGCTTCTTCAGCGCTTCGCGGACCGAGCTGCGGTTCACGTTGAGCTGCGACGCCAGCTCTCGCTCAGGCGGCAGCCGATCGCGGGGCGCGAACGAGCCGTCGAGAATTTTGGCCCGAATCTGCGCGGCTACTTCGCTGGGCAGAAGTCGACGGAGCCTGGTCTCGTCGCTCACGCGCTCATCATAACTCAAGCTTGAACCCCGCTCGGGCGCACTTCATCATGCGCGCCATGGTTCGAGCCTACTCCATCAGTGCCGCGGACATCGCAAAAGAGAAGGAGCGCAGCGGCGGCGACGTCGCGAAGTTCGATTTTGCAAATGTGCTCAAGCTCGACCAGCTCGAGCTGCGCCCGCTGGGCCCGCGCGACGTGCACCTGCGCATTCTCGCGGTCTCGGGCGAGCACAACGTCGACCACGCGATCCTCGCGGACACGGACGGAATCGCGGCGCGGCGCGGCGGCAAGATCTATCCGGGCAATTCCGCGGTGGGCGAAGTTCTCGCAGTGGGTGCGGAGGTGAAGCGCTTCAAGCCGGGCGACATCGCGCTCACACACTGCAACGGCGAGCCGGATCCCTACGGCTTTCCATTGCGAATCTGGGCCTACGATCAGCCCGACTCGATCGGCTGGTACGCCGAGGAAGCGGTGGTCGGCGAGTGGCAGCTCGTGCCCGCGCCGCTCGGCTGCGGCCTCTCGCTGTTCGAGATGGCGGCGCTCCCGCTGCGCGCGCCCACCGCCTATCACCTTTGGCGCCGGGCGCTCGGCATCTTCCGCCTCAAGATCTCGGACGAGAAGCTGAGGCGCCTCCACGTGCTCTCCTTCGGGGGTGGCGTGGGGGAGCTGTTCCTGATGCTCGCGAAGTCGGAGGGCCACCACGCGTACTTCTGCTCGGGCTCGCCCGAGCGACGCGCCGCGCTCGAGCGGCTCGGGATCCACGGCATCGACCAGAAGGCGTTCAACCGCTTCGCGTCGCGCGACGACGTGAAGGCGTTCTCGGCCGAGGTCAGGAAGCTCACCGGCGGCGCGAACATGCACATCGTGTGCGACATGCTGCGCGGCCCGGTGTTCGAGGCCGGGCTCACGGTCGCGGCGCGCTGCGGGGTCAACGTGTCCGCCGGCTGGCAGCTCTCACAGGTCGTCACTTACAACTCGACCTTGCAGTCCGTGAAGCAGGTCACGATCGACCACACGCACTACGAGACGATCGACGGCTGCGGCGCGGCGACGGAGCTCTACGGCGTCGTGTTCAAGCCGACCCTGCACAAGGAAGTGTACAGCTTCTCCGACATGCCGCGCGCGATGCACGAGATGTATCTCGGCACGCAGACGGGCATTCCGATCATCCGCGTCGCCGCGCAGATGCCGGAGCGCGTCCGAAGGCTGGTGTAGTGGCCACGAGTCACTGGCTCTTGAAGTCGGAGCCGGAGGTCTATCCGTTCGCAAAGCTCGTTGCCGACGGGCGCACGACCTGGGACGGCGTGCGCAACTTCCAGGCGCGCAACAACCTGGCCGCGATGGCGAAGGCCGACCTCGTGCTGTTCTATCACTCGCACGTCGCGGAAGTCGTCGGCATCGCGCGCGTCGTGCGCACGTCTTTCCCGGACCCGACGGCGGACGATCCGCGCTGGCTCGCGGTCGAGCTGGAAGCGGTGCGAGCGCTCGAGGCGCCGGTGTCGCTCGAAGCGATCAAGGCCGAGCGCGCGTTGGCCACACTGAAACTCGTGACGCAGTCGCGGCTCTCGGTGATGCCGGTCGAGCCCGCTCACTACGAGCGCATCCTCGCGCTCGCGAAGGCGCCCGCTAGATCGGAGAAAGCGCCGCCGGCGGCGGCTGCGCCTCGAAGCCCGGGCGGTTCATCACGCTCTCCTGGGCGAGCTCGTCGGCGGTGAAGTAGCTCTCGAGCTCGCGCAGGGATTGGTCGAGCGGATAGCGCAGCGTGATCCACACGCCTGGAGCCTCGGCGAGCGCGGACTCGCGGATCTTCGCGACGACCCCGGACGCACGCGCCGCGATCTCGCCGATCGCGCGCAGTCGGCCATCGGCCTGCCCGCTTTTCGCGCTGAGGTGGGTCGCGAGCTCGGAGTAGAGATCGTCGAGGCGCCGCGCCGCTGCGCCCAGATCGGCGCAGTCCTGGTGCGTCACTGCTTCGAGATCCTCGATGAAGATTTGGTGAATCACGTCGCGCTGCGTCAGGACGTCGGCCCAAATCGCGGCGAGTGAGCGGGTACCGGCAACCGCCGCATCGGCGGCCGGCTTCGAGTCGCCGGAGCGAGAGCAGCCGACAGCGAGCAGCGCCGCGAGCGAGAGTGCGACGGTCAGGTTCACGGCGAAGCAGCGCTGCATGCGACCTCCTGCGAGTGGGCGCAGCGTACCCTAGAGCAGCGCCGGGTACGAGAGGCGGCCGGACACGATGCGCGCGCTCGGATGCAGCCGGTGCTCCTCGCGTTCGCCGAGCCGCAGCAGGTGCACGACGCGCCAGGCACGGACGGAGAGCAGATCGGCGAGGATCTGCCGGTGGCAGCTCTGCCAGTCTCGCTCCGCGCAGAAGACGGCGGTGGCTCGCACGCGGGCGAGCGCTTCAAGCGCCGCGACTCCCGCCAAGAGGCCGGGCGAATCGAGCGCGTCCGCGAACGCGCGCAGCGCTGGGTCGCGCCACGCGCCGTTGCGCGAGCCCTCGATCGGCCCGCTCGGCTCGCGCCGACCGCCGAGCGCGTCCCCCAGGAAGGCGTAACTGATACCCGCGCGCTCGAGCTCCGGCGCGAGCCGTTCGCGCGTGTGCTGCGGAAAGCGGCGTGACACCGGAAAGCGCCGCACGTCGGCGACGACCTGAATTCTCGCCTCGCCGAGCAGCGCCGCGAGCTCGGCCGCCGAGCGGTTCGAATGACCGGCGCTGAAGATCTCCACGATCAGCCGAAGCGGTCGGGCGAGAACGGCGCGAGCGGAAGGCTCGTCGCCTGCCCCATACACAGCTCTGCGACGAGCTGCCCCGTCATCGCGCCCTGCGAGATGCCGCTCATCCCGTGGCCGGTGGCGATCACCAGGTTCTCGAGCGCGCGCGGGCGGCCGAGGATCGGGAGATCGTCGGGGCAGAGCGGCCGGAGACCGCGCCACGTCTCGACTCGCTCGGCCGCCCCCACGCCGGGAAGGAAGCGCTCCACCGCGCGCAGGATCGCGCCGACGCGGCGCGGATTCACCGCGAGGTCGAGCCCGGCGAGCTCGAGCGTGCCCGCGAAGCGCAGCCGATCACCGAGCGGAGTCACCGCGACCTTCGCCTCGGAGAGCAGGATCGGATCCGCGCCGAAGTCAGGAGGACAGCGAACGGTGACGCTGTAGCCCTTCGCCGCCTGCACGGGCAGGCGCAGGTCGACGAGCGCGGCGACCGCGGGCGACCACGCGCCCGCCGCGAGCACGACCTGCGCCGCGCGGAAGTCGCCGCGCGTGGCGACGATGCGCGCGATGCGCCGCCCGCTGCGCTCGAGCGCGAGCACTTCCTGCCGCGTCTCGAGGCGCGCGCCGCGCGCCGTCGCGCGCTCGGCCAGCGCAAGCACCAGGCGTTCGGGATCCAGGTGCGCGTCCTCCGGGAAATACACCCCGCCGCGCAGCGACGTCGACGCGCGCGGCGCGAACGCGCGCAGCTCTTCCGCCGAGAGCACGCGCCCGGCGCCACCCAGCGCTTCGAGTGACTCGAGCTCTTGGCGCGCGTTCGCGAGCCCCTCGTCCGACTCACACGCCACCACCAGCCCGCGACGCGCGAAGCGGAAGTCCGCGCCCGACTCCGCCGCCAGCTTCTCGTACAGCGCGAGGCTCGCGAGGATCAGCTCGCGGTTCAGGCGCATCGTCTCGGCGGCGCGGGCGGCCGTGGCCCGGCGCAGGGAGCCGAAGAGCCCGCGCGCGAGCGCGAGGTCGAAGCGCGGCTTCACGTAGAACGGGCTCTCGGGATCGAAGAGCCAGTGCAGCGCCTGGCGAATCACCCCGGGCGCGGGCAGCGGGGTGCCGTGACTCGGCGAGATCCAGCCCGCGTTTCCATACGACGCGCCGGAGCAGAGCTCGCCGCGCTCCAGCAGCACGACGCGCGCACCGCGCTCGGCGAGCGCGCACGCGGAGGCGACGCCAATCACGCCGCCCCCGATCACGGCGACGTCGTACGACTCGCTCACCGCTTACACCCTACGGTGTCGAGAGGCCGAGCGCGGCCGCGAGCGCGTGGTACACGAAGTTCTGCTCCTGCACGCCGTGGAAGAGCGCGGCGCCGGGACCGCCGGCGTAGATCGGAACGTCCTCGCCGCCGTGCGTCTCCGCGCCGAGTGCGATCGGCGCCTCCTGCAGATACCCGGGATCCTGGACTTCGGCGTTGGTCAGCTCGGGGCGGCCGAGCTTCACGCCCTCGATCGTCGTCGGCCGATGCGGGAAGTGCTTCGCGCCCTCGGGCTGCGCGTCCGACTTCCCCGGGTAGCCCGGGCCGTTCGCGTAGTTCAACGTGGTGTAGGGCCGACCGGTGAGATCCTTGGCGGGCAGAGCGCCCGCGGCGCCCTCTCCGTTCGAGCCGACGACGAGCCCGAGGATGGGATTGCCGCGTCTCGGGTAACCCGAGATCGTGAGCGTATGACTGTGATCGGCCGTGACGACGATCAACGTGTCACTCGGGTTCGTCATCTCGAGCGCGACCTTCACCGCGTTCGCGAACTCGATCGTCTCGCTGAGCGCGCGCTGCGCGTTGCCCGCGTGATGGCCGTGATCGATGCGGCCGCCTTCGACCATGAGGAAGAAGCCCTTCGGGCTGCGCGAAAGCACGTCGAGCGCCTTCGCGGTCATCTCGGAGAGCGACGGCTCGCTCGGCGGCGTGGCGCTGGCGCGCTCGATCTCGAAGCTCATGTGCTCGGGCGTGAAGAGCCCGAGCACGTGGCGCGCGTGCTTCGCGTCGAGCGCGACGAGCTCGCCACGGCTCGAGACGTAGCGCCCGCCGGGGAAGCGCTTCTTCCACTCCGCGACGAGGTCGCGCCCGTCACCGCGCGATCCAGCGGGCGCGGGCAGGAAGTTCGAGCGGCCGCCGCCGAACACGACGTCGATGCCGTCGCCGTGCGCGAGCTCGACGAGCTGGCGCGCGATGTCGGGAAAGCCCGCGGCCCGCGCCGCCGGCGAGAGAGTCGCGTCGTTCTCCCAGTTGCGCTCCGGTGTATGGGCGTAGCAGCCGCCGGGGGTGGCGTGAGTCACGGTGGTCGTCGTGACGACGCCGGTCCACAGTCCCGCGTCCTCGGCGCGCTCGAGCAGGGTCGGCACGGACGCCTTCTGGGTCGCCGCGAAGTCGCCGCGCGCGGCGCTCTCGTCGACGCCGAGCACGCCCGAGCGCGTCTTCACGCCGGTCAGCATCGCCGTGATCGTGCCGGCCGACTCACCCACTTGAAAGTCGACCGTGTAGGTCTTCGAGAACGCCGTGTAGGGGAGCTTCTCGAACGAGAGCAGGTTCTCCTCGCCGCTCGCGCCGTGCCGCTGGCCGTCGAGGATGCGCGCCGCGGTGACGGTCGCGATGCCCATGCCGTCGCCGACGAACAGGATCGCGTTCTTCGCGTGCGCGGGCTTCGCGCCCGCCGCCGCGCGCGCGACCGCCGCGCGCCCTTCCTTGAACCAAGGGTTCGAGGCGGGATCCGCTGCGCGCGCGGCTCCGGTCGCGGCGAACAGTGCGACGGCGACGCAAATCGGTGTCAGGCGCAAACTCACTCCTTTTGCGCGAGGATCCGCGCGTAGAGATCGCGGTCGATGTTCCCGCCGGTCAGCACGACGCCCACGCGCTTGCCGGCGAGCGTCGCGCGCTCGCGCAGACAGGCCGCCAGCGCCGCGGCGCCCGCGCCCTCGGCGACGTTGTGCGTGTCACTGAAGAGCGCGCGCATCGCGGCGCCGATCTCCGCCTCGGAGACTTGCACGATGCGCTCGGCGCCCGCGGAGATGAGGACCACCGCGTCGGGGTTCGGGACGCGAACGGCGAGGCCGTCCGCGAAGGTGTCCGCGGAGTCGGAGGCCACGGTGCGACCCGCGGCAAAGGACAGCGCATAGGTCGGCGCGCGCTCCGCGACCACGCCGATGATGTTCGTCTTCGCGCCGAGCGCTGCGCGCGCGCGCATTGCGCCGCAGATTCCCGATCCCAGGCCGATCGGGACGTAGAGTGAGTCGAGGTCGGGAACCGCGCGCAGCAGCTCGAACGCGCAAGTTGCCACGCCGCGCACGAGCCACTCGTGAAACGACGGCACGAAGTGGAGCGCGTGCGACTTCGCGAGCTCCGTGGCGTGCTCGAACGCCTCCTGGAAGTCGCGCCCGTGCTCGACGAGCTCCGCGCCGAGCGCGCGCATCGCGGCGTTCTTGTCGACGCTGTTTCCGCGCGGCACGACGATGGTCGCGGGAAGGCCGAAGCGGCGAGCGACCCACGGCACGCTCTGTCCGTGGTTGCCGCGCGATGCCGCCACGACGCCGCGCAGCTTCGGCTCTCGCGCGAGCAGCTCGCGGAAGTACATGAGCGCGCCGCGCAGCCTGAACGAGCCGATCGGCCCGTGATTTTCGTGCTTCACCCAGACCTCGCAGCCCGCGCGCTCGGCGAGCAGGGGCCAGGCAATCTGCGCCGTCCCCAGCAATGTCTCGTGTACGAAGGCCGCATCCGCTTCGAGCTCCGCGAGCGCCGCGGCACGAGTCACTTTGGCTCCAGCGCCTTGATCTTGCCGACGCGCCGTTCGTGCCGTCCGCCCTCGAAGGGAGTGTCGAGCCAGATCCGCACCCACTCGAGCAGGTCCTCGGCGGAAAACTCGCCGGCGCCGATGCAGAGCACGTTCGAGTCGTGGTGCCGGCGAGTCATCGCCGCGGTGCGCGCGCTGTACACGAGGGCGCCGCGCGCACCGGGAACGCGGTTCGCGACCATGGCCATGCCGATGCCGTTCGTACAGCAGAGAATCCCGCGCTGCGCGTCGCCAGCGGCGACGCTGCGCACCGCGGGGATCGCGAAATCCGGGTAGTCACAGGACTCGGTCGACTTCGTGCCGAAGTCGATCGGTTCGTGGCCGAGCCGGCGCAGCTCGGCCGCGAGCTTCTCCTTGAAGCCGAAGCCGGCATGATCGGCGGCGAGCGCGATTTTCATTCCCGCGGAGGATCGCACGCGCCCTAGACGACGGGCCAGTGCGGGTGCCACGGGCGCTCGCGCTCGAACGCCTGCGCGGCCTGCAGCACGAGCTCGTCCTGGTGGCGCTCGGCGACGATCTGCATGCCGATCGGCAAGCCCGCGTTCGAGAGCCCGACGCGCAGCGAACAAGCGGGATGCCAAGACAGATTGAACGGGATCGTGAACGACGCCACGCCCCACGCGAGCTGCCGCCTGCCCTCGGTCTCACTCGGGAACGGTCCCTTCGCCGGCGGCGGATCGTACGGCACGGTCGGCGTGACGAGCAGGTCGTAGCGCTCGAAGACCGATCCGGCCCAATCCGACAGACTCTGCCGCGCCTGCGCCGCCTTGCTGAACCACTCCGGTGTCATGTCCCACGCGCCCTTCATCGACGCGAGCACGCCGCGCTGGAACTCCGACTCGTGCTCGGGCAAGAGGTGCAGCTGCGCGGCCGCCATCTCGAACGAGCCGAACACGCCCCACGCCTCGCCGAGCTTCGGCGGCCCGCCGTCGATCTCCTCGACCGTGTGACCAAGCTTCTCGAAGACGCGCACTGCGTCGTACACCGCTTGTGCCACGTCGGACTGCACCACCGCGTAGCCGAGATCCGCCGAATAGCCGATGCGCAGCTTGCGCGGCACGCCCTCGGCCAGCTTCGCGCGGTACGAGAAGCCCGGGTGCGGGAGTGACTTCGGATCGCGCCGATCGTAGCCGCAGGTCATGTCGAGATACAACGCGTTGTCGGCCACGGTCTTCGTGAGTGGGCCATGCACCGCCGTGTCGCCGTAGTACCAGAGCCGGTGCGGCTCGTGCGGGATGCGGCCGTACGAGGGCTTCATGCCGAACGCGCCGACGAAGCTCGCCGGGATACGCGTCGAGCCGCCGCCGTCGCTCGCGGTGACGAGCGGCACGATGCAGCCGGCGAGCACGGCCGCCGAGCCGCCGCTCGAGCCGCCCGGCGTGCGTTCGGGATTCCACGGGCTGCGAGTCACTCCGAAAAGGAGGTTCTTCGTGATCGCGGTGACTCCGAACTCCGGCGCGTTCGTCTTGCCGATCGGGATCGCGCCCGCCGCGCGCAGCCGCTCGACCTGCACCGAGTCGTGATCGACGAGGTTGTTCTTGTACGGAACCGAGCCGTGTGAAGTCACGAGCCCCGCCGTGTCCTCGAGATCCTTCACGCCGAGCGGCACGCCCTCGAGCGGCCGGCCCTCGCCGCGCGCGATGCGCGCCTCCGCCTCGCGCGCCTGCGCCAGCAAGCGCTCGCGGTCGTGCAGCGCCACGACCGCGTTCAAGGTCGGGTTGGTCGCGTCGATGCGCGCGAGCACCGCGCCCATCAGCTCGACGGGCGAGAGCTTGCGCGCGTGGAGCTGCGCGGTGAGGTCGACTAGAGAAAGCGCGACGGGGTTGGACACGGTTCGGCCCTCCGATGGAGCCGATTCTACCGCGCCGCGGAGCCAGAGAGCGGTGCCCCCTCCAAGGTGATCCGGTGCATGAGCCGCCGCTCGCCGTGGTAGTCGTTGATGGCGTAGTGCCAGGTGCAGCGGTTGTCCCAGAACGCGACCGAGCCGGGCGCCCAGCGGTAGCGGCAGGTGAACTCGGGCTTGGTCGCGTGCGCGTACAAGTATTGGAGCAGCGCCTGGCTCTCGCTCGCGCTCCAGCCTTCGAAGTGCAGCGTGTGCCCGGGATTCACGTAGAGCGCCTTCCGGCCACTCTCGGGGTGCGTGATGATCGCCGGATGCACGGCGTCGCCGACGCCCTCCTCGCCCTTCAGCTGCGGCGCGAGGTCGCTCTTCCGGTACAGCCCCTGCGCGCCGTAGAGGTGCCGGTTCGAGTGTTTCGTGCGCAGGGTCGCGAGCGTGCGCTTGAGTCCGCCCGAGAGTGAGTCATACGCCGCGTACAGGTTCGCGAACAGCGTGTCACCGCCGGCCTCGGGCAGCTCGCGCGCGACCAGGATCGAGCCGAGCGCGGGCGCCTCGTCGTAGCTGTGGTCGGCGTGCCAGCCGCCGCCGATGTTCGTGCGCTGCTCCTTCTCCTTGCGCACCTCCGCGATCTCCGGGTGCGAGGTGTTCTCGGGAAAGAATTTGTTGATCACGATCGAGCCGAGTCGCTTCGCGAATGCGATGTGGTCTTCGGGCGTGAGCTTCTGATCGACGAAGAACAACACGCCGTGCTCGAGGAACGCCTTCCAGAGCTCGTGCTTCTCGGCGTCCGAGAAACGCGCCAGGTCGATGCCGGTGACGACGGCGCCGCAGCCGCTCGAGTACTTGCGAACTTCCATGGCCGCAGCGTACTCCCGGCGCCTACCCGCCCGCGAGCTTGACGGTGAAGCCGCGCTTCTCGAGCTCGGCGACGATCAGCTCGCGGTGGTCGCCTTGGATCTCGATCACGTAGTCATTCACGCTGCCGCCGGTGCCACAGCGGCGCTTCAAGTCGCTCGCGAGCTGGCGCAGGTCTTCCTCTGTGAGCCCTACACCGGAAACGGTCGTCACGGTCTTTCCGCCTCGGCCCTGGGTCTCGCGCCGCACACGCACGATCCCGTCGCCCTTCGGCGCGCGCGGGGAAGCGGGCTCGGCGGCCACTTTGCCGCGGCCGCTGGAGTAGACTAGACGATCATCTCGACCGGACATCTCGAGCCGCTCAAGCGCTCGCGTGGATGTCCATCACCTCGTGCAGGAGCTCGATCGCCTCGGTCTTGGGTCGCTGGAACGAGTTGCGGCCCATGATCGAGCCGAACGCGCCGCCGTCGGCAAGGCCGCGGATCTCTTCGAGTATCTCCGCCTTGCCCTTCGCAGCGCCGCCCGAGAAGATCACGATACGCCGCCCCGCGAAGCAGCTCTGCACCACGTGGCGCGCGCGCTGGGCGAGCGTTCCGATTGGGATCTTCTCCTTCTCGTAGACCTTCTTCGCTTCCGCCTGCTCGAGGTGCGCCGTCGGCGGCTTCACCTTGATGATGTGTGCGCCGAGCTGACATGCGATCTGCGCGGCGTACGCCACGACGTCGATCGCGGTCTCTCCCTCCTTCGAGACACCCGCGCCGCGCGGGTACGACCAGACCACCACCGAGAGACCCTTGGCCTTCGCTTCCTCGGTGAGCTGGGCGATCTGGTGATACGCGTTGCGCGCCTCGCCCGAGCCGGGATAGATCGTGAATCCGATCGCCGCGCAGCCGAGGCGCAGCGCTTCGTCGACGGAGCCGGTGACCGCGGAGATCGGCTCGCCGCCCTTCGAGAGTGACTCGCTGTTGTTCAGCTTCAGGATCAGCGGGATGTCACCGGCGAACTCGGCCGCGCCCGCTTCGAGGAAGCCGAGCGGCGCCGCGTAGGCGTTGCAGCCCGCCTCGATCGCGAGCTCGAAGTGATAGCGCGGGTCATAGCCCGCGGGGTTCGGCGCGAAGCTGCGCGCGGGCCCGTGCTCGAAGCCCTGGTCGACCGGCAGGATCACCATCTTGCCCGTACCCCCGAGCCGGCCGTGATTCAGCATGCGAGCGAGGTTGGTCTTCGTGCCGGCGTTGTCGGCGGAGTACCAAGAAAGGATCTCCTTCACGCGTTTGGTCGTCATCGTGTCTTCTCCAATGTTCCTCGACATGCGTTCGCGAGCAGCCCGAGTGATCTTATCCCAAGGTCAAGCAAATCGAAGGGCTCGCCGTCAGGGAGAAACGGATGCGCGCTCGCGCGGTTCACATCGTCTGCACCATCGGCCCGGCCAGTCGCTCACCCGAGGTGCTGCGCGGCTTGGTCGACGCTGGGATGAACGTCGCGCGCATCAACTTCGCGCACGGTACCGAGCCGGAGCACCGCGAGTGCGTGAGCCTGATCCGCGCTGCCTCCGCTGAGGCGGGCCGCCCCGTCGCGATCCTGCAGGACCTGGCCGGCCCGAAGATCCGGCTCGGCGAGCTGGTGCCGCCGACGGCGATCTTGGAGACGGGCGCCCGGGTCATGCTCGTGTGCGGCGCCGAGAAGGGGGACGCGACGCACCTGCCGGTGCCGGACGACTACCTCGCGGCCGAAGCCCGACCGGGGGCGCCGATCCTGTTGGGTGACGGCGCGGTCGAGCTGGAGATCGAGGAGGTCGACGGCGCGGAGATTCAATGCCGCGTGGTGGTCGGCGGGTCGGTATCGAGCGGCAAGGGGGTGAACGCGCCCGGGGCCGTATCGGCGCGGCCGATCCTCGCGGAGCGCGACGTGCGCGACCTCGAGCTCGGCGCGGATCTCGGCGTCGATTTGGTCGGTGTCTCGTACGTGCGCACCGAGGAAGACGTCTCGATCGTGCGGCGCGCGCTGAAGCGACTCGGCCGCCCGTCGGGCCTGGTCGCGAAGATCGAGACCAAGCTTGCGCTCGAGAATCTCGAGGGCATCCTCGCGCGCGCCGACGCGGTGATGATCGCGCGCGGCGACCTGTCACTCGAGATTCCGTTCGAGCGCGTGCCGATCGAGCAGAAGCGCATCGTGCTCGCGGCGATTCGCGCCGGCCGGCCCGCGATCACGGCGACGCAGATGCTGCAGTCGATGGTCACCGCGAAGCGCCCGACGCGCGCCGAGATCACGGACGTCGCGAACGCGGTACTCGACGGCACCGACGCGGTGATGCTCTCGGACGAGACCGCCGTGGGCATCGATCCGGTGCGCGTGTGTCGCGCGATGTGCCGCATCATCGAGGCGACCGAAGAGGCGTATCCGCGCCGGCCCGAGACGCCCATCGAGGGCGTGAACGAGGAGCTGCGCGACCTGGTCGTGTTCTCGTCCGCGGCGGTGCGCACCGCGCGCGAGTGCGGGGCGCGCGCGATCGTGACTTGGTCGCGGGGCGGCATCGCGGCGCGGCTCCTGTCGCGCCAGCGGCCCGACGTTCCGATCGTCGCACCGTCGCGCTTCGAGGACACCTGGCGCCGGCTCGCCCTGCCCTACGGCGTCCGGCCCGTACTGTGCCGGAGCGGCCGGATGACGGTCGCCCAGCTCGAGCGCGAAGTCGGCGCGCTCGACGGGCAGAACTTGTTGCTCATCGTCGGTCACAGCCCTGGCGAGTCACGGCGCGTCCCGTGGATGAAGCTCGTGCGTGTCGCCGACATGAGTGAGTGGGCGGCCGATCCGCGCGAGTGAGTAGAGCGCTCTAGGCCTTGTTGGGGTCCATCGAGCTCCACTTCCACTGCTCGCGCGGCACGTCGCGGGTCTTCTGGTGGAAACGCCAGTGGTGGCCCTCGAGATCGAGCGCTTCGTAGGTGCGGTCGCCCCAGAACTGGTCGCGCAGGCCCATGACGATGCGCGCGCCGGCGGCCCGAGCGTGCTCGTAGTGCGCGTCGACGTCCGGGACATAGACGCTGAGATACTGACTCACGACGCCGTCGACCTTCGGACTCACCGCGCTGTGGCCGCCGTGACCGCCGAGGCCGATCACGCCGTTCTCGCCGAACTCCATCATCGCGTGGCCGACGACGCCGCGCTCGTCCTCGACTCTCGAGGTCGGGATCTCGCGGAACCCGAACGCGCTCTCGAGAAACTCGAGCGCCGCCCGGAGGTCGTGGTACGGCAGCTGCGGAATGATCGTCGGCTGACTGCGCGGCGTGGCCTCGCGCTGAATTTGCGCCATGAGCTTCGCTCTCCCTCGGTCGAGTACCGCCGGGTCGGACGCGGCGTCGCGCCGCAGCTTCTTCACCAAGTCGATCGGCTTCATCGCGACCTCACCCGTTCTTTCCCGCGCGCGCCGAGCAGTTCGCGCAGCCGGCCGCGCGCCCGGTTGAGGCGCGAGCGCACGGTCCCGATCGGCAGCTCGAGCGCGTCCGCGACGTGCTGGTACGAGAGGTCCTCCCACGCGAACAAGAGCAGCGCTTCGCGCTCGCCTGCGGGGAGAGAGTCGATCGCCTCGACCACACGCGGGAAGAGCGTGTGCGCGTCGAACGCCGCCGCGCTCGCCGAGGCGCTCGCATGCCGGTTCGCGAGCTCGCGGCCCGCCGCCATGCGCGCGCTGGCGCGCAGCCTCCGCGCCTCCGCGCGCCAGTGTTTGCGCAGCAGGTTCGAGGCGATCCCGAACAGCCACGGCAGCGCGCTCGCGCGGCTCGAGTCGAACGTCTTGCGCCGCTCGAAGGCGACGCGGAACAGCTCGCCGTGCAGGCCCTCGGCAACCTCGGCCCCGACTCGCCGGCCGAGAAAGCGCAGCAGCGCGTCCGCATGGCGGTCGTAGATCCCCGCGAACGCCTCGGCATCGGCGAGCGAGCGGCCGATCACTTCCGCATCCGAGGGAGACTTCATCCGCTTCTCTTTCCCGCTCGCGCGCTTGGGTTCGCCGCGGAACGGAAACCCGCTTTGCCCGGCCGGTCTCTACGAGGTAAGGTCGCCCGCCGATGGCCAAGGACACCCCCGCGGCTCCAACACCCGTCACGTTGCTCGACTCCGACCTGTCGGAGATGTCGAAGAACGAGACCTTGAAGCTCGAGAGTCAGGGTCTCTTCTGGGTCGCGGGCAAGACCAAGCACAGCTTCCGCTCCGAGATCGAGGATCTCACGGCCGGGCGCGCGCCGACACTCTCGAACGAGGCCAAGGAGATCTCGAAGCACTTCGGGATCTACAAGCAGCAGGAGCGGATCGAGGGGCGCAAGTCGCACAACTACATCTTCATGGTGCGGCTGCGCGTGCCGTCCGGCGGCGAGTTCAGCGCCGCGCAGTGGGCCGCGCTGTGCGACGCGAGTGATCGGTTCTGCGACGGCTCTCTGCGACTCACCACGCGCCAGGGCATTCAGTTCCATTACATCACCGCGCCGGCGCTCGGCCCGCTGATCCGCTTCCTGAATCAGGACTACCCGAACACCGGCTACAGGATGTCGACCCTGGCCGCGTGCGGCGACGTGAATCGCAACACGATGTGCTGCGTGGTCGACGATCTGATTCCCGAGCTGCCGCTTCAGTCACGCGAGCTGGCGTACGAGATCGCGATGGACCTGGCGCCGCGCAGCTCGGCCTACTGGCAGGTGTTTCTCACCGACGAGGCAGGCAAGACCGAGACGCCGCTCTCGAGCGACGAGCCGATCTACGGCGCCCAGTATCTGCCGCGCAAGTTCAAGGTGGCGATCGCCCACCCGCTCGACAACTCGGTCGACGTGCTGACAAACGACGTCGGCTTCGTACCGGTCGTCAACGGCGCGGTCGCGGAGCAGTACGACCTGTACGCGGGCGGCGGGCTCGGCGTCACGCACGGCATGCCGCAGACGCAGGCGCTGCTCGCGCTGTATCTCGGGCGCGTACCCCGCGCGCAAGTGGTCGACGCGACGCGCGCGATCGCGATCCTGCAGAAGGAGAACGGCGATCGCGGCGACCGCCGGCAGGCGAGATGGAAATACACCATTCGGCGTATGGGCGTCGCCGAGGTGAAGCGCGCGCTGCGCGAGCGCTTCGGCCTCGAGCTGAAGGACGCCGAGCCGCGGCCGCTCGGGCCCAACCAGTTCTGGCACGGCTGGCACCGCGAAGTGGGCACGGGAAGGATGTTCCTCGGCATCCCCGTCGAAAGCGGGCGGGTGAAGGACACCGAGACGGTGCGGATGCGCAGCGCGGTCGCCGCGATCACGCGCGAAGTCTCGGAGATCGGCGTGCGCATCACCGGCAATCAGGACCTGATTCTCGCGCACGTGCCCCTAGCTGCGCGCGCGCGCGTCGACGCGATTCTCGCAGAGCACGGTGTCGCGCCCGCGGAGGCGATCTCGCGCTTCCGCCGCCAGACCTTCGGCTGCCCTGCACTGCCGACCTGCGGCCTGGCGATGACTCACGCCGAGCACGCGATCCCGGGGCTGGCCGACGCGGTCGAAGCCGCGGGGCTCGGCGACGTGGACGTGGTGGTGCGCATGGCGGG
>JBGQIB010000097.1:0-16691 GCA_041498295.1 bacterium | reverse complement strand
GGGCAGGTGCCGGTCTCGGCGTACAGCGACGGGCGGAATCTCGTCGGCATCATGGGACGCGGCGGAACGATTCCCTGCAACGCCGGCGCGAGCTCGCCGGTGGCGGCCTGCCGCGGTCCCCTCGAGGATCACCCGGACTTGCTCAACTGGCTCAGCGCGGACGGCCTGCACTGCTCGCAGACGCTCGGCGAGTGCACGCCGGCGCCGAACGGGATTCCCACCGCGTGCGAACTCGCGAGCGGCGCCGGCTGCAACCCGTTCCTCGGCGAAGTGTGCACGCCCACCGCGACAGGAATCTGTGTAGACCCGTCGAGCTCGCAGAACATCGGCACCCCACTGTCCGAGATCGCGACCGCGGCGAACGAGATGGAGTTCGCGATCCAGGACCCGAACGCGCGCGGCAACTACGAGTCCGTCGCGACCTTGCGCACCAACAAGTTCATCAACCCCGCCTCGCGCACGGTGAAGCGCTTCACCGGCTTTCCGTTCGGAAGCGACTATCGACCCGGCAACGCCGCCGTGCTCGTCTGGGGCCGCCCTGGGTTCGCCGCCGAACAGGGCCGCCAGGCGCAGATCTACCTGCTCATGCACCGACTCCCGATCGAGCGCGGAGCCAACGGGCGCTGGCGCTTCCACCCCTGGTACTTCGCGGGCGTCGACACGCGCACCGGCATTCCCCGTTGGTCGCGGCAGCAGCGCAACGCCAAGCCGCTCGCGCTCGACGGCGTCGTCGCTGGAAGCCCGTTCGAGGAGCAACCGCTCGTGAACCAATTCAGTGTCAGCTGGGTCGGCGGCAGCGTGCGCAAATGGGTGATGCTCTACGGCGGAAACATCGGCGACTACCTGCTGCTCGATCCCGCCCACGCGCGCCCCGGCGAAGGCCCCGGCTCCGTGCGCATCCGCTTCGCCGATCACCCTTGGGGACCGTGGTCCCCCGCCCAGCCGCACTTACTCGAAGGCGAGCCCGGGCTGGTCGGCAGTCCGCTCGGGCCGGGCGGCGTGCTGTTCAGCCCGCTCTGCGCCGATCAGCCCGGCGCGCCCTGCGCGCCGAGTGACCCGATCCGTCCCATCGACTCGTACCTGGGCTGCCTCCCGTTCGGGAAGACGTTCGACAACGGCTTCTTCTACGGCGCGAACATCATCGACGCGTACACGAGGCCGGACGGTGCAGGAGGGATGGACATGTACTGGAACGTCTCGACGTGGAATCCGTACGGCGTCCTGTTCCTCAAGACGAACCTTCGCCCGTAGCTGCGAATTCGAAGTGTCCGCCGAGGACGCCGGACGCGAGTAACTCCTTCCGCTGGTCGACGTCGTGCGAGACGACGAATTGGATCGGCTCGTGCTCCGCGACGTCGTGCAAGGTGCGGAACTCTGCGAGCACCTGCGCGCGGTTCTCGTGGATGAAGAAGTCCGTCACGAGCCGCGGCCGATACCAGAGCTGGCGGATCTGGTCCATGTGCCACGCGACGTCGCCGAGGAACAGGAGCTCTTTCCCGTTGGCGAGGCGCACGTAGACCATCTGACTGCCGGGTGTGTGACCGGGCGCCTTCACGAGCACGAAGCCAGGGGCGACCGCATGGTACTTCTCGTAGACGAGCGGAGTCAGCGACTTCTGTAGTGACTCGGGAACCTTCGCGGCGGTCATCATCGCGCTGTTGTCGAGCTGCTCCTTCGTGAGCAGCAAGCGGCCGATGAGCTTCTCGGGCTCCGCGAAGCGGGCGATCCCGCCGATGTGGTCCGGATGCTCGTGCGTGATCACGATCTGGCTCGCGCTGGCGAGCCCGCGCTGGATCGCGGTCCAGGCGTCGGTCGAGAACGGCGCGCCCGAATTCATCGCGTGCAGCATCTCGGCGTCGAACGCGGAGTCGATCATCACGAAGCTGCCGCCCGGATACACGACTTGATAGGCGCCGTGCGACATCGGGTGCGGCGTGCGCAGCGACTCACCGGCGAAGACCGCCCCCTTCGGCAGCGATGCTTCCGCGATCTGCTCGTGATTCACGCGCAGGGGGAGGTCGCCCGGGATCGAGCCGGCGAGTCTCCGAATCTCGTTCAAATCGAGTGCGTAGTCGCTCTTCTCCGGCACCGGCGTGCGACCCAGCAGATACCAGCCGGCGACGAGCAATAGAACCGCGAGCACGCCGAGCACGGTGAGCAGAATGCGGATGAAGCGCATGAGTTCCTCCTTGGCGACGCGTGAGTCTACTCTTACGCGCCGAGAATCTGCGCGAGATGCGCATTCACGAGCCGGCCGCGCGGATCGAGTGAGCGGCGAACTCGCCGGAAGTCGGACCAGCAGGAGTAGAGTGCGGAGAGGCGCGCCGCATCGAGCGAGTGGAGCTTCCCCCAATGCGGTCGCCCCTCGAACTTCCAGAAGATCGGCTCGATCGCCGCGAAGTACGGGCGCCAGTCCTCGTCCTGGAATTGGTGGATCGAGATCGAGAAGCCCGCGCGCTCGTGAAACATACTGAGCCAAACATCGTCTTTGCAAACGAACCGGCACTCGATCGGGAAGCAAATGGGGAGATCGCGCGCGCGGATTTCGGCGAGGATCGCGCGCAGACACTCGGGCCCGGCCTCCGCGGGCACGGTGTACTCCATCTCGTTGAAGCGCACGGTGCGCGGGTGCGCGAGCACGGCGTACGACTCACCGGCGCGCTCGCTCGAGGGCTGGTTGCGCAGAAAGGCGTCGTAGAGGCGCATGCCGACGCCCGGCAGCGCGCGCGTCCAGCGGAACAGGCTGCGCAGCAGGAGGATCGCCTCGGGGTCGTCGTCCACGGTCGGGGCCGGGCCCAGGTCCGTCTCGTTCGTCGCGATCGCGAGCGCGACGTCGCTGTGCGGGAAGGCGTAGAACTCGAAGTGGCGGTTGGCGTCGCGCTCGTGCGGGAGATCCGCGAGCAGCGCGTCGAGCTCCACGAAGCGCGAGCGCTCGACCAGTCGGAAGGCGGCGCGGTTCGCGAGCCGGACGCGGGTGATGACGCCGAGCGCGCCGAGCGACGTGCGCGCGGCGTGAAACACTTCCGCGTGTCGCTCCGCGTCGCACTCGAGTAGCTCGCCGCCGGGCGTCGCAAGCCACAGCGCGGTCACGCGCGACGAGAGCGATCCGAGCTGCGCGCCGCTGCCGTGCGTCGAGGTCGCGAGCGCTCCGCCCAGCGTCTGGTAGTCGATGTCGGAGAGGTTGGGCAGCGCCTGGCCGAACGCGGCGAGCGCGGGCCCGAGCAGCCAGAGCCGCGTGCCCGTCCAGACCTCGGCCGATAGCGACGCAGGGTCCGCGGAGATCACGCCGGAAAGCGAGTCGAGAAACACGAGCGCGGCGTCGCTCGGCACGAGCCCGCTGAACGAATGCCCGGCGCCGGCGGGGCGCAGCGCGAAGTCACCACTGCAAAGGAGCGCGACGAGCTCCGCCTCGCTCGCGGGGGCGATCCGGCGCGCCGGCACGCAGCGCTCGATTCCCGACCAGTTGCGCCAGGGCAGAGGCTCGCCCGGCGCCCAGTCTCCCGACACCGAAGTGTGTTGATCGCCGCGCCCGCAGGCCGAGAGGCCGGCCGCGCTCGCGCCCGCGGCGAGCGCGGCCCGCAAGAGCTCGCGGCGCGTGAGCCCGGTCAACGCGCGGCCTCCGCGATGCCCGCCATGTACGCGACGAGCGCGCGCAGATCGGCCGCGGAGCAACGGCCGCAGCCGCCGAGCGGGGGCATGCCGCGGTAGCCGTTCACCGTGTGCTCGAGCAGCGCGTCGCCTCCCTGCGCGCGGCGCTGGCTCCAGTCGGCGTCGTTGCCGGCGAGCGGCGCGCCAGTTCCCGCGCGCGCGTGGCACGACGCGCAAACGGACTGATAGGTCAGCACGAGCTCCGGCTCGAGCGGGCTCGGAGTTGCCGGCTTTCGATCGTCGCCGCACGCGCACGCCGCGACGAGGCACACGAGCGCACACGTCAGCTTGGCCCTCGCGCGCGCGGACTTCCGGGAGATGGCGCGCATTCTCGCTGCGCGTGCCTGCGGCGGCAAGCCACATCCGATCAATTGCTCAAGCGATCCCCCTGCGATCCCGATTTCCACAGCTAGGCGTTTTTTCGCAAAAGGAGTCGAGCGCGTGGCGAGGGCGAAAGGCACGGTGGTCGTCGGATTGGTGAAGGCGCTTCGCAGGCAGAAAGAGCGTTCGCGCGAAGTGCTCGTCGAGAGACTTCACCACTATCTCGACGAGCGGATCGTCGTCGCCTCGTGGTATCCGCTCGAGGACTACGTCGCGCTGCTGCGCGCGGTCGGCAAGGTGGCCGGCAACGCGAGCGGCGACACGTACATCGAGATGGGTCGCTCGGCCGCGCGCGATCACATGGAAGGCACGTACAGCCGGCTGAAGAAGTCGGTGAATCGCCAGGCGGCGTTCACGCTGCTCACGTCGATGTACGACACCGGCGAGATGAAGGTTCTGGAGCGCGCGCCCGGCCGCGCGCTGCTCGAATGGACGGGCTTCGCGCTGCCGACCCGAGAGGTCTGCGAGACCTTCACGGGCTATCAGGCGCAGCGCATGGAGATGCAGGGCTTCGAGGACGTCAGCGTCCGGCACACGCGCTGCCGCGCCGAGGGCTCGCCCTCGTGTCGCTGGGAGCTCGCCTGGAAGGGCCGCGCGATGCTCTAGGAGCCCGCGCGCCGCTCACCACCAACGCAGATCGGTGTAGGGTCGCGTGATCGCGGGACTGGCGTTTCCCCAGCGCAAGTAACGCGTCTCGACGGCAGGCTCGAGTGACTCGAGTCGCTTCGCGAGCACCGGCGCGTGATCGAGCGGCACCGAGAGGAAGTCGCGCCCGAGCGCGTGCGTGCGCGCCGCGAGCTCGCCGAGCAGCTCGACCATCGCGTCTTCGGCGCCCTCGGCGTAGCCCCAGTCCAAGAGCGCCGTGCTGGAAAGAACCCGCGTCTCGCCGCTCTGTTTGTCGCGGATGCGCTCGCGCAGGTCGCGCCCGCGGTCCCAGAGGCCCGCGCAGGCGCGGATGCGGCCAGCGACCTCGAGCACGTGGAAGTCACACCAGCCGTACACCGTCGGAAACCACGGCGCGCGCTCGCCCCAGTATCCCTCGTCGAGCTGGTCCTCTAGAAACTCTTCGGTGTAGGGCCGGAACAGGTCGAGCCCGCCGTGCGTGCGATTCAGGAGCGCGACGCACTGGGCGAGGTCCTCGCGGCGGCCCGGCCGAACGTTCGAGCTGCCGGCCGCGGAATCGACCGCCGCAATTTGCGCGACGCCGACGGGAATGCCCGGAACCTCGTTCTCGCGCTGTGGCGTGCCCTCGAAAAAATCGGGCACGTACTTCTTCCACCAACCTACGACGGCGAAGTTGCCGGAGCGCATGATGTCGTACTGCCCGACCGATGGCGCGACGGCGTTCATCGCGCCCGAGATCATGCGCACCGCATCCCCGAGGCCCTGCCGCCGGTAGTCCTTGTGCACGCGCAGCGCCTGCCCGTAGCGAACCGACACGCGCTGGCCGGCAATCTCGACGTTGCGCCGCGACCAGCCGACGCTCGCCACGATGACGTTCCCGTCGGCGATCACCTGCAGGTGCACGTTCCGCTGTAGCCGGAACTGCGCGAACGCGTCCGGGCCGCGCAGCACGGTGATCTCGAGAGCGCCGATCTCCTCTGGCGAGTTCTCCCACAGATCGCAGAACGCCGCGTTGTCGGCCTCAGTCACTTCGCGTCCGCGCAAGTCGCCGATGCTGAAGCGCTGGTGCCACGTAATCTGGCGCTCGACGTCTTCGGGGTCGAGCTTCCGCCAGTTCGACCAACCCCAGAGACTCCCGACGGCGATCCCGGCCGCGAGCGCACGCTCGATCAGCGCGTCTGGCACGCCGCGCGCGCGCAAGGCGGCGCACAGCTCGGCGGGAGGTTCGATCTCGACGCGCTCGCGCGTGCGGCCGGCCATCCCGAGATTCTACGCGCTCGCCGCGCATGCGAGAATCCCCGCATGCCGGTCTCGTCGAAGCCGTCCGCCGCCGAAGTCATTCCGCCCAGCGTGTTCGCGTTCCTGCGCGCGCTTGCGCGCAACAACGAACGCGCCTGGTTCAACGCCAACAAGGAGCGCTACCAGCGCGAGATGCGCGACCCCCTGCTCGCGTTCGTCGCGGGCTTCGCGCCGAAGCTCGAGCGCATCAACGAGCGGCTCGTCGCGGATCCGTCTCCGGTCGGCGGGTCGCTGTTCCGAATCTACCGCGACACGCGCTTCGCCAAGGACAAGAGCCCGTACAAGACGCACGCGGGAATCTACTTCGGGCGCGCTGAGGGCCGCGACTCACCGGCGCCGGGCTTCTATCTGCACGTCGAGCCTGGGAGCGTATTCATGGGCGCGGGTATCTGGCGGGCCGAGCCCGAGGTGCTGAAGCAGGTGCGCGACGCGATCGTCGCGCAGCCCGCGCGCTGGAAGCGCGTGGGCCGCGGGCTCGACGAAGGCGAGAAGCTGGTGCGGCCACCGCGCGGCTACGATCCCGAGCACCCGCTGGTCGAGGATCTGAAGCGCAAGCAGTTCATCGTGAGTCGCGAATTCGGCGAGAAAGACGCGTCGAAGGCCGGCTTCAGCGAGCGCTACGCCGCCGCGTGTCGCGATGCCGTGCCGCTCATCAAGTTCCTCACCGAGGCGGTCGGGCACGACTGGTAGCGCGCAGTGAGCCGAAAGCCGTCCTCGTGTATCATGGCGACGGTGCAATTCCAGGTGCGGCGGCGACGGCCCGCCGGCTTCCCGCGCGACCCGCGGCGAAGCAATCCGGTGAAACTCCGGAGCCACGCGGTGAAACCCCGCTTCGAGGACCGCGGACGTCCTCCCTTCTTCCAAACACTCATTTGAAGGAGGTTCATCGTGTATCGCGGATTCATCAGCGAAGTAGGGCGAGTGATCGAGTCGAGCGCGCGCGAGCTGCGCGTGCGCGCGCCGAAGGCCTGCGCCGGGCTCGAGGCCGGAGGCTCGGTTTCCGTCTCCGGGGTGTGCGTCTCCGCCGTGGGGCACGACACGGAAGTGTTTCGTGCCGTGCTCTCGACCGAGACCGTGCGCCGCTCCACCTTGGCGGGGCTTGCGCCCGGTGCGGCCGTGAACGTGGAGCTGCCGCTGCGGGTGGGCGACGCCATCGAGGGTCACCTCGTGCAAGGACACGTCGACGCGATCGCCAAGGTGCTGCGCGTCGACGAGGAGCCGAGCGGACGGCGCATGTGGTTGCGGCCGCCGGCGCGATTTCTCGAGTCACTCGTACCGAAGGGCTCGGTCACCGTCGACGGCGTGAGTCTCACGGTCGCCGACGCGCAGCGCGATCGCTTCGCGGTCGCGCTCGTGCCCGTGACGATCGCGTCGACCACGCTCGGCGCGCTCGCCGCGGGTGACCGCGTGAACCTCGAGGGCGATCTCCTGGAGCGGCTCGCGGCGCGCTACGAAGGGCGCACGCGCGCGGCGCTCTCGCGCGTCGTCGCCGCCATGCCTTGGAAGGGCTGTGTCTCGGGGCGGCTCGGGGTCGAGAAGGTGGTCGCGCAGATCGCCGCGGGCGGTTGCGTCGTCGTCTTCGATCCGGCCCGCGAAGCCGAGGGCGACGTGATCGCGGCGGGCCACGCGCTGCGGCCGCAGACGTTCACGTTCCTGCTGACGGAGGCCTTCGGTCACACGACGGTGCCGTGCGAGCGCGCGCTGCTCGAGCGACTCGAGATCCCGCCGATGCCCGGCGCCGGCGACCACCACGGGACGGCGATGCACACCTCCGTCGACCTCGCGGCCGCGCGGGGCACGGGAGTCTCGGCGGCCGAGCGCGCGGCGACGGTGCGGCAGCTCGCCGATCCCGCGGCGCGCCCCGAGGACTTCGTGCGCCCCGGCCACGTGTTCCCGCTCGGCGCGCGCCCCGGCGGGCTGCGCGAGCGCGCGGGTCATACGGAGGCGACGGTCGCGCTGTGTCGCGCCGCGAAGCTCCCGCCAGTCGGGGTGTGCTGCGAGATCATGTCACCCGATGGATTCATGGCTGGCCCCGCCGAGCTCGAGCGCTTCGCGCTGCACTGGGGACTGCCGATGATCGAGATCGCGGACTTGGCAACGTTCCTCTAGCGCGGCTGCAAGCCGGAGGCGCGCAGTGAGGCGTAGCCGAACGAAGGCGGGAGCGCGCGGCCGCCCGCGCGCGTAACCCGCTAAGGACTCACTTACTCGTGGCGCAGCGCCTCGATCGGATCGAGCCGAGCCGCTTGGCGCGCGGGGAAGAAGCCGAAGATCACGCCGACCGCGGCCGAGAACACGAACGCGAGCACGACGATGCCGGGCTGGAACACGAACGGCGCGCCGATCGCGTGCGTACCGGCCGCGGCGGCGGCCAGGCCGAGCGCGATGCCCACGACTCCGCCCACGGAGGAGAGCACCACGGCCTCGACCAGAAACTGAGTCAGCACTTCGCGCTCGAGCGCGCCGATCGCGAGCCGGATGCCGATCTCGCGCGTTCGCTCGGTCACCGACACGAGCATGATGTTCATGATGCCGATCCCGCCGACGAGGAGACTCACTGCCGCGACCGCGCCGAGCAGCGCCGTCATGACCTTCGTCGTCGCCGTGAGCGCGGTCGCGATCTCCTTCATGTCGCGGATCGAGAAGTCGTCCTCGCCGGTCGTACTGCGGCGGCGCTCGCGCAATAGGGTCTCGAGATCCGCCTGCACCTTCGACGTCGAGACACCGTCGCGGGCCGACACGAAGATCGCCCCCACGTCCGTGTTCCCGGCGAGCGTGCGCTGCAGCCAGCGGAGCGGAACGAGGACGATGTCGTCCTGGTCCTGACCGAAGCTCGACTCACCCTTCGCTTCGAGCACCCCGATCACCAGACACGACAACTTGCCCAGACGCATGCGCGTGCCCACGGGATCGGCGCCGGCGAAGAGCTCGCGCTTGACCGTCTCGCCCACGATGCACACCGCGTTGCCCGCGCGCTCCTCGCCTTCCGTGAAGCTGCGCCCGCTGGCGAGGCCCCAGCTGCGCACGCGCAGGAACGAGCCGGTCGAGCCCGTGACCGACGTCGACCAGTTGCGGCTCGCGGCGATCGCCTGTGCCGGCTTTTGCGCGGTCGGCGCGACGGCGGCGATGCCCGGCACCTCGCGCTCCATCGCTTCCGCGTCGGCGATCTTGAACGGTGCCGCGTCGGAGCGCGCGCCGCCTGGACCCTGGCCCTGGCCCGGGCGGACCAGAAGCAGATTCGTGCCCAGGGCCGCGATGTCTGCGCTGACCTTGGCGGTCGCTCCGGCGCCGATCGTCGTCATGGTGATCACCGCCGCGACGCCGATCACGATGCCGAGCACGGTGAGCGACGAGCGCATTGCGTTTCGGCGGATTGCGACCAGCGCCAGACGCACCATGCTCCACAACATCAGGCGACCTCCCGCTCCGGGTCGCCGGTCACGATGCGCCCGTCGAGAAAGCGGATCGCGCGCTTGGTCCAGCGCGCAATGGCCGGGTCGTGAGTCACGATCACGATCGTGAGTCCCTGCTCGCGGTTCAACTTCGCCAGGAGCTCGAGGATCTCGCGACCCTTCTCGGAGTCGAGGTTCCCGGTCGGCTCGTCCGCGAGCAACACTTCCGGGTGTGTGACGATCGCGCGCGCGATCGCCACGCGCTGCTGCTGCCCGCCCGAGAGCTCGCTCGGCCGGTGCTGCGCGCGGTCCGCGAGGCCGACCTGTTCGAGCGCCTCACCCGCGCGCCGGTGCCGCTCCAGCGCCGACAGGCCGCGGTACACCAGCGGCAGCTCGACGTTCTCGAGCGCGGTGCTGCGGCCCAGGAGATTGAAGCCCTGGAACACGAAGCCGAGATAGTTGCGGCGCAGGCGCGCGCGCTGGTCGCGCGAGAGGTTGCCGACCTCCACGCCCTCGAAGCGGTACGAGCCCGAGGTCGGTGAGTCGAGACAGCCGAGGATGTTCATGCAGGTCGACTTGCCCGAGCCGCTCGGCCCCATCACCGCGACGAAATCGCCGCGGGAGATGTCGACGTCGATGCCGCGCAGCGCCGAGACCTGGGCCGGCCCCTCGCCGTAGATCTTGCTGACCTGGCGCAGCTCGATGAGCGCGGGCCGACCGGAGCTCACGAGCGAGTCATTTCTTGGCCGAGGCGGCATCGGTCACGAGCGCGGTATCCGGCTCGATGTCGCCGCTCTTGATCTCGGTCCACGTGCCGTCGGTTGCGCCGGTCGTGACGGGCACCGCCTGCGGGTGGCCGTTTGCGAGCACGTACACGTGCATCTGCTTCGCGCTGCCTTTCTCGTCCTTCGGGCGATTCGCGCCGAAGCGGCGCATCGGCAGCAGCGCGTTCAGCAGACCCCCTCCTTGCGCCGTATCGGCGCGCGCGGGCGGCGTGAAGCGAAGCGCGGCGTTCGGCGCGAGCAGCGCGTTCGAGAGCTGACTCACCGTGATCTCCGCGGTCGCCGTCATGCCGGGGCGCAGGAGGCGTTCGGAGTTGTCGACCTCGAGCACCGTCTCGTAGGTGACGACACCTTCCAGTGTCGCCGCGCCGAAGCGCACCTGTTCCACCTTCGCGTTGAAGCGGCGATCCGGCCACGCGTCGACGGTGAACGCGGCCGACTGACCTTCCTTCACCTGGCCGACGTCCGCTTCGTCGACGGAGACGTGCAGCTCCATGCGCGTCAGGTCCTCGGCGAGCGTGAACAACACGGGCGCTTGCAGCGAGGCGGCGACCGTCGCGCCCGGCTCCACCGTCCGCACGAGCACGATGCCGTTGATCGGCGACTTGATCGACGCCTTGCCGAGGTCGGTCAGTTGCCCGTCGAGCGTGGCCCGCGCCTGCGCGACCGAAGCCTTGTTGCTCGCGACGTCCGCACGCGCGCGCAGCACCGCGGCATGGGCCGTGTCGAAGTCAGCCTGCGAGGGAACCTTGCCGCCGGAGAGCTCGCGCACGTGCTCGAAGCGCGCGATCTGGCTCTCCGCCTCGGCCAGACTCGCCTGCGCCTGTTCCACCTTCGCGCGCGCCGACTCGAGCGCCGCGCGCGACTGCAGCACCGCGGAGTCGAGCTTCGAAGTGTCGAGCTTCGCGAGCTCCTGCCCGACCTTCACCGTGTCGTTGAAATCCGCCGACACGGTGCGGACCGTCCCCGAGAGCTCGCTGCCGACGTCGACCTGATTCGTCGGCTGCAGCGTCCCGGTCGCGGTCACGGTCACGGTGAGATCGCCGCGGCGCGCGGGCTCGGTGCTGTAGCGAACGCCTTCGTCGCCGCCGCGCAGCATCATCACCAGCAGGGCGATCAGCGCCACCGCGGCGACACCGCCGAGTGTCAGCCAGCGCCCGCGAAAACGCGTCGCGAGCGACTCGCCGAGCCCGAGCGTTTGGGCCACGTCCGCCGTGGCTTCGTCTTCGCGCGTCTCGCTCAAGAGGTGGCCTCGCGGGTCCAGCCGCCGCCGATCGCCTTGTAGAGCCGGACCAGGTCGGAAGTGACTTGGCCCTCGCTTGCGGCGAGCTGGTCCTGCAGGAGATAGAGCGAGCGCTGCGCGTCGAGCACGATTTGAAAGTCGATCAGGCCCGAGCCGTATTGATCCTGGGCGAGCGCGAGCGCGCGCGCCGCCGCGGCCGCGCCGTCAGCGAGCGCCTGGCGGCGATTCTGCTCCTGCGCGTATGCGACGAGCGCGTTCTCGACCTCGCCCAGCGCGCCCAGAAGCGTGGACTGATAGCTGGCGAGCGCCTGGTCACGGACCGCGTCCTCTACCTCGATGCTGCCGATGACTTGCCCGCCCGCGAACAGCGTCTGAGTCGCGGTCGCGGCGAGTGACCCGGTCCACGCGCCCGCGTGAAACAGGCCGCTGGGCGTCAGCGCATCGAGGCCGATCGAGCCGAGTGCGTTCAGGCTCGGATAGGCATTCGCCGTCACCTCGCCGATGCGCGCGGTCTGGGCCGCGAGCACGCGTTCGGCGCGCCGCACGTCGGGTCGCTGCGCGAGCGCGTCGGCCGGGACGCCCACGGCGACCTCGAGCGGTGTGACCGGAATTCGCTGCGGCGTCTCGAGTAACTCGGCCACGGCGCCCGGCTGCTCACCGACCAGGATCGCGATCCCGTTCATGTCGGCGGCGATCGCCGTGCGCAGCGAGGGAATCGCGGCTTGCGTGAGCGCGAGGCTCGAGCGTGCCTGCTCCACATCGAGCACGGTCGTGAGCCCCGCTTGCGCGCGCCAGTCCGTGAGGTCGTAGGTCTCTCTCTGCGAAGCGAGCGTCGCCTCCGCGATCTGCAGCCGCGCCTGCAGCGCGCGTGTGTCGACGTAGGCGAGCGCGAGCTCGCCGACGAGGGAAACCTGCACGTCACGCAGGTCCTCTCGAGCCGCGTCGCGATCCGCGTCCGCGGCTTCGAGACCGCGGCGCAGGCGCCCGAACAAGTCGATCTCCCAGCTCGCGTCGAGGCCGGCGGAGTAGAGATCGACATTCGCGTCGATGCCGTTGCTGCCGCTGTTCGCGTGCGCGCGCTGCGCGCTGGTCGAGGCCGTGATCGTCGGGAAGAACGCGCCGATCGCGATCTTGCGCTGCGCGCGCGCCTGGCGCAGGCGCGCCTCGGCATCGGCCACGGCGTAGTTCCCGGCGAGCGCGCGCTCGACGAGCCGCGAGAGCAGCGGGTCGTCGAGCGCGGTCCAGAAGTGCGCGAGCGCGGCTTGGTCCGGAGGCAACCCGGTGAGTCCGCCCTCGAGCGGCGCGTGCCAGGTGACACCGGTTGGTGTTTCCGGGCGCACGTAGTCGGGTCCGACCGCGCATGCGGCGAGGCTCAACGACGCGACGAATGCGACGGCTCGAGCGCTCAGCGTCTCAGTTCTCCGGCGTCGCTTCGGGCGCGTTGCCCGGCGAGTCTCCGTGGTGTCCGTGGCGCCAGTGACCGGGGCCGTGCTCGCGCATCGACTCCTTCAGCTTCGCGCGCTGCTCCGGCGTGAGCTCGGCGCGCACCGCGAGCAAGGTCGTGAGCATCCCCTTGTGCATCGCCGTCGAGATCTGGCCGATCCGATCCGCCTGCGCGAGCACCGCGGCCTGATCCGGGTTGTCCTGGTCGAGTAGAGCGTGCATGTCCTGGAACGCCTGGCGCATCTGCCCGCGAATCTCGTCGCGCTGCGGCTTCGCCGCGTCGAAGATCGCCTGCACCTTCTGCTGTTGGTTCGCGTCGAGACCGAGCTTCGAGAGCTGTCTCTCGAGCCGGCCTTCGGGTCCACCGGGTCCGCCGTGCGGGCCGGCGTACGCGGGTGACACCAAAAAGGGTAGGGCGGTGAGGAAGAGCGAGGCGAGCGGGAGCCATCGTGTCGGTCGCATGATCGGACCTCCTTGTCCTGCCTGATTCGACCCGCCTCGGTCGGGCGCGGTTTACCGATCGGCAGCGTCGTCGTCGAGAAGGAGCGCGAGGCCCTGATAGTCCGCCGGCAGGTAGTCGCCGCGCTCCGCGACCTCGCTCGCAAAGCGGTCCGGATCGACGAACTCGTCGATCTCGGCGCTCGTGGCGGCCGCGTGCACTGCGGTCGGGGTCGTCAGCGGCCACGCGACCCAGAGAGTGATCGCGGCGATCGTCGCGCTCGCCAGGGCGGGCAGCGCGAAGGCCCGGGCTCGCGCGCGCCGTTCGATGCGCTCGTCCAACGCGCGCCGGAGCGCAGCGGCGCGCTGGGGACTCATCGGCTCCGGCCGGAACTCGTCGCGCAGCGCTTCGAGCCAGCGGCGGTCGTCACTCATGTCCTTCTCCATCCCTCGAGCCGTCACCGATCGGTGTCGGCTCGCGCAGGTCCGCGAGTTCCAAGCGCAGCGCAGCGAGCGCGCGGTGCAAGTGACTCTTCACCGTGCCGACGGCCTTGCCCAACACTTCCGCGGCCTCGGTGACCGTGAGCTCCTCGAGGTGTACCAGCACGAACGCCTCGCGCTGCCCCGCCGAGAGCCGCTCGAGCGCCTTCGCGATCCGCCGGCGCAGGCCGGGATCGCCCATCGGTCGGGGGTCGAGCGCGGGCGGCGCGACTTCGGGATCGACCGCGAACCAGCGGCGCAGGGCTTGCCAGCGGCGTTGGCGCTGCACCTCGCGCACGAGGATTCGGTAGAACCAGGTGTCGAGGCTCGCCTCGCCGCGAAACCCCGCAAGCGCGCGATGCGCGCGAAAGAAGGCGTTCTGCACCACGTCTTCGGCCGTCGCCTCGTCTCCCGCCAGCAGCCGGAACGCGAGCCGGAGCGCGCGTTCCCGCCGGGCCTCGGCGAAACGCGCAAATTCCTCGGCCCGCATCATCAGGGAGGGAGCGTCCGCCTTGCCGCGTTCGGCCGCAATTTCCACGCAGGGTTGGACTCTCGTCCCTGCCCGGCGGTTTACATGGGGCGGCGGGAGCGCAGTGCGCCGAGCGCGAGCGCAGAGGCGCCAAGCAGCAGAAGGGCGGAAGGCTCCGGGACGTAAGTCACGTAGCCGTACGTGCCGACGTTCGCGGTGTGGTAGCCATCGTTGACCTCGATATCGGTGCCCCAGTAGGGGTAGTCGGTCGGGAAGCCCGCAAGATAGGGAATGCCGTCCGAGTTCCAGTAGATCCCCGTGGCAAGCAGGACGAAGTTCACCTGATAGAGATCGGCGGGAGAGCCCGTGAGGGTTCCGGCACCGAGCGATGCGCTGAAGCCGATCGAGTCGGTCGTGTTGCCCGGATTGTCGATGACCCGCATGCTCGAGCCCGCCCCCGCGCGCCGCGGATCGTACTGGAACTCCAGTTCGCCGAGGTTCACCGACATCGCCAGAATCGCGCCGAGATAGAGTCCCTGGGTCGGGTCGCCGGGCAGCGAGTCGACGGCTTGGTCGTCGATCGTGAAGGTCACGGTCAGCGGCTCCGGACTCGCGAGCACTCCGGTCCCCGGCTCACCGAACTGCGGCGGAAGCGCGAAGGGCAGCGGCGAGACCGGGTCGCCCTGTTGGAAGACCCCCCAGCCAGCGCCGTCCACCGTACCCGAGAAGGCATAGGTGGCGGCAGCATTCGCCTGCGGCGCGAGCACGGCGACCAGAAGTCCCGCGAACAGACTCCGAACCATCCCGTCTCCCTCCGTGACTTGACCGCATCTTACGCGGCTCACTTACCGAAGGGGAGACTTTCACTTGGGGAGGGCGCGGGCGGCGGCGACGCCGGAGGCGGCGGCGGCGCCGAACGCGACGCCGTCGTAGCCGACACCGCAGAGTGTCGGGCCGCCCGAGTCGCGGAGCGCGGCTCGCAGCGCACGCGTGCGCTCGGCGTGACCGACGTCGTAGAGGGGGATGCCTTCAGGGTAGCGCGCGACGTCGAGCAGCACGGGCTCGCGCGCCGCGCCGAGCAGGCGCTTCAAGACCGGCGCGAGCTCGCGCGCGAGCGCGGCGTCGGAGGCGGCGTGCAGCGGACGCGCGGTGAAAACGGCGAGAAGCAGCGAGCCCTTCGGCGCGCGACCCGGAAACAAATTGGCCGGGAACAGACAGCCGAGGAGCGGCAGGCCCTCGCGCGGCGGGACGAGAAAGCCGAGACCCGTCCAGCGCCCCGCGCACGCGGGCTCCTCGAGCGCGAACGCGGCGAGCACCTGGGGCACCGCGCGGTACTGATCCAGCAGCGCAGTCACTCGGGACACGTCCAGCACGCGCGCTGCGGCGGCGGGTGGAAGCGCGAGCACGAGGCGGCGACACGAGAGCTTCGTTTCGGCGCCGGACGCGAGCTCCAGCTCGAAGCCGGTGCCATTCCGACGCGCGCGCACGAGCCGTGTCGAGGTGCGCAGGCGCGGGCCGAGCCGCGCAGCGAGCCGGTCACAGAGCCCGCCGAGGCCGAGCTCCGTCGAGACGACACCGAAGCGTGTGACCTCGGAGCGGGCGAACAAGCCGCGCAGCAGCATGCCCGAGAGGCGGCCGCCGGCGCGCTCGAGCGCGGCGGCCCGGTCGGGGAACGCCGACTCGAAGCCGACGTTGTCGGCGGTCGTGCCGTACACGCCGAGCGTCATCAGGTCTGCGAGTCGCTCCGCGGCGCCGGCGCCGAGGCGCTGCTCGACGAGCTCGCGCACGGTTCGCGGCCCCGGGTACACGGGTCGAAACGGCTCGGCCAAGCTCGACAAGAGCGCGCTCCAGGGCAACACCGAGCCGCCGAGCAGCGCGCCGAGCGTCGGCGGCAGTGACACGATCGCGCCGTTCGACACGAACGCCGGGGCGGCACGACGCGCGGGGACAGGAGTGAGTCCCGCGCGCTCGATCGACTCGAGCAATGCGGGATTCGCGCGCACGGTCATCGGGCCGCGCTCGACGAGATACTCGCCGATACGCACGGTCTCGGCGGGGCCGCCCGCGCGCGGCGCGGCCTCGAGCACGACCAAGTCGCCGCAGCCCCGCGCGACGAGCTCCGTCGCGCAGGCGAGGCCGGAGATTCCCGCGCCCACCACGACGGTGCCGACTTCGCTCAACCGCTCGCTTCCTGCGCCGTGCGCACGAACGTCGCGACCGCTTCCACCGGGGTCGTTTGCAGCACGCCGTGGCCGAGATTCAGCACGTGACCGCGCGCCTTGCGGCCCGCGCGCACGAGCTCGCGCACGCTGCGCGCGATCACGGGCAGCGGCGCGAGCAGCGCCGTCGGATCGAGGTTGCCCTGCAGCGACACGCGCTGACCCACGCGCGCCGCGGCTTCGGCGAGGTCGACGCGCCAATCGAGTGACACGACGTCGGCGCCGAGGTCGGCGAGCTCGTCGAGCAGGTGCGCCGCGCCGCGCGCGAACACGATC
>JBGQIB010000096.1:0-16836 GCA_041498295.1 bacterium | reverse complement strand
TCGCGCGGGCTAAAGAAGTTGCGGCCCACAACCAGGACGGTACCGGACTGCCGGACTGTGGCTTCGGGGTTGATGCTGTTGGCTTCGCCCGGCTCCTTGTCGCGCACAAAACTGCCGCGCGCGACGTTAATGAACGAGGACGAGATGGTGGAGGTTAGGCTGGCAGAAACGGTGTCCGTTGTTACGAGTGAGGCGCCGGTGTGCTCGAAAGAATTCTGAGGGCCGCCGCTCTCGAAGCCGCCGCCGGTGAATCGCTGGTTGTTCCAGCGGACGGTGAGAATATTCTTGGCGTTGATATTCCAGTCCACTTTAGCCAGGTAGCCGTTCTGGTCTTGCGTGCGGAGCCAGCTACTGCTTCGGGCGGTGAGATAGGCGATGGCTGCGGTTTCAAAACTGGTGGGCGCGGCAATGGTCGGGAGAATCATGAAGACTGTGTTGGGCAGAGTGTTGCGCTGGCCATCGTAGTTGAAGAAAAAGAATGCGCGATCGTGGACGACGGGCCCGCTGGCGTTGGCGCCGAATTGGTTGAAGTGGTAGGGCGCCTTAACGCGGCCGAGGTTGTTGTCAATCAGGTCTTTGGCGTTCATGGAACGGTCGCGGTAATACCAGAAACCAGTACCGTGGAACTCGTTCGAACCGGACTTAGTGACTACGTTAATCACCGCGCCGCCGGCGCGGCCGAGCTCGGCGGAGTAGGCATTGGAGTTGACCTGAAACTCTTGCACGGAATCGAGGCTGAATTGGTAAGGCGCGCGGCCCGAGCCGGTGCGGCCCAGGGTCTGGCCGAAGAAAGTGTTGTTGTTGTCGGAGCCGTCCACAATGAGCGAGTTGAGAGTGCCGCGCTGCCCGGCAAAACTGATATCCCCCAGGCGCACGTCGCGGGTCACCCCGGGAGTCAGCAGGACAAAATCAATAAAGTTGCGCCCGTTCACGGGAAGGCTGGCAATGGAGCGTTCAGCGATGGTGCCGGTCAGAGAGGTGCGCGTGGTCTCCACCAATGGCGTCTCCCCCGTTACAGAGACTGTGGCAATCTGACCGGCCAGTGGCATCTTGAGGGAAAGGGCGATCTTAGAGCCAACGGTGACAATGATCTCCGTTTGGTTGATCACCGCGAAGCCGTAGAGATTTCCCTCTCGCCCCGGGTTCGTGATCGTGAAGCTGCCGCCGGAGAGCTCGTCCGCGGTGATCGCCTTGTTGCGCGCGCGCGTCGCCAGATCGTTCACCGCCTCGGCGATGCCGACCAGCGACAGGCGATCGGTGTCGCGAATCACGGGCACGAGCAGACCGCGCTCGGTCTCGACCGCCACACCGATGTGTATGCCCGCCCGCTCGACGATCGCGTCGCCGACGACGGCCGAGTTGATGCGCGGGAAGTCGCGCAGCGCGCGCACCGTTGCGGCCACGACGAACGGGAGATACGAGAGGCCGAAGCCGTGCGCGCGCTCGAAGTCCTGCTTCGCGCGCTCGCGCAGCTTCGAGAGCTTGGCGAGATCGACCTCGGCCACCGTGCCGACGTGCGGCGAGACGACCTTCGAGACGACCATGTGCTCGGCGATGCGCCGGCGGATGCCGGTGAACGGAATGACTTTGTCTTCGGGCGCGATGCGGTGCGTGGGCACACGCATGCGCCCGAGAAACTCGAGCAGCGTTCCGGGCGCGGACGCGGACACCGCGGCAGCCGCCGGCGCGTCCGCGCGCGCAGTCACGTCGGCCTTCATCACGCGCCCGCTGACTCCCGACCCGGACATGCCGCCAAGATCGATCCCCTTTTCTTCCGCGACGCGGCGCGCGACCGGCGAGACGCGCGAGAGCGGCGCGGTCGGCGCGACGGGCGCCGTCGCGGGCGCGCTCGGCGCTGCGGCGACACTGGGACGTGTCGCTTGATTCGCCGCGGGCCGAGCGCCTGCGGGCACGCTCGCGGGCGCGGCGGACGCGCTGGCAGCGGCACCCACGGGATCCAGGAGCGCGAGCTCCGCGCCGACGGCAACCGTCTGCCCGGGCGCGACGACGAGCTTCGTGACGACGCCGCTCTCGGGCGCGATCACCTCGGCGTCGACTTTGTCCGTGGTGATCTCGCAGAGCACCTGGTCCTTCTCGACCAGTTCGCCCTCGCGCACCAGCCAGCGCTCGAGGGTGCCCTCGACCACGCTCTCACCCATCTGGGGCATCGTCACGGAGATCGACATCGCTTGGAGCCTCGTGTCGCCGCGCTCAGAGGTCGAGCGCGCGTCCTTCGGCGGCGAGCGCCGCTTGCATCAACATCTCTCCGAGGGTCGGGTGCGCGTGCGAGGTCTCGCCGACCTCCGCCGTGGTCGACTCGACCAGCATCGCGAGCGCGATCTCGTTGATCAGCTCCGTCGCACCGTAGCCGATGATCTGCGCGCCGAGTATCTCGCCGTACTTCGCGTCGGAGACGATCTTCACGAAGCCCTCGGTGTGGCCCGTGCCGACCGCTTTGCCCGACGCGGCGAATGGCGCCTTGCCCACGCGCACCTCGAAGCCAGCCGCGCGCGCCTCGGCCTCGGAGAGGCCGACGGTCGCGACTTGAGGTTGGCAGTAGATGCACGCGGGGATCTTCTTCTTGTCGATCCCGTGTTTGCGCACACCGGCGATGAACTCCGCGGCGGCTACGCCTTCGTGGGACGCTTTGTGCGCGAGCAGCGGCGGTCCGCTGCAGTCACCGATCGCGTACACGCCTTCGGCGCTGGTACGCTGATCCGGTCCCACCTTGATGAAGCCGCGCTCCAGCACGACGCCGCGCGTCTCGAGACCGAGGTCCGCGACGAGCGCGCGTCGCCCGACCGCGAGCAGCATCTGGTCCGCGCGCAGCTCGACCGCGCCCTTCTCGTTCTCGGCGTGGACGACTACGCCCGAGCCGCTCGCGTCGAGACTCTTGAACGCGGTCTTCGTCAGTACCTTCATGCCGCTGCGCTGGAACGAGCGCGCCAGCGCATCGGCGGTCTCGCGATCGAAGCCGGGCAGAATCTGCTCCTGCATTTCGATCACGGTCACTTGCGAGCCATACGCGTTGTACGCGTACGCGAACTCGAGGCCGACGGCGCCGCCGCCGACGATCACGATCGCGGCCGGCAACTCGCGCGACTCGAGCGCTTCTCGGCTCGTCAGCACTTTCTTCCCGTCGACCTGCACGCCGGGGAACACGAACTCCGTCGAGCCGGTCGCGAGGATCACGTTGCGCGCTTCGACCGACTCCGAGACGCCGTCGCGAGTCACGACCACTTCGCGTCCGGCGGCGAGTCTGCCGCGGCCCGCGAGCACCTCGATCTTGTTCTTCTTCATCAGGCCCGTGACACCGCGTACCAAGCGCTCCGAGGCGGCGCGGCTCGCGTCGATGACCTGCGCGTAGTTCGCGCTCTGGCCTTCCACCACCAAGCCCGGTACGCCGTGCTTCACCGCGGCGAAGATCTCCGCGGCGGACAGGATCGCCTTGGTGGGAATGCAGCCCCAGTTGAGGCAAACACCGCCCAGTGTCGGCGCTTCCTCGACGATCGCCGCCGAGAGCCCGAGCTGCGCGGCGCGGATGGCGGCGATGTACCCGCCGGGTCCCGAACCGATCACCAAAACGTCAAATGACTTCATTCGGTCGTTAGTCCTTCCCCGTCCTGTTTCGTCGGATCTTGCCGGCTCCTTGAGCGGCAGAAACGGACGGGAACGCGCGTCAGGCGACTGGTTTCTCGATGATCGGCAACGAGAGGTCGCTGATCTCCTGGTGGTGCGGAACGTTCCACCCCGGAGTGCGCTGGACCCGCTCTTGGAGCTTCAGCAGGCCGTCGATGACGGCCTCCGGCCGCGGCGGGCAGCCGGGAATGTAGATGTCTACGGGCACGATCGTGTCGATGCCCTGCACGGTCGAGTAGTTGTTGTACGGACCGCCGGAGCAAGTGCACGCGCCGAACGCGACCACCCACTTCGGCTCTGCCATCTGGTCGTAGACCTTCTTCAGAATCGGGGCCTGCCGGTGACTGATCGTGCCGACGACCATCAACAGATCCGCCTGTCGCGGCGAGAAGCGCGGCAGCGCGGCGCCGAAGCGATCGAGGTCGTAACGCGGACCCGCCGCCGACATGAACTCCATCCCGCAGCACGCGGTCACGAACGGGTAGAGAAAGAACGAGTACTTCCGGCCCCAGTTCACGACGGCGTCGACGGTGGTGGTGAGGAACGAGTCCTGTCCCTGCCGAAGGATTTCCCGCTTCTCGACCATCGAGGCGAATATACCCACTCCGCTATGCTCTGCCCGTGCGGCGAGTCCTCGCGTGGATGGTCCATCTGTACACCGCGTCGTCCGCGGCTTTCGGGCTGTTCGGGGTGGTTGCGTGCTTTCGCGGCCACTTCCACCTCGCGATGTACCTGATGATGCTGACCCTGGTCATCGACTCGACCGACGGCGCGCTCGCGCGGCTCGTCGACGTGCGCGGCCAGATCCCGTGGTTCGACGGACGGCGCCTCGACGACATCTGCGACTACTTCACGTACGTCGTCCTGCCCGCCTGCTTCCTGGTCGCCGCCGGAATGCTGCCGCATTCACTCTGGGCCGCGGTTCCAGTGCTGGCGTCCGGGTATGGCTTCAGTCACGACAAGGCGAAAACCGACGACTACTTCTTTCTCGGCTGGCCCTCGTACTGGAACGTGGCCGTCATGTACTTGTATCTGCTGAACTCGCCGCCGTCGGTGGTGCTCGCATGGGTGCTCGGGCTCGCAGCCGCGATCTTCGTGCCGATGAAGTACATCTATCCGAGCCGAACGCGCGTGCTGCGGCCGCTCTCGCTGGCCGTGCTCGCGCTCTGGGTGCTGATCTTCTCGTGGCTCGCGGTTCGACCCGAGCCCTCGCTCGCCTGGCTCTACGTCACGCTCGCGCTCGGGCCCGGCTACTACGTCGGTGTGTCGCTCTTGCTGAACGTGCCGCGCATTCGCGCCGCCCTCGAACACCACGGGGCGGCCGTCCCGCGGCCGGGTTAGAGTCCCGGACCATGGCGTCGTTCGAGCTATTGCTGGCCAGCCCGCGCGGGTTCTGTGCGGGCGTCGACCGCGCGATCGAGATCGTCGAGCTCGCGCTCGAGATCTACGGCAAGCCGGTGTACGTGCGGCACGAGATCGTGCACAACCGGCACGTCGTCGAAGAGCTGCGCGCGAAGGGCGCGGTCTTCAGCGACGACCTGGCTGACGTGCCCGAGGGCGCGCTCGTCGTGTTCAGCGCGCACGGCGTCTCGCCCGCGGTGCGCGCCGAGGCGCAGCGGCGCAAGCTGCGCACGCTCGACGCGACCTGCCCGCTGGTCACCAAGGTTCACGTCGAGGCGCTGCGCTACGCGCGCGACGCCTACGAGATCGTGCTCGTCGGCCACCGCGGGCATGTCGAAGTCGATGGCACACTCGGTCAGGCGCCCGAGCGCATGCATCTCTGCGAGACGGTCGAGGACGTCGCAAAGCTCGCGGTGCGCGATCCGAATCGGCTCGCGGTGCTGACGCAGACCACGCTCTCGGTCGACGACACGCGCGAGATCATCGCGGCCTTGAAGCTGCGCTTCCCCGCGATCCGCGTGCCCGGCAAGGACGACATCTGCTACGCGACGCAGAACCGCCAGAACGCCGTGAAGGCGCTGACCGGCCGCGTCGAGCTGGTGCTCGTGGTCGGCGCGCCCGCGTCGTCGAACTCCAACCGCCTGGTCGAGGTCGCGCGCGTGCACGGCGCGCGCGCGGAGCTCGTGCAGGACGAGGCGGACATCGACCCGGCCTGGCTCTCCGGAGTGACACGGGTCGGTGTCACCGCGGGCGCGTCTACGCCCGAGGCGTTGGTGCGCGCGGTCTGCGAACGACTCCGCGGGCTGGGCGCGGTGAACGTCGAAGCACTCGCCACGGTCGACGAGGGCGTGCGCTTCGCACTGCCAGCGGAGCTGCGCCGCGAACAGCGGAGCGCGCCGCCCGCCTAGTGGACCCCCTCCTCCGCACGATGGTCGGCGGACTCGCGCGCGGCGAGGTCGACTCGCGTGCGCTCGAAGCGTTGGGCTGCGCCGAGCCCGAGCGCACGGGCGCTCAGCTTCGTGCCGCGGCAGCGAACGCGGACCTCGCCGCGACGCGCGAGCACTGGCTGCCCGAGCTGCTGCTCTCCGCGCGCCCGGGGCACGGGGCCGAGTGTCTCGCCGAGCTGGCGCTGCGCCATCGCTCGGCGACGCGCCGCCCGCTCGACTTGAGCGCGCTGACTTCGCTCCCGCGTCTGCTCGGCTCGAGTGACTTCCTGGCGCGACTCCTGCTCCGCCATCCGCACTGGAGCGACGAGCTGCGTGGCTCGCCCGCCGCCGCGCCCTCGCTCGCGCCGATCGAACCCGACTGGACCCCGATTCGCATCGCGAAATACAAGGGGCTCCTGCGCATCGCGGCGCGCGACCTGTGCGGGCGCCCGCTCGAGGAGAGTCTGGCGGAGCTCTCGGCGCTCGCGGACCGCTGTCTCGAGGCGTCGCTGGCGCGCGCCTCGCACGAGGCGGGAGTCACGGCGCCGGCGCTGTTCGCGCTCGGCAAGCTCGGCGGCAGCGAGCTCAACTTCTCCTCCGACGTCGACCTGCTGTTCATTCACGAGAACCCGCCGGACGGCGCGGAAGCGTCCGATCTCGAGCGCCTCGTCGAGCTCATCCGTTGCTTCAAGAAACACCTGGAGGTGCCGAGCGAGGATGGCTTCGGCTATCGCGTCGATCTCGACCTGCGGCCCGAGGGACGAACCGGCGTGATCGTCAACTCAGTCGACGCCGCGCTCTCCTACTACGAGAGCTTCGGAGCGCCCTGGGAGCGGCAGATGCTGATCCGCCTGCGCTTCGTGGCGGGCGCGCGCCCCGCCGCCGAGGCGTTCGAGCGCGGTCTACACCCGTTCGTGTGGCGCCGCAGCGTCGGCACGGACGCGATCGGCGCCGTGCGCGCGATGAAGCGGCGCATCGAGGATGAGCGCCTCGAAGCGGGCCGGGACCTCGAGGCGGATCTCAAGGAGGGACCCGGCGGAATCCGCGACGTCGAGTTTCTCGTACAGGCGTTCCAGCTCCTGTTTGGCGGTCGCGAGGCGAGCCTGCGCACGGGCAACGTGCTGCGTGCGCTTGCGGCGCTCGAGCGCTTGGGCTTGCTGGACGCGTCGGTGACCGAGGAGCTGCGGGCGGCGTATCTCTGGCTGCGCCGCGCCGAGCACGCGCTGCAACTCGTCGAGGAGCGCCAGACGCAGATGTTCCCGCGCGACGCGGCGGGCCAACTCGGCCTCGCGCGGCGCCTCGGCTATCCCCAGGTCGAAGCGACGCACGCGCGCGACGCGCTGCTCGACGACTGGATGCGAGTGCGCGCCGGCGTGCGCAGACACTTCGAGAACCTGGTGCTCGCGGCGGGCGATGCCGACGTCACTTGAAGCGCGCCTCGCGGCGGCGCTCGGCGATTCACCGCTCCGCGCGCGGCTCGCGACCGCGGCCGCGCCGCTCCTCGAACGGCGCGCGGGCGATCCGGCTGCGCGGGCGCTCGACGGCTCGTCACTGCGCGGTCTCGCCCGCGCGATCGCGGCCAGCCCCGAGTCGGCGAGATACTTGTCGCTGAGACCTGCTCTGCTCGCGCGGCTCGCGGCGCTCGAGCCGGGTTCGCTCGAGCGGCGAGCGGCGCAGCTGGCGGGCGTCGAGCTCCCGAACCCGGCCAGCGCGCGCGAGGAGTTTCTCGATGCGCTCCGCCTCCTGCGCCGCGACGAGATGCTATTCGCGGCATGCGCGCAGTTTGGCGGTCTCGCGTCCTTCGACGCGGTCGCGGCTTTCCTCTCGCGGCTCGCCGAGACCTGCGCACAGCGCGCGCTGGCGGCGGTCGAGGCGCGAGCGCCGGGCGAGCCTTTCGTGCTCACGGTGCTCGGCATGGGGAAACTCGCGGGCCGCGAGTTCACGTATCACTCCGACCTCGACGTGATCTTCCTGTTCCGCGACGACCTGCCGGACGCGCTGCCGCCGTCGCGCATCGCGCAGCGCTGGATCAGCACGCTCGCGACGATGACCGGCGCAGGCTACGCGTATCACGTCGACTCACGCCTGCGCCCGTCCGGGCAGCAGGGCGCGCTGGTCACGACTTCCGAGGCGTTCGCGCGCTATCAGGTCGAGCAGGCCGCGACCTGGGAGCACGTCGCACTGCTGCGCGCGCGCGCGATCGCGGGCGACGCGGAGCGCGCGCAGGCGTCGCTCGAGCAGGTGCGCGACCGGATCGCGCGCGAGGCTGCGAATCCGTGGCTCTACCTCGCCGACATGCGCGGGCGCGTCGTGGCCGAGCGCGGCGTCGAAGACGCGAAGACCGCGGCGCTGAAGACCGGACGCGGCGGCATCATGGACGTCGAGTTTCTCGCGGCTGGCGCGCTGCTCGAACGCGGCCTGCAGCTCGGCGGCAGCTCGCTGCCCGCGGTTCCCGCGATGCTGCGCGCGGCGGTCCAGGGACCCGCGGTCGAAGCGCTGCTCCTCGACTACGCATTTCTGCGTCGGGTCGAGGCGTGCGCGCGCTGGCTCGCGGGACGCGCGGTCGAGTCGATCGCCAAGACCGGCGAGCCAGCCGAATGGCTCGCGGACCTCGTCGCACCCGGCCAGCCCGCGCAGCGAGTCACATTGCGCCTCGCAGCGGCGCGCGAGCGCATCGCCCAGGCCTTCGAGCGCGTCTGCGCGAAGCAGACGGTCGACGCGCTCGCGCCCTAGAGGCGCAGCGCCGCGAGACCGGCGCCGACCAGACCGCCGATCAGCAGCAGGACGCTCGGCACGAAGGACAGCAGGAACCCCGCGCTCCGCTGCGCGGGGTCCGCCACGTAGCTGCGCAGATAGAGAGCGCGCCCCGCGATGAACACGAGCCCGAGCAGCGCCGCGATCGGCGCGCTCACGTAGCTGCCGAAGATCCAGAGCGACGGCAGAAACAGCATGAGCTGCTCCACGGTGTTCTGCTGAACCCTGAAGTAACGCTCGAAGATCTCGTTGCCGCTGGTCGCGGGCGCCTTGATGCCGTAACGTCCACGCGCCCTGGCGACGAGCAACGAGATCACCACGTACTCCAGGACGGCGAGCAGGGTCACGAACGCGAGAAGTGCCATGTCGGTCTCCCTCGGTAGCCACGCGACCACCCGGCGCGCGATTCTACACCGATGAGTGACGGCTTCCGGCTGCTGCGCGAACACCTTCTGCCCGAGAACGCGGCGCGCGCCGCCGAGCTGTTCCGCGCCGCCGGTCTTCTCATCATGAGCCCCGAAGAGCGGGTGGCCTCGCTCGACGCGACACTGGCACGTGTCGCGCCCGACGAGGACGTCTGGGTCTTCGGCTACGGATCGCTCATGTGGACTCCGGCCTTCCACCACGCCGAGCAGCGCCCTGCCCGACTTTCGGGTTGGCACCGGAGCTTCTGCCTGTGGAATACGTTCGGGCGCGGCTCGCCGGAAAATCCGGGCCTGACGCTCGCGCTCGAGACGGGAGGCTCCTGTCTGGGCGTGGCGCTGCGGGTCGCTGCGCCCGACGTGCGCACCGAACTCACGGTGCTTTGGAACCGAGAGATGCTCAGTGGCTCGTATCTCCCGCGCTGGGTTCAGTTCGCGAGCCCCGCCGGCCCGGTCGCCGCCGTAGCCTTCGTCGCGAATCGCGCGCACGACCGCTATGCCGGTCGCCTGCCGATCCGGGGCGTCGCCGAGCTCCTGGCCCGTGCGCGTGGCCCGCTCGGCGAGAGCCGCGAGTATCTCGAGCGCACCGTAGCCGAGCTCCAACGCCACGGCGTGCGGGACGGCGCGATGCACGTCCTGCTCCGCGCCGTGCGCGAGCTCGCTTAGGGTAAACTGGCGACATGCCCCTCCCCCTGTTCGCGTGGCTCGCCGCGTGTGCGTTCGCGTCGGCCGGGGAACCGAATCTGCCGCCGGTCGGCGCGGCGCCGTGCATCGCCTGCCGCGCGCCCGCGGCCGATGCGCGGACCGCCTTCTCGGCGCAGGACTGGGCATTGCTCCAGGAGGGCGGCGTCTGGCGCGCGACTCCCGAGCGCAACATCTCCGCCGAGGATCCGTCGGCCCACTCCAACGCGGCTTCGCTCGTCCCGCGCCCGCCGCGCGAGGTTTGGGCGGTGCTCACGGACTTCGAGCGCTGGCCAGAGTTCATGCCGCTGCTGCGCGAGACACGCGTCGAGAAGCGCGAGGGCGCGCGGCTCTGGGTAGAGCAGAGGTTCAGCATCCTCTTCTACCCCATGCGACACACGACGGTGTACCAGCTCGACCCAGGTGACGGCCGCCTCGCCTGGCGGCTCGATCCCGACGCGCCGCACGACATCGCCGCGAGCGAAGGTCACTGGGAGCTGATCGCCGTCGACGGCGGCAATGCGACCCTGGTGCGCTACGAGGCCAAGGTGAGTGCCGGCCGCGCAGTGCCCGATTTTCTCGAGCGCATGCTGCGCGAGCGCTCACTCAAGCAGCTGCTCGACGGCCTGCGCGGCGAAGTCTTGCGCCGCTATCCGCAGAGCTGAGAGAGCAGCGGCCGGGGCTTCGGCGGGTGCCTCCTCGTGGGTCCCTTCTCGCTCGCGGACTCGCTGCGAAACCCACTCGTCGGCATCCCGCCGAAGCGCCTGCCTGTCGCCGATTCGAGCAGTGAGTCGTTCTTCTACTATTGTTCTAGTGAAAGAGCATCTTGCCCGTGCAAGCATCCCCTGGTGGCAGCCCGCGGGGCGGCCGCAGCCGACCGAGTAGGGTCCCGGTACTCCGGGGGGCCCCACGAGGCGGCTACGGACGACGCGCGGGCGGTGCCTCGGAATCCGAAAAGAGCAGCCTGCGCGGCGGCCGGATGCCGACGAGTGGGTTTCGGTACCCCGAAGGGACCCACGAGGAGGCACCGGCGGCCGCGCAGGTGGCGAGTCACTTCAGTGCTCCGGCACCAGGCAGGAGTGAATCGACTCATCTCCAGGGACCTCGCGCGCCAAGGTGCGGATCGCGAGCTCGGCTTCGTCGAGTGGGAAGTCGTGGGTGTGCATCTTTGCGATCGGAGTGGTTTGTGACTCGATCAGGCGGATAGCGTTGCGATAGGCGGAGGACGTGACTCCGATCGCGCCGGAGATGCGGATTTCCTTCATCACGATCTTGTCGGAGATGAACTCGGGGACGGGCTTGTAGCCCTTCACGCCGGCGAGCACGATGCGCCCGCCGGTAGCGACGTAGTCGAGCGCGGAGGCGACCGGCTCGAGCGCATACGAGGAGACGTCGAGTACGATGTCTGCGCCGCGGCCGCCGGTGAGCTCGCGGACGCGGCGACGGGCGTCTTCGTTCTCCACGTCGATCGTGTGAGTCGCGCCGAACTCTTTGGCCAGCTCGAGCTTGCGCGCATCGGCCGCAAGACCCGTGACGATGATCTTGCCCGCGCCCGCGGCACGCGCGGCCAGGACGCTCGCGAGCCCGCGCTGGCCGGGGCCGAGGATCGCGAGACTCTCGCCGGCGCGGAGCTCCGGAATCTCGACCGCCCAGCGGAAGCCGGCGCCGAGCGGGTTGAACATCGCGGCGAGCGCAGCCGGCAGCCCGGCCGCCATGCGGTGCACGACGCTGTTCGGGTGCAGCCACATGTACTGCGCGTACGCGCCATAGAGACTCGGCGGCTCCGAGAGCGGCACGTACGAGTAGATCTTGCGGCGCTCGCACAGGTGCGAGCGGCCGCCGAGACACGCCGCGCAGAAGCGACACGAGATCATGTTCTCGACGGCGACGCGATCGCCGACGTCCACGCCCCAGCGCTCCGCGGCCCGGTCGCCGATGGCGGCGATGCGCCCGAGCGGCTCGTGCCCGGGAATCACCGGCACCGGCGTTCGCAGGACGCCTGCGAACTGCTCGTAGTCGCTCCCGCAGATACCGCAGACCTCGACCCGCAGGAGCGCGCTGTCCGCGTCGATCGCGGGAATCGGCAGCTCGCGCGGCTCGAGCACCCGCGGCGCCGTGAGCACCATCGCGAACGTGCGCTTCGGGAGCGTCTCGGCGGACACGGCTAGCCGCGGAACTTCGAGAAGTCCGGTGGGCGTTTCTCGTTGAAGGCCGTGACTCCCTCGCGCGCCTCGGGCGTGTGCAGGAACAGGTCGAGTGAATCGAACGCGAGCTGACCGATCCCGGCGATCGCCTCGCTGTCCGCGTTGAACGAGTGCTTCAGGATCTTCAGCGCGGTCGGGCTCTTCGCCAACATCTCGTCGGCCCAACGGCGCACCTCGGCGCGCAGCTCCGCCTTGGGCACGACGCGATTCACCAGCCCCCAGCGCTCCATGGTCGCGGCGTCGTACAGGCGGCACAGGTACCAGACCTCGCGCGCGCGCTTCTCGCCGAGAATGCGCGCGAGATACGCGCTGCCGAAGCCCGCGTCGAACGAGCCGACGCGCGGGCCCGCCTGCCCGAAGCGCGCGTGATCCGCGGCGATGCTCAGATCGCAGAGCACGTGGAGCACGTGACCGCCGCCCACCGCCACGCCGTTCACCATGGCGATCACCGGCTTCGGGATGTCGCGGATGAGACGGTGCAGTGTCTCGACCTCGAACAAGCCCGTCTCGGTCGGGCCGTAGTCGCCGGTCTCGCTGCGCTGCTTTTGATCGCCGCCCGCGCAGAACGCGTCGTCGCCAGCGCCCGTGAGCACGCAGACGCCGACCTCGCGGCTCGCCCAGGCCGCTTTGAAACAGCGTACGAGCTCGTCGACGGTGCGGCCGCGGAAGGCGTTGTAGCGCTCGGGCCGCGCGATCGTGATCCAAGCGACGCCGCGCTCCACCTCGAAGCGCACGTCCGACAGCTCGCGAAGTTCCATCACGTCTCCTTCGGGCGCGATTATCGCTCGCCGAGGCGCGCGAGTGCGTCCCGTGCCGCGCGCGCGTAGGGCGAGCCGGCGGGCTCCTGCGCGAGAAGCGCGAGGAGATCGGCGCGCGCCTCCGCGACTCGGCCGAGGCCCGCGAGCGCCCCGGCGCGGTTGATGCGCGCGCTGGCGAGCTTTGGCGTTCGCGCCAACGCGCCGTCGAGCAGGCTGAGTGCGCGTTTCGCGTCGCCGCCGCTGCGCAGCAGCGCGACGGCGAGATTCGAGGCGATGTCGCTGTCGTCGGGGCGCGCCGCCAGCGCGCGCTCGTACAGCGGAACCGCATCACGCGGCGCGCCCGCATTCAGCAGCCGGTTCGCGACGTTGTTGTTTGCGTCCGGCTGATTGGGATCGAGCGTGAGCGCGCGCCGGTATTCTTCCTCGGCCTGCGCCGCGCGGCCGAGGGCCTCGAGAGCGATCCCGCGGCCGGTGTGCGCATCGGCGAGATACGGCGCGAGGGCGAGCGCGCGATCGTAGCTCGCGATCGCGCGCGCGGGTTCGCCGCGCGTCCGCAGCGCGTCACCGAGGCGCGAGTGCGCGAGTCCGTTCCCCGGCAGCGCGCTGACTGCGGCCTCGAACTCGGCCTGCGCTTCGGGCAGTCGCCCGGCCTGGAGCAGCGCGCCGCCGACACTCAAGTGTGTCAGCCCCGCGCCCTCCGCCGCGCCGAGCGGCCAGTTCGAGACGAGCGCGCCCGCGAGGCCCGCAAGAGCCAGGCCAGCTGCGGCGCGCGTGAGTCGTCCGCTTCGAGCGATGCCCCAGAGCGCGACGCCGCCCGCCGCGGCCAGCGGCATGAGCACCGGCACGAGCACGTAGCGATAGCGCGCGAACACGTAGAACACCGCGATGCTCGCGGCCAGCGCGAGCGCCATCGCGGGCAGGAGCCACACGCGCCGCCACGCGCGCCGCTCCGCGAGCACGCCGACGACGGCGAGCGGCAAGAGCACGCCGAAATTACACGGCCAGAACAGAGCGCGCAGCAGTACTGACTCGTCGGCGTACGCCTCGATCCCCTCCGTGTCGGGCAGCTCGCGCGCGTTCAGCACCAGGAACGCCTTGTGCGCGAGCTGGCGCAGCCAGTCGAGCGGCTGCGCGCGCGCGTAGGCGAGCGCGCGATCGCGCCAGTAGTCCGAAACTTCGGCGGGCGTGAGCTCGCGCCCGAGCGCTTCGACGGCGAGCGCGTGCGCATCCTCGCGCTCGTAGCGCACGCTGCCGCGGCCGGGCCGCAGCGGCTCGTAGTGTCCCGTCGCGCCCGGGTGATTCCCGATCCACAGATTGGGCCCGAGCTGAGAGGTCGTGACGAGGAAACGCCCGCCGAGCGCTTGATTGCGCAGCCCGACGGGCGCGAGCACGAGCGCGAGGCCGAGGGCGAACGCGGCCAGCGCGGCCGCGCGACGCGGCGCTGGCGTCGCTCCCGCGAAGCTCGCCAGCCAGAGCGCCACCAGCGGCGCGAGCACCCCCGCGTTCTCGCGCGAGAGCGCGAGCCCGCCGAGCAGCGCGCCCGCGCCGAGCGCGCGCCCTACACTCAGCGGTGTCGCGATGCCCGAGAGCAGGAGCAAGAGCGCCGAGAGCAGGAACGAGTCGAGTGCGGGCTTCTGGATCAGGCCGTCGAAGTAGATCGCCGGCGCGTATAGCGCGAGGCCGACGCCGGCCGCGAGCCCGATCCCTCGAGCAAAGAAGCGCTCGGCAGCGCGTCCGAGAAGAACGCAGGCGAGCGAGCCCATGACCGCCTGCACCAGCCGCGGTGCCCAGGTCCCCGAGCCGGTGGCGCGAAATACGACCGCCAGGAAATACGGGTAGAGCGGAGCCTGGTAGAAGACCTCGCGCCCGAACCAATCGCCGCCCGCGATCGCGCGCGCCCAATCGAGATACCCGCGGGCGTCACCGACCGGTGTCGAAAACAGCAGCGTGTCTCGCCACTCGGCGAGATAGAGGAGGCGCAGCGCGAGCGCGAGCGCGAATACGGCCGCCCAAGTTGCCTGTCCGCGACGTCCGCTCAAGTCCGCTCCTGGGCATTCCGAAGAGACCCACGAGCGAGAGCGGAGACGCGCGCCGCGAGCAGCGGCAGTCGCGCACGTCCGTTCCTCGAGAAGAGCAAACCCGCCGAAAGGCGGCGACGCAAAGCCAGTGCCCTTCCCCGGATCGAACCGGGCGGGTCGTACGGCTGCCGAAGGGAACCCCGATGAGCCTCCGCCCGCACCGCGCGCTGCGAGCCCTCTGGCTCGCGCTCGCGCTGTGCGCCTCGAGCTCCGCGGCCGCCGACGGCCTCCCGCGCCAGCGCGTGATCGTGAAGCTCGACGTCAACGCCCTGCCCGAGGCGTGGCTCGAGAAGGGCGACGTGCAGGCGCAGCGCGATGCGATTCTGCTGGCGCAATTCGACCTCTACAGCGAGCTCTTGGGCAGCGACGTCGAGCTCACGCAAGTCTACGAGACGATCCCCTACATGGCGCTCGACGTGTCGCAGGACGCGATGCTCGCACTGGCGCAGAGCCCCCGGGTCCAGGTGATCAACGGCGACTCGTTCTCCGCACCCGACCTCGCGGAGAGCGCGCCGCTGATCGGCGCGCCCCAAGCGTGGGCGGCCGGGATCGACGGCCGCGGCGCCGCGATCGCGGTGCTCGACACCGGGGTCGACGCGAGTCACCCGTTCCTCGCGGGCAAGGTCGTGTCCGAGGCGTGCTTCTCCGCGAACGGAAGCTGCCCGAATCACGCGACCGCGCTGATCGGCCCGGGCAGCGCCGCGCCCTGCGCTTTTGCCCCCGAGTGCATTCACGGCACGCACGTCGCGGGCATCGCCGCGGGCGCGGGCTCGAGCTTCTCCGGAGTCGCGCGCGGCGCACAGCTGATCGCGATCCAGGTGTTCTCGCGCTTCACCGGCTCGTCCTGCGGCGGCGCCCCAGCGTGCGCGCTCTCGTACGTCTCGGATCAAGTGGCCGCGCTCGAGCACGTGTACGAGCTCCGCTCGAGCTTCGACATCGCGGCCGTGAACCTGTCACTCGGCGGCGGGCGTTACGACAGCGCCGCGAGCTGTGACTCGGCGAACTCCGCTCTGAAGGCGGCGATCGACAACCTGCGCGGCGCCGGCGTCGCGACCGTGATCGCGGCCGGCAACTCGGGCTACGCCAACTCGCTGTCGGCGCCGGGCTGCATCTCCTCGGCCGTGAGCGTCGGTGCGACGACCAAGGGCGACACCATTCCGAGTTACTCGAACGCAGCCCCGTTCCTGAAGTTGCTCGCGCCGGGCAGCTCGATCCGCTCTTCGATCCCGAACGGCATGTACGCCACCATGGGCGGAACGTCGATGGCGACCCCGCACGTGGCCGGCGCGTTCGCGCTGCTTCACCAGCGGAGCCCGAGCGCCACGGTCGACGCGATCCTGGAGCGCCTGCGCGCGACCGGCCGCAGCATCGCGGACATGCGCAACGGCCGCAGCTTCCCGCGCATCGCGCTCGCCGCGGCGCTCGACGGCTGGGGCGCTGCGCCGACCATCTCACTCACCGCGCTCGACGCCGGGGGCAGCGTGATCGGCGGCGACCGAGTGACCGTGACTTGGACGAAGAGCGCGGAGGTCGCGCGCGCCGCGCTCTATTTCTCGCGCGACAGCGGCAGGACCTGGAGGCGCATCGCGCCACGCGTCGCGGGCGGCGAGTTCGTCTGGAGGGCGCCGAAGGTGAAACACGCGATCGCAACTTGCCGCGTGAAGGTCGTCGCCGTGAATGCCCAGGGCATGGCGGTGGCCGTCGACGCGTCGGCGCTGGACTTCAGCCTCGAGCCACGCCCGAGGACGTGACTCGGGCCGAGCGCGCGCTGTGCTACGCTGGCCGCGAGAGATGGCCTCCCCGCTCGATCCCGCGCGCTCATTGCCGCTGCTCGTCGACCGGCGCGTTCGCCCGCTGCACGACCTGCGCATCTCCGTCACCGATCGGTGCAACTTCCGCTGCCCATATTGCATGCCCGCGGAGATCTACGGCGAGCGCTACGCGTTCTTGCCCAAGCGCGAGATCCTCTCCTT
>JBGQIB010000095.1:0-17201 GCA_041498295.1 bacterium | reverse complement strand
GCACGACCGCGCGGCGAAGCTGTTCGAAGCCGAGGCGGCCGCAGTGACTGGCGCGGGAGATGGGCGTCGCCCGCTCACGCTCGCGGCGCACCACCTCGCGCGCGGCGACGATCGCGCGCGCGGCATCCAGGCGCTGATCGACGCCGCGCACGCCGCGCTCTCCGTGCCGTCGTACGGTGACGCGATTCGACTCTTCCGCGAGGCCTGGCAGCTGGCCGAGGCGACGCTCGGCGAGCGGCGCGAGCACAGCGACCAGACCAAGCGACTCGCGCTGCGCGCGGCGGTTGGCATCAGCGGCGCGGCCATCGTGTACGGCGACTCGGGCTCCGAGCGCGACGAGCAGGCGACGAAGCGCGGGATCACGCTGGCCGAGGAGCTCCACGACGACGAGTCACTCGCCTCGCTGCTCGTGAACTACGGCATCGTCGTCTTGAACAGCGGGCGCGAGCGTTTTGGTGAGGGCGTTCAGTTGGCCGAGCGCGGCGTCGCGATCGCGCAGCGCGCGGGCCTCACCGCCAGCCTGCCGAAGATCAGCCGTGGCCTCGTCTGGGCGTATCTCCTCGACGCGCGCTTCGCGGATGCGCGCCGCCAGGTCGAGGAAGTCGTACAGACGCTGGTTCGAGCGGGGCACGAGGCGAAGAACAGCGAGATCTATCTCGGCTCGCGCTACTTCCGCAATCGCGTGATCTTCGAGTCGGACGAGCTGGACGAAGCGGAGCAGGACGCGCTCGATCTGTTCGCGCGCGCGAAGGCGGCGGGCAACAAGACGATGTTCTGCGCGAGCTCGTCGATGCTGGCCGCGGTCGCGACCGCGCGCGGTGACTCTGCCAAGGCCGAGTACTGGGCGGAGATCGGCCTGCCGGTCGCGGAGCAGATCCAGAGTCTCGCGGCGGTGCGCGGTTCGGCGGCGTCTCTCCTGCTCGCGCGCGCGGACCGCGGCGAGCGCAACGCCACGCAGCTCGAGCTCGACCGCGTCGAGCGCGGGCTGTTCGCGGCGGGTGACCTCGGGATCAACTCCGAGATGATCGTCGAAGCGCTGCTCGCGGTGGGCGAGCTGCGGCGCGCGCGCCGCATCGCGGAAGCGCGCGTTGAACGCTCGGGTGGCCGGCTGCGCGAGGCGCGCGGGGCGCTGATGACCGGCATGGTGGCGCTCGCCGCTGGACCCGAAGAGCACCCCGACGCGGAGCGCGCGTTTGGCGACGCGCTGGCGCGCGCGCTCGAGATCGGTGCGCGCTCTCTCGAGGGGCGCGCGCACCTCGGGCTCGCCGAGCTCGCGCACGAGCGAGGCGACCTCCCTGCGATGGAGAGCCACGCGCGGCAAGCGCTCGCGATTCTCCGGCCCCTGGGCTTCGGGCGCTACGCGATGCGCGCCGCGCGCCTGCTGCTGGAACGCCTCGAGGGCGCCCCGCCCAACGCCTGACCGATCAGCCTGTTGGGCCGCGGGCGTGAATGCGCGCCGGACTTTCGCGATTGACATGCGCGAGCGAGGCGACTAACTCCCGGGGAGCGACAGGCCGCGCAGAGGAGCCCCCCCATGGCGCGCTATGCGTACGATCGACTGACCGCGCTCGACAACTCGTTCCTGCTGCTCGAGAAGCCCAACGCCTACATGCACGTTGCGGCGGCGCAGATCTTCAAGACTGGGCCACTGCGCACGGAAGGCGGCGGCGTCGACGCCGCGAAGATCCGCAAGCTCGTCGCCTCGCTCTTGCACCGCATTCCGCGCTACCGGCAGAAGCTCGCCTGGATTCCATTCGAGTCGCATCCCGTCTGGGTCGACGACGAGAACTTCAACCTCGACTACCACCTGCGCCACACCGCACTGCCGCGGCCCGGCACCGAGGAACAGCTGAAGCGCCTGTGCGCGCGCATCATGCAGCAGCATCTCGACCGCGAGCGGCCGCTCTGGGAGATGTGGATCATCGAGGGCGTCGAGGACGACCGCTTCGCGATCATCTCGAAGACGCACCACTGCATGATCGACGGGATCTCCGGGGTCGACATCATGCGCGTGCTGATGTCGCCGGAGCCCGACGCGGAGCTGCCGGAGGAGCCGAGCTGGGTGCCGCGCCCGGCGCCGTCGGCGTTCGAGTTACTGCGCCACGAGCTCGTGCGCCGCGCGTGGCTGCCGTTCGAGATCGCGCGCGGGGCGGTGAGCTTGATGCGCGCCGCCGAAGACGTGCGCTTCGACCTCATGACTCGCATCCGCGCGATCTCCGAGGCGCTGGGCGGGAGCTTGCGCCTGCCGTCGGAGACGCCGCTGAATCGCGAGATCGGTCCGCACCGCCGCTTCGACTGGGTCGTCTCCGACCTCGGTGAGCTGAAGCAGATGCGCAAGTCACTCGGCGGCTCGCTCAACGATCTCGTGCTCACCGTCGTGACGGGCGCGGTGCGCGCGTTCCTGCGCGCGCGGCACGTGAACCCGGACCGGCTCGACTTCCGAGTCATGGCGCCGGTGAGCGTGCGCTCCGACGATCAGCGCGGCGCCCTCGGCAATCGCGTCTCCGCGTGGATCGTGCCGCTGCCCATCGACGAGCCGGATCCGCGCGCGCAACTCGCGCGCATCATCGAGAAGACCACCCGGCTCAAGGTCTCGAACAGCGCCGTCGGCGCCGAGGTGCTGACGCAGGCCGCTGAATACACGCCGTCGACCCTGCTCGCGCTGGGCGCGCGCAACATCGCGCGGCTCCTGCCCTTCAACTTGGTCGTGACCAACGTGCCCGGCCCGCAGGCGCCGATGTTCATGCTCGGCGCGGAGATGACCGAGGTGTATCCGCACGTGCCGCTCACCGATCGGCTCGGCCTCGGCATCGCGCTGATGAGTTACAACGGCAAGCTCTGCTGGGGCTTCAACGGCGACTACGATCTGGTGCCCGACCTGCGCGAGTTCGTCGCCGCGATCGAGAGCTCGTTCCGCGCCCTGCAGGAGATCGCGGGTACGCGGCCCGCGGCGCTCGGCGCGAACGGCCACGACTCGGCCGGGTCTCACCCGGGTTGAGTCACTTCTTCGCGGCTTCGACCGCGAACGTCTCGCTGCGCGCGAACTTCACGCTTGCGCTCTTGAACTCGAGCTCGAGCGCGTAGAGTCCGTCCGATGCGCTCGCCGGAACGGTGACGAACACGTCGACCATCCAGCGCCCCGGGCGCAGGTCGTACGCGGAATCCAGCTCGCGCAGGATGGGCGCACCGCGGTACGCGACGCGCGTCTCGAGCCTGCCGGTCACGACGTCGGTCGAGCCCTCCGTGCACAGCACGTAGACCAGGCGGTAGCCGAGCTCCTTGCCCGCCTCGAGTCGCCTGGGCCAGACCTCGAGTGTCTCGAGCTTGAACCACGGGAGCTTCTGGCTCGCGCAGTTGAACTCGACGCCGACCTTCTCGGGAAAGTCCACCAGGCGCACGCCCGGCTTCCGGAAGGGCCGCTCGACCGCCGCCGGGAGATACGCGCACGACGCGCAGCCGAGCAAGAGGGCGAGCGCGAGCCCGCCTAGTCTCTGCGAATGACCCAACCGTTCCCCCCGCTCTTCGCCGCAGCGCGCGCGCCGTCCGGCGCCGCCACCGGCGGGGTCGATCGTAGCTTGCGCTCGCGCGTGCTCGCCACGCTGCGCGGCGCGTTTGGGGTCGCGAGGGGAATTTGCGCCGCGGGCTTCGCCTTCACGGGCACGGACTTCGGCAGTGGCAGCGGCAGCGCGACGGCGACGTTGGCATGCGTCGGCGTCTCCCGCACCAGCTTCGCGCCCAGCAGCAGCGCGGCGAGCGCGAGCGCGGCGAGCGGCAGCGCCACTCCAAAGCGGCGCGCGAGAGGGACGCGCCGCGGCGCGACGACTTCGCGCTCCCGCGGCGTCGCGACGGAGATTTCGACACGCTGCGGTGTCGCCAGGAAGCGAGTGTCGAGCGCGCTCGGATCGGGCGAGCGCGCGCCGCCGTCGCCCGCGGGCGCGGCCGCGTGCAGCGCCTCGCGCAGCGCGTGAACGCTGGGAAAGCGGTCCCCGGGATCCTTCTCGAGGGCGCGCAGAACGACGCTCTCGAGCTCGGGCGAGATGTTCGGCGCCAGCGCGCGCGGCGCGTTCGGCATTTGTTCGACCTGCGCGCGGCACAGCTCGTACTCACTCTCCGAGTCGAACGGCACCGCGCCCGTCAACATCTCGTACGCGAGCACGCCCAACGCGTACACGTCCGAGCGCGCGTCGCTCTCGAGGCCGCGTACCTGCTCTGGTGACATGTATTGCGCCGTACCGATCATGTGACCGTCGCGCGTCTGGCGCACGGTGCCGAGACAGCGCGCGACACCGAAGTCCATGACCTTCACGCAGCCACTCCCCGAGAGCATCAGGTTGGACGGCTTGATGTCGCGGTGAATGACGCCCGCGGCGTGCGCGTGACCGATGCCTTCGAGCGCCTGCAGCAAGAGCGGCAGTGCGCGCTCGGGCGGCAGCGGGCCGGCGTCGAGCAGCTGGCCGAAGGTCCGGCCCTCGACGTACTCCATCACCATCGCCAGCGAGTCGCCCTCGCGCAGCATGCAGTAAAGCACCGCGATGTTGGGATGGATGAGCTGTCCGAGGGTGCGCGCCTCCGCGTGGAAGCGCTGCACCACCTCGGCGCAGTCGGCGAGGCCGGGGCGCAGGAACTTCAGGGCGACGTTGCGGCCGAGCAGATGGTCGACGGCGCGGTAGACGTCGCCCACGCCACCTGAACCGATCTTGTCGGTGATCTCGTAGCTGCCCAACGTGACGCCGATCATGTCGGAGGCGGTATCGGAATGGCGTGCGTGGCGCTTGATTCCGAAGGCGTGCGCAAGAGGCGCGGAAAGCCGCGAGTCAGTGCGCTCGTGTGCCGACACCTGCGTCTGGGTTGCGCGCGGATGTAGGATGCGGGCTCGAAAGGAGGGCAGATGACGGTCGCAGACACCGGCTCCTGGCGGCGCTGCAGCAGCTGCAAACGCGAGATCGCGTTCCAGGCGAACTATTGGGTCTGCAACGTCTCGACCTGCAACCGCAAGCGCACCGGCCTCGTGTTCTGCACGACCTCGTGCTGGGACGTGCACCTGCCGCTGATGAACCACCGCGAGGCCTGGGCCGAGGAGCGCCGCGCGCCGACGCGCGAGGCGTTCCGGCGCGAGCAGGCCGCGGAGGCGAGCGCGGCGAGCTCCGGCTCGAGCGCGCCTTCGCGCGCGGCACCGCCGCCTCCGCGCCCGCCCGCGGCGCGACCGCAGCCGGCGCCTCCGGCGCCCGCCGAGATTCTCGTCGTGGTCTCGAAGCTCAAAGCGTACGTGCGGGAGCAGTCCGGCATGAGTACGTCGGACGCGGTCGCCGAGCTGCTGTCGGATCGCCTGCGCCGGATGTGCGATCAGGCGATCCGCAATGCGCAGCGCGATGGCCGAAGAACCGTGATGGATCGCGACTTCTAGCCGGCCACACCAAACTGTGGCACGGAGTGAGCGCGCTCTGGCGACTCTCTCGCGGTCGTTTCACGCGCCGGGTAGACTCTTCACGCATGCGCCCTTGGCTCGACTACCTCCACGATCGGCGTGTGCTCGCTGCTGGCGCGCTGTGTCTGCTCGCGTTGGCCGCCGTGACGACGGGGGTGCTCCCGCTCGCTCATCTGCCCGGATCCTGGAGTTTGCCCGGCCGCTGGACCGAGGCCCGTCCGGGTTGGCTGTTCCGCAGCGGGCAAATTCCGGCGGCGGACGTCGCCGACGTACTCCACGAGATGCGCATCGACGTCGTGCTCGACTTGACCGACGACACGCCCGACCGAGTGCGTGACGCGGAGCAGGCGGCGGCCGAGAAGCTGGGCATCCGCTACCTGCATCTGCCCGTCGTGCAGCCGCGCTCCGTCGTGATCTCGAACCTCGCGACCGCGGTCGCGGAGATCGAACGCGGGCGCCAGCGCGGTGATCGCGTGCTCGTGCACTGCACGTACGGTCATCGCCGCTCGGCCGCGGCGCTCGCGCTCTACGCGCGACTCATCGAGCACGAACCTGCGCACGTCGCATTCGCGGAGTTCGCGCGCTACGCAGAGGCGGACTCGACCTGGAGTCGCGACGCCCAGCGCTTCATCGAGCGGAACATCGACGAAGTGCGGGCCCAGGTGATCGCGGATCTCGCGGCGCCCGTTTCCGCGACGAACTGATCCCCGCCTCGCTTGACGCGTTCGTGTGTAGCGGCGGATGATCGCGCCATGGCAAACGTGCGAGCGAACGGGATCCAGATCGAGTACGACACTTTCGGCGCGCGCGGCGGAGAGCCCATCCTTCTGGTGATGGGCCTCGGCGGGCAGATGCTTCTCTGGGACGAGGAGTTCTGTCAGCGGCTCGCGGACCGCGGCCATTGGGTCGTGCGCTTCGACAACCGCGACGTCGGCCTCTCCACTCACTTCGACGCGCACGGCGAGCCGAACCTCCCGCAGATCATGCTCGAGGCGCAGGCGGGGAAGACTCCCTCCGTCGCCTACTCGCTCGACGACATGGCCGACGACGCGGTCGGTCTGTGCGACGCGCTCGCGCTGCCGCGCGTGCACGTCGTGGGCGCGTCGATGGGCGGCATGATCGCGCAGACGATCGCGTACCGGCACGCGGCGCGCGTTTCGAGTCTGGTCTCGATCATGTCTTCGACCGGCTCGCCGACGCTGCCGCCCGCGAAGCCCGAGTTACTCGCGCGCCTCGCCGGCCCGGCGCCCGTCGGCCGCGAGGCGACGATCGAGGCTTCGGTCGAGACGTGGCGCCTGATCAGCGGGCCCGGCTACCCGTTCGACGAGCCCGCGGTTCGCGAGCGCACGGGCCTCCTGTACGACCGCGCGAATCACCCGCAGGGTCAGGCGCGCCAGCTCGCGGCGATCGTCGCGCACGGCGACCGGAGTCCGCGCCTGGCGGGGGTACGCGCGCCGACGCTCGTGATTCACGGCACCGACGACCCGCTCGTGTCCGTCGAGGGCGGCAAGCACACGCATGCCTCGATCCCAGGCTCGGAGCTCCTATTGATTCCCGGCATGGGCCACGACATGCCGCGCAGCCTGTTCGGGAAGCTCGTCGAGGCGATCTCGACGCACGTGAAGAAGGCGCCGAGCGCGCGCGCTACTGACTGACTTCGTTCGCCTGCGGGTCACTGCGCGCGCCCTCGGCGCTTGCCCACGCGGCTCGGGACGGCCCTCGCCGCCTGAGCTCAGCGAGTCAATCGGCTCCCGCCGGCGAGCTCGAGCAGGATCGCGCCGTACTTGGCGGCGAGCGCCGGCCCGATGCCCTTCACCGCGAGCAGCGCGCGCTCGTCGCGCGGCCGGCTCGCCGCGATCCCCGCGAGCGCGGCGTTCGTCATCACGCGGAACGCCGGGATGCGCCGCCGCTTGGCCTCCGCGTTGCGCCAGCGCTGAAGCGCCACGAACAGGACGCCGTCCGGCTCGCCGGTAGTGACACCGTTCGGTGTCGACGCCCGCCCGCCGCGTCCGCCGCCCTTGCGCTTGCGCCGCGGCGCGCGCTCGGGCTCCACCGCGCGCGCGACCCGGACCTCCCCGAGCGCGGAGTCACTCGCTTCGAGACCCGCGCGCGTGAGACGCACGCGCGCGAACGAGATCGTCTCGCCGTCCTCGCGCTCGAACGAGTCCGCCTCCTCGACGGCGAAGCCGCCGCGGACGAGCGCGCCGACGAGCGCTTCGAACGCCTTCCGTTCCAGCGCGTCGCCGAACAGCTCTCGGTGTAGCTTGCCGGCAGACTGTCCGTTGCGCTCGCGCAGGCGCGCGGCGATGCGCGCGAGGTTCGCGGCTTGTCCGGCGTCGGGCGCCGCCAGCGAGAGCGCGCGGGTTTCTCCCGGCGCGCAGATGTCGCACAGCCCGCACGGCGCGCCCGAGTCGTCCTCGTCGCCGAAGTGCTGCACCAGGTGCACCATCCGACAGCCGCGGCTCTCCGAGAAGCGGCGGATCTGATCGAGCTGCGCGCGCTTGTGCCGGACCTGCGCCTCGTACGGCTCGCGCCAACCCGCGCGCCCGCGCGCCGTGTTCTCGTCGGCGTCGACCTGCGCGCCGCCGTGGATCCAGAGCTTCTCCAGCGACTTCTCGAGCACGTCGGGGTCCATGCGCAGCTCGCGCTGCAGCTCGGCGCGCGGCTCGAAGCGCGTCGAGAGCGCACGGAACACGAGCTCGAGGACCTCGACCTCCGGGTAGTCGCGCCCCAGGAAGTGCTCGTGCGTGCGCAGGTCGACGAAGCCGTGAAACAGCACCGCGCGCGAAGCCTTTCCGTCGCGACCCGCGCGGCCGATTTCCTGGTAGTAACTCTCGACGCTGCTCGGCAGCGCCGTGTGGACCACGGTGCGCACGTCGGCTTTGTCGATGCCCATGCCGAACGCGATCGTCGCGACGATCGCGTCGAGCTGGCCGCCGAGGAACGCGCTCTGGGTCTCGTCGCGCTCGCGCGCCGGCATGCCCGCGTGATACGCGGCCGCGGGGAAGAAACGAGCCAGTCGGCGCGCGAGCGCCTCCGCCTTCTTGCGCGTGGGCGCGTACACGATCGCGGGTCGGCGCTCGGGCGCGCGCAGCAGGCGCTCGGTCGCCGAGTCACGCGCCGACGGTGGTGTCTCGCACAGCTCGAGCGCCAGATTCGTGCGCCGGAAGCCGTGGATGTAACGGCCCGCCTTCTCGATCCCGAGCTGTTCGGCGATGTCGCGCTGCACGAGCGGCGTGGCAGTCGCGGTCAGCGCGATCACCGGCGCGGGCCGGAGCAGCGGCAGCCGCTCGCGCAGCATGCGGTACTCGGGCCGGAAGTCGTGACCCCAGTGCGAGATGCAATGCGCCTCGTCGACGGCCACGAGCGCGGGCTTGCGCTCGGCGAGCTTCTCGGGAAAGCCCGGCACCGCCAGGCGCTCCGGCGCGATGAACAGGAAGTCGAGCTGGCCGTCGAGATACGCGCGCAGCACGGCTTGTGACTCGGCGCGCGCGCGTCCAGAGTGAATGCGCTCGGCGCGCAGGCCGCGTGCCCGGAGCTGGGCGACCTGGTCGTCCATGAGCGCGATCAGCGGCGAGACCACCAGGGTCGTGCCGCCGCGCGCGAGCCCCGGCAGCTGGTAGCAGAGTGACTTGCCCGCGCCCGTCGGCATGACCAGGAGCGCGTCCTCGCCGGCCGTGACCGCGCGACACACCGCCTCCTGGAACGGGCGGAAGCTCGGGTGGCCGAAGCTCTTCTGCAGAAGCCCGAGCAAGTCGTCGGGCGGGGTAGGGTGCGGCTCCGCGCGCGGCGCCAAGTCCAACGCGAGCTGCGGCGCCTTCGGCAGCGGCGCCGGCTTCTCCGTCCTCACGCGCTTGACGACCTCGGCGACGTACTTCTCGATGTCCCGGAGAAACGCGTCGAGTGACTCCGTGCCGCGCTCGATGCGCGCGAGCCGCGCTTCCCAGCTGCCGGTCATCGCGGGGCTCTTCACGTCGGGATGGACGATCTCGATCAGCTCGACGCCTTTGTCCGTCGCCGCGAGTGACTTCCCGTCGCGCAGGATGTACTTGCGCGCGAGCAGGGTCTCGATGATCGACGCGCGCGTCGCGGGCGTGCCGAGGCCTGTCTCGCGCATGGCGTCAACCAGCTCGCGGTCCTCGAGGTCGCGGCCCGCCGTCTCCATCGCCGTCAGCAAGGTCGCTTCGCTGAGCCGGCGCGGAGGGCGCGTGCGCTTGCGCTCCGCGCGCGCGTCGACGACGAGCTGTGCCTGACCCCGCGCGAGGCCGAATGGCAGCTCCACGTCGGGCGGCGCAGGATCGGGCTCGAGCGCGCGCCAGCCGACGCGCAGGACCGCGCTGCCGCGACTCGCGAAACGATCGACCACCGCTTGCGCGCCGTCGCTCTCGACCGCAGTCACGACCGACGTCGAGGCGTACACGTGATCTTCGTGCCAGGCCGCGAGCAGGCGGCGGCAGATGAGGTCGAAGAGGCTCGCCTCGTCGTGAGACAGGCGTGCATTCTCGGGGGAGGCTCCCGTCGGGATGATGGCATGGTGGTCACTGAGCTTCGCGTCGTCGACGAAGCGCGCGCCGAGCGGACGCTCGCCCGTGCCCTCCGCGAGCTGCGCCTCGTACGGCGCGCGGATCGCGCGCACGACGCGCGGAAGCGTCGCCGCGACCGAGTGCGACAGATGGCGGGAATCCGTGCGCGGGTACGAGATCAGCTTCTTGCTCTCGTAGAGTGACTGCGCGATCTCGAGTGTCTTCGCGGCGCTCCAGCCGAAGCGCCGATTCGCGTGGCGCTGCAGCTCGGTCAGGTCGTAGAGCAGCGGCGGCGCCAGGCGACGCGTCTGGGCTTCGACCGATTCGATCCGCGCTCGCCCGGTCTGCACGCGCGCCGCGATGCGCTCCGCTTCCTCGCCATCGCCGGGCAGGCGCCGGGCCTTCTCGAGCGCTTCCGCGTCCGAGCCGGGCGGCGTCGGCCGAAACCATACACCGCGGAGTGTCGGCGCCGCGGCGCTCGCGGCAGGCGCGCGGAAGTCTGCCGAGACCTCGTAGTAGTCCTCCGGCACGAACTTGCGGATGGCGAGCTCGCGCTCGACGAGAATCGCCAGGGTCGGCGTCTGCACGCGCCCGACGGAGAGCAGCTCGCCGTGCGATGCGGAGCGCCGCGCCAAGGTGTACGCGCGCGACAAGTTCATTCCGACGAGCCAGTCCGCGCGGCTGCGCCCGCGCGCCGCGTCCGCGAGCCCGTCGACTTCGCGCTGCGGTCGCAGTCGCTCGAGGCCGGCGCGGATCGCGTCCGGTGTCAGCGACGAGATCCAGAGCCGCTCGACGGGCTTCGTCGCGCCCGCCGCCTCGTAGATGTACCGGAAGATCAGCTCACCCTCGCGGCCCGCGTCCGTCGCGCAGATCACGCGCTCAACCGCCGGGTCGAGCAGCAGGCGCTTCACGACCTCGAACTGTGCGCGCGTCCTCTCGTACGCGACGAGCGGCCAGCGCTCCGGGATCATGGGCAGCAGCGTCTGACGCCAGGCGCGCCATTCCGGGCGGATCTCGTGTGGCTCGGCGAGTGCGACGAGATGGCCGATCGCCCAAGTCACGATCCAGCCATCGCCGCGCAGAAAGCCGTCGCCGCGCTCGCCGGCGCCGAGCACGCGCGCGATGTCGCGCGCCACGGACGGCTTCTCCGCGACTACGGCGACGCTCACCGCACCCCGGAGCGTGGGTAGGGCGCCCACGCGACCATCTGTCCGATCCCGAGATCCAGGCACACCCCACCCGCACTACGGGACCGAACGCCAGGGGTGCGGCGAGAGTAGCGTGTCTAGCGAACAGTGGGTGAGCGATCCGCGACGAGCTGCAGGGTCGAGCTCTTCTCGGCGTCGAACGTGTTCTGGCGCAAGCGTCGGATCGACGCGTACGCCGGATCGGCGACGAGCGCTTCGAGGGCTTCCGTCGTCCGGAAGCGCCACAAGCCCACGAGCCGAATCGGTTGCTCGTTCGCGGCGCTCTCGCGGAAGCGAGAGACGCGCACGCCTCCGTGGCGGCGCGCTACGAGTTCGAGCGCGCCTAGGTAGCTGTCTGCCAGGTGCGCACTCGCGCCGGGCTGGATCGAGACGATGTCGAGCAACCAGACGTCGGCGGCGCGCGCGCTCATGGGCGCGAATGCCAGGATCGAACCGAGCACCAGGCTTCCGAGGATCTTCATGCGGCTTCTCCTTACGCCGCTTGAGATGCTGGTAGTTGACCGGTCGGTTTCGCAGGTTCGATCGACTACGTTCGCCTGCGGCTCACTGCGCGCGGCTGCGCCGCTTGCGGGCTCGGCTCGGGGCGGCCGCTCTCGACTGACTACGTTCGCCTGCGGCTCACTGCGCGCGGCTGCGCCGCTTGCGGGCTCGGCTCGGGGCGGCCCTCGCCTCGCCACTCAGCCGGCGAGCGAACCAGGGAGAGCGCCAGGCCCGCCATGCGGCTCGCGGTCGCGGGGTCGTTGCGCAGGGCGGAGAGCAGCATCGCGCCCTCCGAGAGCGCCACGAGCCCTTCGGCCTTGCGCTCGACGTCGGTGTCGGGCGGGAGCTCGCCGGCCGCCACCGCCGCGCGCAGCGTGTCCGCGAAGCGCTTCTGCATGTCCTCGTAGACGCGCTCGAGCTTGCGGCGCAGCTTGGGCTCGTGATTCGACAGCTCGCCCGACAGATTCGCGAGCGGGCAGCCGGGGGCGCGACCCGAGGAGCGCTTCGCGCCGCGCTGCGCCCGCGACAGCATGGTGAACACGCGCTCGATGCGCGCGAGCGGCGGCAGGTCGTCGGCGAGCGCCGGATCGAGGATCTCGGCGCGGGTCGCAGCCCACTGCGCGTCGATTACCGCGGCGGCCAGATCCTCCTTCGAGGCGAAGAAGTGATAGAAGCTGCCTTTGTGGATCTCGGCGGCCTCGCACAGCTCCTGGACGCCGACGCTCTCGTAGCTGCGCGCGTGGAACAGCCGCGCCGCCTCGTCGACCAGGCGCTCGCGCGCGTCGCTCGTTCGGCCCATGCGCTGCTCCGCACTTGTCTGCCCCGTCGCAGCCTAACCTACGGCGGCCCGACATCTACAGCGCGGTCGTACTCGAGCTGCAGCGCGACGAAGTCGGCGGTCGCAGGCCCGTAGCGGCGGCTGATGCCAGCGAGCACCGTATCGAGCGCGAAGGCGCCTGCGGCGGGGAGCAGGATCACGCGCGCGGCGTTCGCGCCGTCGTCGAGCGCGTCGGCGATGAACGTCAGGCCGTTGCGCGAGACGATCTCGGCCGCGGGCGACACCGCGCGGACGGAGCTCTCGTACGTGCGCGAGTAGGCATCTGCGGTGAGCGCGAGCGCGACCTCGTCCACGCCGGCGGTCACGCGCACGTCGAGCTCATCGTGCGACCAGAAGCCGAGGGCATTCTTCGCGGCGGTCCACAGGGCCGGGCGATCCAACACGAATTCTCGACTCGAGTGGCCCGGGCCGAAGCTCGTCACGCCGAACTCGCGAGCGAGCTGCTCCGCGCGTTCGCGGCCCGCGATCGCCTCGACGAGCGTCAGCGAGATCGGGATCGACGCGCTCACCCCCGTCGTCGTGACCACGCCGCGGTCGGCGACGTAGCGGCGGTCTTCGGCCCAAGTCATGCTCGGGAACGACTTGCGCAGGCGAGCGGCAGAGAACCAGTGACTCGTGGCGGTTCGGCCGTCGAGCAGGCCCGCCGCGCCGAGCACCCATGCGCCGTCGCAAATCCCGACGATCGTCGCGCCCGACTTCGCCTGCGCGGAGAGCCACGCGATCAGAGCGGCGTCGTCGGATTGGTGCATCGCCGGCACGATCACATAGTCGGCGCCCTCGGGATACGCGGCGTCGAACTTCGCGACGTCGAGCTGCGCGCGGATGCGCAGCGCCGGCATCAAGGTCACCGGCTCGTCGCGCATTGCGACGGCGAACACGTCGGCCACGCCCGACGCGCGCAGCACGCCGTAGGGGACGATGAAGTCGGTCGTCTCCGTGCCACCGTTGTTCGCGAGCACCGCGACGAGCGGGCGCGCGCGCTTCGGCGGACGGAGCCGCAGAAGGAGTTGCGCGCGCTCAGCGCTCGAGGACGTCGCCGCCGCAACACCTCGCACCCGCGCGGCGGGCAGCGTGAACACGAACGCGCCGGCCGCGACGGCGCCGAGCGCCAGGAGCGCGCACATCCCCCAAGCGAGTCGCCGCATGCGCCGAGAGTAGCTCGCGCCGCGCCGTCTCGGCGGACATCGAGCCCGCGAATTCGGCCAAGCGGTGTGCGACACCGATTGGCACGTCGAGATTCAGGACGCCAGCGAGGCCGCTCCGTTCAGCCCCGCCGTGAGTTGATCTCGTCGCGCAGCTGCTTTGCCGCGCGCCGGATCTCGCTCGCGTCGCCGGCGAACACGATCGCGCGCGACGAAGAGATGATGAGTCCCTGCTTGCGCGCGTCGAGCCCCGCTTTCAACGTCGCCTCGAGATCGCCGCCCTGCGCTCCGATTCCCGGGACCAGGAAGGAAACCTCCGGATGAGCCTTGCGCAGAATCGCCATCTCTTCGGGGTAAGTCGCGCCGACGACCAGGAGCACGTTGCCGAGCTGATTCCAGTCACGCGCCGCGCGCTCCGCGACGTGTTGGTAGAGCGGGCGCCCGTCCACGAGCAAGTCCTGGAAGTCACTCGCGCCCGGGTTGGACGTGCGGCAGAGCACGATTGCCGCGCGCGCCGGATCGCTGAGGAACGGCCGCACTCCGTCTTCTCCCGTGTACGCATTCACGGTGACCGCGTCCGCGCCGTAACGCTCGAACGCTTCGCGCGCGTAGGCGATGGCGGTGTTGCCGACGTCGCCGCGCTTCGCGTCGAGGATCACGATCGCGTGCGGCGCGCGCTTGCGGATGTGATCGATCGTGCGTTCTAGCTCGAGCTCCGCGCCCGCGGCGCTGTAGAAGGCGATCTGCGGCTTGTACGCGCACACGAGGTCGTGCGTCGCGTCGACGATCTCGCGGTTGAACTCGAAGATCGGCTGTGCCGACTTGGCGAAGCGCGCCGGGAGCTTGGCCGCGTCGGGGTCGAGCCCGACGCAGACCAGGCTGCCGCTCCGTTCCCACGCCTCGCGCAGGCGCGCGCGGAAGAGAGTCATTGACTCATGTGCCATCCGCCGTTCGGCGAGAGCACCTGGCCCGTCACGAATTTCGCCTCCTCGCTTGCGAGATACACCGCGGCCCAGGCGATGTCGTCGGGCTCGCCGAGCCGCTTCATCGGCGTTCCCATCTCGATGATCGTCCTCATCTCGTCGAGAAACGCGGTCATGTCGGTGTCGATCCAGCCGGGCGCGATCGCGTTCACGCGGATGTTGCGAGTCACGACCTCGCGGGCTAGTGAGCGCGTGAAGCCGAGGATGCCGGCCTTGGCGGCGCAGTAAGCCACCGCGCCCGCGCCGCCGGCCGTACCCATGATCGAGCCCATGTTGATGATCGCGCCCGACAGCTGCGGGTTCATGATCTTGAGCGCCTCGCGCGAGCAGAAGAACGTACCGTCGAGGTGCACCGCGAGCATCCGGTGCCACGCCTCGTCAGTCACTTCCACCGCCGCGTCGAGATGGGTCTGGATCGGTCCGCCGGCGGCGAGCTCCGCCGCCTGCTGGAGCTGCTTGTCGCGGAACTTGGCGCGCTGCCCGGGATCGCTCTCCATGCCGCTGATGCCCGCGTTGTTCACCAGCACGTCGAGCCGGCCGAAGCGCTTCGCGGTCGCCTCGAACATGCGCCGCACCGCCGCCGAATCAGACACGTCGGCTGCGAGGGCGACACCGCCCAGTGGCGCGGCCGCCTTCTCGGCCGCGACGATGTCGACGTCGTTCACCACCACCTGCGCGCCTTCCTCGACGAAGCGTTTGGCGATCGCATAGCCGAGACCCCGCGCCGCGCCCGTGACCAGCGCGACCTTGCCCTGCAGACGGTTCATCTCTTTTCTCCTCCGTGGCCTGGTGGCCAGGTTTGAAACGCGGGAACGCCGTCCGCGATCTCGACCCACGCGACCTTCTCGGCGGCGAACAGGTGGAGCATCGGCCGCGCGTCGATCGGATCGTCGAGCGCCGCGGCGGGAATCACCACTTGGTCGTCGAGCACGACCGCCACGTTCCCACCGCAGACCGAGCAAAAACTCCGGCGCACGCCCGGGCTCGACTCGAAGCGCGCGACCTGTGACTCACCCGCGAGCCAGCGGAACTGCTCGGGCCGCACATGCAGGTTGCTCGCGAACGCGGCGCCGTGCGCCTTGCGGCACTGTACGCAGTGGCAGTGGTTGAACAGGAAGATCTTCCCCTCGAACTCATAGCGCACGCCGCCGCAGAGGCAGCTCCCGCGGACCGAGTTCTCCATCGCGACGCTCTCCCGTGTCGGGCATGATGCCACGGTGACCGAGCCCGCCGCGACCGCCGCGATTCTCGCCGCCATCGGGCTGCTCTTGCTCTTGTCCGCGCTCGCGAGTCCGCTGCCGGGCCGACTCGGCGTGCCCGCGCTCGTGCTGTTTCTGTTGGTCGGCATCGCGGCGGGTGAAGAGGGCCTGGGCGGCATCCCGTTCGGCGACTACGGGCTCGCGTTTCGACTCGGCTGCATCGCGCTCGTGCTGATTCTCTTCGACGGCGGACTGAACACGTCGCTCGCCGCGTTCCGCGCCGCGGCCATGCGCGCGATCTTGCTCGCGACCTTGGGCGTGGTCACGACCGCGCTGGTCGTCGCCGCGGTCGGCATCGCGCTCGGTCTCTCGTTGCCGCTCGCGCTGCTCGTGGGCGCGGTGGTCTCGTCGACCGACGCGGCCGCCGTGTTCTCGGTGCTGCGCTCCAGCGGCGTGCGCTTGCAGGCATCGACCGCGACCACGCTCGAGGTCGAATCGGGGCTGAACGACCCTATGGCCATGCTGCTCACTGTGTTGACGACCGAGTTCGTGCTCGGCACGGAGCGGACGACGACTCAGGCCACGCTCCACTTCGCGCAGCAGTTCGCGGTCGGCAGCGCGAGCGGCGTCGTGATCGGCTGGCTCGCGCGCTCGCTCTTGCCGGTGCTGCGCTTGCCGGCGGCAGGCTTGTATCCGGTGATCACCGTAGCGATCGCGTTCCTCGCCTTCGGGGTCGCGACTCTGCTCGACGGCAGCGGCTTTCTTGCCGCGTATCTCGCCGGGCTCCTGACGGCGTCCGGCGGCCTGCCGTACCGGCAAGGCGTGCGGCGGGTGCACGACTCACTCGCGTGGCTGGCGCAGATTCTGATGTTCGTCCTGCTCGGCCTGCTGGTGTTCCCGTCGCGGCTCGTGCCGGCGCTCGGCATCGGTCTCGCGCTGGCGGCGGTGCTCGCGCTGGTCGCGCGACCCTTGGCGGTGTCGCTCTCGCTCGCGCCGTTCCGCATCCCGTGGCGCGAGCGCGTGTTCATCGGCTGGGTGGGCCTGCGCGGCGCGGTGCCGATCGTGCTCGCGACGTATCCCGTGCTGCGCGGCGTGCGTGACGGCGATCGCTTGTTTCATTTGGTGTTCTTCGTCGTGCTCGTGAACAGTCTCGTGCCGGGCGCAACGGTCGCATGGGTGGCGCGCAAGCTCGGACTCGCGCGCAGCGCCGAGCCGGAGCCCGCAGCGAGCATCGAGGTCGTGTCGCTGCGCGAGTTCCCAGGCGAGTTCGTCTGGTACTTCGTCGCGGCGGCGTCGCCCGCCGCGGGCGCGGCCCTACAGGCGCTGCCGATTCCCGAGGGCTCCGTCGCCGCGCTGGTGGTGCGAGGCGCCGAAGTGATCGCGCCGCGCGGCGGAACGGTGCT
>JBGQIB010000094.1:0-17351 GCA_041498295.1 bacterium | reverse complement strand
CTCTTCCTGGCCCCGGGGGCTGCGCAAGCGGACGGAGTCGCCGGCGGCTCGCCCGATCAGGGCGCGCGCGAGCGGCGAGGTGAAGGCGAGCTTCCCGTGCGCGGGGTCGGCCTCGTCGACGCCGACGATCTCGTAACGGCGCTCTCCGTCCGCGCTGGATACGGTGACGGTCGCGCCGAAGCGCACGCGCTCGAGTGACTCGGACGGCGGCGGGACGAGCTCGGCGGTCGCGATGCGCTGCTCGAGCGCGACACGGCGCTGTGTCAGCACGCCGAGCGCTCGGCCGCGCTGCTTCTCGTTCGCGAGCGCGTCGGCGGGCGCGCGCTCGGCCTGCAGGGCCGCGAGCTCGTCCCGAAGCCGAGCCAGGCCGCGCGCCGTCACGTAGTTCGGCACGCCGGCCGGCAGCGGGGCGCGGCCCGGCACGATCGGCGCGTCTTCGCCGGCTTCCTCATCGGTGAACGCCTTGCTCATCGTCGTCCAGGATAAACTCGCGCCTCCGAGAGCTCCGATCGGCAAGCCGCGCAGAGAGCGCGGCGCGCAGCGAGGCGCCGCCGAGCGAAGTGCGGGTGGCGCGGCTTCGCCGCGCCGGAACCCGCTGAGGCTTGAATGAACGACGCGCGGTCGATGCGCTGGCTCGTGCTCGGGAACGTGGTCGCGATGAACTTCTTCGTGACGGGCATGGCGTGGACGTACGTGGTCGTGATCGTGACCCCTATCCTCGACGACCTCGGTCTCGGCTTGCGGGACTGGGGCACGCTCTGGTCCGGTCTCTCGCTGGGTGCGCTGCTCGGCGCACTGCCGGCGGGTGCGCTCGGCGATCGCTTCGGCGTGCGTAGAGTGGTGGCTTTCGGCGCGCTCGCGATGGCGGCGGCGCTCGCCCTGCGCGCGCTCGGCGGTGGCTTCGCGGCCGTACTCGCCGCGATGGTGCTCTATGGAGTCACACTCTCGGTCGTGTCGGCGAACCTGCCGAAGGCGCTCGGCACGTGGTTTCCGGCGGAGCAGCTCGGGCTCGCGAATGGCGCCGCGCTCGGCGGAAACGGCGGAGGGCAGGGACTCGCGGCGTTCGCCGCGCCGCTCGCGCTCGCGCACGTCGGGGGTTGGCGCGGGCTGACCTTCGGCCTCGCCGTCGCGGTGGCCGCGCTGGCGCTCGTCTGGGGAGTCACCGTGCGCGATCGCGTGCAGGCGCCCTCTTCGGGCCCGGCCACCGCGATCTTCGCGGGCCTCGGCGCGGTGCTCCGCATCCGCGAGGTCTGGCTCGTCGCCGCGAGTTACTTCTTCTTCCTAGCCGGCTATCTCGGCGTCGTCTCGTATCTGCCGACCTATCTCGTGACGGTGCGCGGGCTCGCGCCCGCCGAAGCGGGCGGCATGCTGACGATCGTGCTCGCGTCGTATGTCGCCGGCAGCCTGATCCTGCCCGGGCTCTCGGATCGCATCGGCCTACGCCGAATAGTGTACACGCCGGGCATCCTGCTCGCGGGCGTGATGATCTACGCGGCGAGCGCTTTGGTCGGCCCGCCGCTCGTCGTCGCGATGGTGGTCTGGGGTCTGGCCGCGGGCGCGATCGCGCTGGTCTTCGCCGTCCCGCTCGAGCTGCCGAACGTCGGGCCGGCGCTCGCCGGCTCCGCGATCGGCGCGACGCTCATGGCCGGCTTCCTCGGCGGCTTCCTCTCGCCGATGCTTGGGCTCGCGCTCGCGGAGCGCAGTCCGGTCGGTGCCTTTCTGTTCTGGGCCGGCTGCTACGCGCTTTCGGCACTGTTCTTCTGGCTCCTGCCCGAGACCGGCCGCGCACGCCGCGCCTAGTCCGCGTACGCTCCCGGCTCACGGGAGGTACGCATGGCGCTTTGGAAGGTCGAGTCGACGAAGGGCGTGGCGGTCGCGACGTACACGAATCCGCCGATGAATTACTTCTGTGCGCAGGGCACGCAGGAGCTTGGGGAGCTGATCCGGAGCTGGAGTGACCCCGCGGTGCGCGTGGTCGTGATCACCGGTGGGATTCCCGGGAAGTTCATCACGCACTACAGCGTCGAGGAGCTCGCGGCGCTCGCGGCCGATCACGCGACCATGCGCGCGCTCGGTCTCGGGCTGAATCACGGCTACCACGAGTTACTCCGCTCGCTGCGCGATCTCGCGAAGCCGGTGATCGTCGCGATGAACGGCGACACGATGGGCGGCGGCTTCGAGCTCTCGCTGTCCTGCGACATCCGCATCGCGTCCGCGGGCGACCACCGCATCGGCTTGCCCGAGGTGACTCTCGGGATTCTGCCCGGCGGAAGCGGGACGCAGCGGCTGTCCCGTCTGCTCGGCGCGAGCCGGGCGATCGATTTCATTCTGCGCGGCCGCATCTGCCGGCCCGAGGAAGCGCTCGAGCTCGGCCTGGTGCACGAAGTAGCGCCCGACGCGCTCGTGCGGGCGCGCGCGCTGGCGGCGGACCTCGCCGAGCTCTCGCCGGTCGCGATCACGGAGATCAAGCGCGCGGTCTATCGCGGCTCGGATCTCCCCCTCGACGCCGGCCTCGCGATCGAGAGTGAGTCGTTCATGACCACGATGTTCTCGCCCGAAGGGCTCGCTACGATGCGCGAGTACGTCGCCATCCCGCTCGAGAAGCGCCGTGACTGGCTCGAGCGACGCGGGAATTCTCTGCACCCGAGGCGGCCACGTGGCTAGCCGACCTTCGCTTCAGGCGCCCACACACCTCGCCAAGGCATCGCTTCCTCGAGTCTTCGAGACACTTGCAGCACGAGCGCGTCTTCGCCGGGGCGGCCGATCAGGTGCGCGCCCATGGGCCAGCGGCCGGCCATACGGCCCATCGGGATGCTCGCCGATGGGGCGCCGCTGATGTTGCTCGTAGCGGTGTAGACACCGAGCAGCGCGGCGCGCGCGAACGCTTCGGGGGCGGGTAGATCGCGGAACTCGCCCACGCGCGGCGTCTCGATCGGCACGGTCGGCGTGAGACAGAGGTCGAAGGCGGCCGTCGAGTCGAGGACGCGCTTCGCGAGGCCGTGCTGGATCGCGCGCGCGCTGCCGGCCGAGACGTGCTTGCCCGCATCGCGCAGCCAGCGCGGGACGGGCTGAAGGCGCCACGGGAACATCGCGGGCGCCAGTCGGACCTGCCGCTGATACACCGGTAGGAACTCCTCCACGCTGCCCTCCGGCGCGCGCAGCTCGTCGAGCGTGTGCCCCATCGACTCGAGCAGCTTCGCGACCCCGCGGACGGCTTCGGCGATCTCGGGATGAGTCGGTGCCAGGTGAGAGTGAGTCAGCACGCCGATGCGGAGTCGCCGCGGCTCGACGTCGAGCGCGCGTCGGAACTCGTCCGTACGCGCGAGCACGTCGAGCATCGCGGCGGCGTCTTCGACCGTCCGCGCCAGTGGGCCGCAGGAGTAAAGGATGTCGGGGTCGCGCAGCCCGTAGGCGTTGGCGACACGCCCGCGTGTCGCCTTGAAGCCGTAGAGCTGACCCAAGGACGCGGGGATGCGCACCGAGCCGGCGCCGTCGGAGCCGTGCGCGATCGGCAGGAGGCCGCCGGCGACCGCGGCGCCCGCGCCGCCGCTCGATCCTCCGGACGTGCGCCCGAGATCCCACGGATTGCGCGTGGCGGGATGTGTGTCCGGCTCGGTCACCGGCATGGCGCCGAGCTCGGAGGTCGCGGTCTTGCCCATGATCACGAAGCCGCCGAGCCGCATGGACGCGGTCGAGTGACAGTCGACCGGCGAAGGAATCCAAACGCCGCGCGAGCCGAAGCGTGCCACGGAGCCGCGCACGAAGTTCAGGTCCTTCATGGCGGTTGGCACGCCGTGGAAGGGCGGGAGGGAGTCACTGGCCCAGCGCAGCTCGGCGTCCTTGCGGCGCGCCTGCGCGAGCGCGCGGCGCCGGTGTACGCGCACGAACGCGTTCAGCTTCGGGTTGAGCGCCTCGATGCGAGCGAGATACAGGCGCACGAGCTCCTCGGACGAGAGCTTGCGCTCGCGGATGAGCGCCGCCTGCTGCAGCGCCGAGAGATCGAGAAGCGGACTCCACGCCATCGCGGGGAGTCTATCTCGTCAGCGCGTTCCCAGGGCGCGCGCCGCCGCGCGCACCTCGCCGCGGATCCAATCCGAAGCCGCGCGCCGCAGATCGTCTGCGGGCTTGCGGCGTAGGGTCGGCCCGAAGCTCAAGCGCAGCCGCACGCGCGGCTTGCGGAATGTGCGCAGGAAGTGACCCACGAACGCGTCGTCGTCGATCCAGGCATCGGCGCGATCCTCGTACTCGAGCGCGAACGGAACGACTGGGAAGTCGTATTGCTCGGCCAAGTGGAAGAGGCCGGGGAAAAACGGGAGGATGCCCGGACCACGGCAGGTCGTGCCTTCCGGGAAGGCCGCGAACGCCAGGCCCTTCTGCAGCAGCGCGAGTGCGCCTTCGCGGGCGCGCTTGCGGCTATCGCGGTCGTCGCGCGCGACGAACACCGTCGGGTGTAGGCGCGCGGCCGCGCCGAGCACCGGCCAGCGCGCGATCTCGATCTTGGCGAGGAAGCCGCACGGGCGCACGCCTAGGACCGCCAGGATGTCGATGTAGGAGCGGTGATTCCCGAGCAGGAGCTGCGGGCCCGGCGGCGGCGCGCCGCGAACCGACACCTCGATGTCGAGCGCGCCGAGCAACCGGCGCGCCCACGCGTGTCCGTGGCGCGCGGCCTCGTGCGGGCAGCCGGCCGTGCGCGTGTGCGCCAGCTTCAGCACGAGCAGCGAGCGGGAAGTGATCGCGGCCATGCGGACCAGGCGCAGGTGGGCGCGGAGTTCCGAGTTCCTCATCATTCTCGAGTGTCTCCTTTTGCCAAGACGGTCGTCCGCCCATGTGACGCCTCCGTGACGATCCGGGCACGAACGAAATGCTCGCGGTTTCTTCGCTGGCGTGAACGCGCTTCGTCACGAACGCCGCCGAATGTCCTGCGCAGATGAAGACGAACGCTGACGCATTTGCGTGTGACGCAGATCCGTGTCGGATGAGCGCCCTCGCGGCCGAGGTGGAAGGCCTGGCGCCCGGCGCGCAGCTGCTCGCGAGCGACCGCATGCTCGTCGCGCAGGCGAGCGCGCGCCAGATCCCGAGGCTCTTGGAAGAGATCGGCCGCCTGCGCGAAAGAGCCTTCCGCGCCATCGGCGAGGGCACGGGGGCGGAGCTCGACCTCGACCGCTTCGATGCGCACTACACGCACCTGTTCGTCTGGGACCGCGCGCGCCGCGCGCTCGCGGGCGCATACCGGCTGGCGCGGGTGGACGGCTTCGCGCACCACGCGCTGCCGCGCGCGCTCTACACGCACACGCTCTTCGAGTACGACCGCGCGTTCCTTGCGCGTCTCGGCCCGGCGCTCGAGCTCGGCCGCGCCTTCGTGACTCCAGAGTACCAGCGCTGCTCGCGCGTGCTCGCGCTGCTCTGGCAAGGCATCGGGCGCGCGCTGCGCAGCGCGGGCGCGCGCCATTTGTTTGGCGCCGTGAGTATCTCGGCGCGCTACTCGCGGCGCTCGCGCGGGCTGATCGCCGCGGCGCTCCTCGCGCATCACCGGCACCGCGAGACGCAAGGCCTGGTGCACGCGCGCGCCCCCTTCGCGCTGGATCCGGAGGACTTCGCGCACGCCGCGCCGTTCGCCGACCCGCGCGCGCTCTCGCAGCGCGTGGCCGAGCTCGAGCCCGACGGCAGCGGGCTCCCGGTCCTGGTGCGGCGCTACCTCGAGCTGGGCGCCGAGTTCGCGGCCTGGCACGTCGACCGCGCCTTCGGCGACTCACTCGACGGGCTTCTGGTCCTCGACCTGGAGCGCGCCGATCCCGTGCGGGTCGCTCGATTTTCCGGCGACCCGACGCCGCGCTACAGCGACACCATCTCCAGCGCGGCGCGCACGTCGTCCGTGGTCTCGTAGAAGAGCGGGAAGTCGACCTTGCGCCAGGCGATCAGCCCGTCGCGGCCGATCAACACGAGCGCGCGCTTGGTCATGCCGAAGAGGCCGCGCGCGCTGTAGGCGCGAGTCACTGAACCGTCCGCGTCCGCCGCGACCGGGAAGGGCAGGCGATGCTTCTCGGCAAACTTGCCGTGAGACTCCTCGCTCTGCGGATTCAGCGCGACCACCTGCACGCCGAGCTTCTCGAAGACGCCGAGATTGTCGCGGTAGTTGCAGAGCTGCTTGGTACACACAGGTGTGTCGTCGCCGGGATAGAAGACCAGCAGCACGGGCCCCTTCACGAGCAGCTTCGAGAGCTGCAGGGTGCCGCGCGTGGACGGGAGCGTGAACTCTGGGGCGCGATCGCCGACCTCGGATGTGCTCATGGACGCAAACTACCATGGGCCGCACGCGCGCGGACAGAACCTGCGAGAATTCGCCGGGGAGGAGCCCATGCCGGATTCGGAGTTCTCGCTCGCTTCGGCGGTGGATGGTTTCTCGCTGCACGGCTACGCCTGGCGCGCGCGTGGCAATCCAAAGGCGCTCGTCGCGATCTCGCACGGCGCGGCCGAGCACGCGCTTCGCTACGACGCCTTCGCGCGCGCGCTCGGCGACGCGGGCTTCGAAACGTTCGCGCTCGACCAGCGCGGACACGGGCGCTCGCCGGGAAGCGACGGCCTCGGTGACTTCGGCGCGGGCGGTTGGGCGGGCCTGGTCGCGGACATCGGTCAGCTGATCGCGCTTGCGCGCACGACACGCCCCGGTGTACCGCTCGCCTTGTTCGGCCACAGCATGGGCTCGTTCGCGGCGCAGCAATTCTGTTTCGATCAGTCACGCGCCTGCGATGCACTCGTCCTATCGGGCTCGACCGCGTTCGATCTATCGGCGAGCGGCGGCGCGCTGCCCGCCTTCACGCCGAACCAAGCGTTCGAGCCCGCGCGCACGGCCTACGACTGGCTGAGTCGCGACTCGGCGGAGGTCGACAAGTACGTCGCCGATCCGCTCTGCGGCTTCGAGACACAGCGCGGCCGGCAGCCCGGCGCGGGCATCGATTTCGCGAAGCTCGGCGACGCGGCCGGGATCGCGCGCATTCGCGCCGAGCTTCCCGTGCTCCTGGTCGCGGGCGACGAGGATCCGCTCAACGCGAAGCTCGCGGGCCTGCGCCTGCTCGAAAGCCGCTGGCGCGACGCGGGCGTGGTGCAGATCGAGACGTGTTACTACAGGGGCGGGCGTCACGAGATGCTGAACGAGACCAACCGCGACGAGGTCACGAAGGACATCGTGACTTGGCTCGGTCGCACGCTGGAACGCTGATGGCCCGCGTGATCCTCGAGGCTCTGCAGGCATCACTGGGGCTCCCGGCGCCGAGCGCGGACGACGTCGAGATCGTCGGCGCGGACCCGATCCTGCCGACACGCTTTCGCGTCGGCGCCGCGGCCGCGGCGGCGCTCGCCGCGACCGCGCTCGCTGCGGCCGAGATCTGGCGCCTGCGCACGGGCCGGCGCCAGCGCGTGCGCATCGACGCGCTCGGCGCCGCCGCGTCGCTGCTCGGCTTCGTGTACCAGCGCATCGAAGACGGGGGCGCGAGCGCGGTCTGGGAGCCGGGCCGACAACTCACCGGCTTCTATCCGACGCGCGACGGGCAGTGGTTCCTGCTGCACCAGAGCTTCCCGGACACGCAGGCCAAGGCGCTCGCGCTACTCGGCTGCGGCGACGAGCGTGACGCCGTCGCGGAGAAGATCGCGGGCTGGGACGCGCAGGCGCTCGAGGACGCGATCGCCGAGCGCGGCTGCTGCGGCGCGCGCGTGCGCAGCGCCGCCGAGTGGGCGAGTCACCCGCAGGGCCGCGCGCTCGCGCGCCGCCCGGTCGTGGAGGTGATTCGCGTTGCCGACTCCGCGCCGGAGCCATTCCCGAGCAGCGCGCGCCCGCTCTCGGGCGTGCGCGCGCTCGACCTGACCCGGGTGCTTGCCGGGCCGACCTGCGGCCGCACGCTCGCGGCGCACGGAGCGGAGGTGCTCCGCGTCGGCTCGCCGAACCTGCCCTCGGTGCCGCCGTTCGTCATGGACACGAGTCACGGCAAGCGCTCCGCGTTCGTCGACCTGAAGCAGCCGCAGGGCGTCGAGCGGCTGCGCGCGCTCGTGCGCGGCGCGGACGTGTTCGCGCAGGGCTACCGCAGCGGCGCGCTCGCGCGGCTCGGCTTTGGCTCGGACGAGCTGTTTCGACTGCGACCGGGTTTGGTGTACACGGCGATCAACTGCTACGGACACGAGGGCCCGTGGGTCGAGCGCCCGGGCTGGGAGCAGCTTGCCCAGACGGTCACGGGCATCGCGCTGGAGCAGGGCGGCGATGCGGGGCCGCGGCTCTTGCCCGCCGCAGCCACCGACTACAACACCGGCTATCTCGCGGCGCTGGGCACTATGGTCGCGCTCGCGCGCCGCGCCCGGGAAGGCGGCAGCTACCTCGTGCGCGCGTCGCTGGCGCAGACCGGCATGTGGCTCGAGCGCATGACTCGCGCCGAGTCACCCGGCTCGGGTCTCTCCGCGGAGCAGATCCGACCGTTCCTGACGAGCAGTGACACGCCGTTCGGCAAGCTCTCGCACCTCGGCCCGATCGTGGAGCTGTCCGAGACGCCCGCGCGCTGGGCGCTCCCGACCGTGCCGCTGGGCACGCATCCGGCCGCCTGGATCGCGTAGGCCAGTGGCGAGTCTCCCGAGCGTGCGGAGCTTCCGCTGCATGCTCGTGTACCAGGTGAGCCAGCACGCGCCACTGTACTGGCCGTACATGTTCCTGTTCGTCACCCAGGCGCGCGGCCTTCCGGCATCGGACTTCGGGCTCCTGAAGTCGATCTACTACTTTGCGGTGATGCTCGCCGAGGTGCCGCTCGGCGTCCTGGCCGACCGAGTCGGCCGGCGCACGACGCTGCTCTTCGCTGCGCTCGCGAACTCCTGCGGCTGCGCGCTCTACGTCAGGGGACGCGGCTTCACCGCGTACGCCGCCGCCGAGCTCGCTTTCGCGCTCACGACCGCGCTGCAGAGCGGCGCTGACTCGGCGCTGCTCTTCGACGCGTACGCTGCCGACGGGCGCGCGCACGAGTTCGCGCGCGCGAAGGGCTTGCTCGAGGCCATCGGGTTGGCCGGTGCGAGCGCGGCGTTCGTGCTTGCCGGCCTGCTCGTGACTGCGAACGGTGACCCGACGCGAACCTATCTCGCCACCGGGTTGCTCTCGCTCGTGGGCGCGGGCGCCGCGTTCGCGCTGGTCGAGCCACCCCGCACGTCGATGCTGCACATACGTCAGCACGTCGCCGAGACGCTGCGCGATCTGATCCGCACGCCCGGTCTGATCGCGACGCTCGTCTATGCCGCGTTGCGCGCCGCGAACGCGTTGCTCTGGAACCCGGTCCTCGCCGCGGCCTCGGTGCCGCTCTCCGCGTATGGACCACTCACCGCCGCGGTGACACTGCTCGGCGCGTTCACCGCGTGGCGCGCGGACGCGTTGCAGCGGCGGCTCGGCGTCGCGCCGCTCGCGTTCGCGATCGCAGCATCTCTCGTGGCGATGTACGCGCTGCTCGCGCTCGCGCCGGGCGCGTGGGGCGCGCCGCTGATCGCGAGTCACGGCCTCGCGCTCGGCGTCGCGCCGGTGTTCATCGTCGATCTACTCAACCGACGCATCCACGCAGCCGAACGCCGCGCCACGTTGCTGAGCTTCGAGTCACTGCTCCAGCGTGGTCTGTACGGTGCGATAGTCTACTTCGCGGCGAGCGGCCTCGACCAGCACGGGCTCGGCACCGTGCTGATCGGCTTCGCGTTGCAGAGCCTGCTAGCGCTGGCGCTCGTTCCAGCGCTCAGGCCTCGGGTGCAGGCTGTCTAGATCCGCTCGATGATCGTCGAGATCCCCATGCCCGCGCCGATGCACTGCGTCGCGAGCCCGTAGCGTCCGCCGCTGCGCCGGAGCTCGCGTGCCACGGTCGTGACGAGCCGCGCGCCGGTCGCGCCCAGCGGGTGGCCGATCGCGATCGAGCCGCCGTTCACGTTGGCGCGGTCGGCCGAGATACCGAGATCGCGCAGCGACGGAATCACTTGCGCGGCGAACGCCTCGTTGAACTCGACGCGATCGATCTGATCCGCGCGAATGCCCGCGTGGCGGAGCGCCTTCTTCGTAGACGGAATCGGACCGAGGCCCATCACCTGCGGCTTCACACCCGCGACGCCGAGGCCGATGATGCGCGCCAGCGGCTCGAGGCGCAGCTCGCGCGCCTTGTCTTCGCTCATCAGCAGGGCGACGGAGATCCCATCGTTCGTCGGGCACGAGTTACCCGCCGTGATCACGAGCTCCTGCTTGCCGAAGCTCACCAAACCCTTGATGGGCTGAAGGCCGGCGAGCTTCTCGGGCGTCGTGTCGGCGCGCAAACACTCGTCGCGGTCGAAGAGCAGCGTCTTTCCGGTCTGCGCCTCGACCCAGTTGCCCTCCGCGTCGAAGACCGGCTCCTCGACCTCGAGCGGCACGAGCTCGTCCTTGTAGAAGCCCGCCTCGTAGGCGCGCGCGCACTTGCGGTGACTCTCGGCCGAGAACGAGTCGAGCTCCGCGCGCGTGAGGCCGTAGCACTCGGCCGCATTCTGCGCGGTTTGGGTCATCGACTGCAGCGGCGGTGAGTCGAGGATGTAGTCGGGGAACTTCACCGAGAACGTCTGATCGTGGTCCGGCGCCATGTTGCGCTGCTCCGCAGTGAGCTGGAACAGGCGCGGGTTCAGCTTCGTGACCCGCGTCGGCGCGGAGCGCGCGCCGCCGCCCGTGAGCGCGCGGCCCATGCGCTCGATGCCGAGCGCGAGCCCGCAGTCGGTGGCGCCGGTCATGATCGAGGTCGCGACCCGGTGCAGTGTCTCCATGCTGGAGCCGCACTGGCGATTGGTGACGAAGTTGCAGGCCTCCATCGGCAGACCTGCGAGGCGCGCGACCATGCCCAGGCCGGCGAACTCGCCCGAGCCGGCGACGTTCCCGAGACCGATGTCCTCGATCATCGTGGGCCGCACCTTCGGGTTGCGCGAAAGCAGCGCGCGCACGACCTGCGCGCCGGCTTCGTCGAGGCGCGTGGCGACCAGCTTGCCGCGCCCGCCGCGCGCGAAGGGTGAGCGGACTCCGTCCACGAGAACGACCTTGCGAAGCTCCATCGCGATCTCCTGTTCCTTCGAGTTCTGTGCTCGGGCGTGAGTTCTACCACGGCGCGGGCCTCGGCTGCTGGTCGATCGGCTAGCCCGGCGGCGCGCGTCCACGTAGTCTGCCGAGCAGCCAACGGGGAGTCGGCGTGGCTGAAGATTCCGCGAGCGCGGCCGGACAGCGAGTCGCGCACGAGCGCGGCTTGGTCCTGGCGCTCGCCGTATTCGCCGCGCTGCGCGTGCTGTGGAGCTCGGCACTTTTCCCGTTCTTCAACAACGTCGACGAGGCGGCTCACTTCGACCTGGTCGTGAAGTACGACCGCGGCGAGCTGCCGCGCGGTCTGGAGCCATTCTCGCGTGAGTCGGTGCTCGCGATCGTCCGCTACGGGAGCCCGGAGTTCTTCTACGCGCCCGAACGCTTCGGCGGGCGCTTTCCGGAGCCGCCCGCCGCCCGGAGCGGCCCGACCGCGGCGCGCGAGCTCCTCGACGCGACGGCGGGCTTCGGCGATGTAGAGAACACCGAGTCCGCCGAGCCGCCGCTCTACTACTCGCTCGCGGCGCTCTGGCTCGAGCTCGGCCGACTCGTCGGGCTCGCAGGAGTCACACAGCTCTTCTGGCTGCGCGCGCTGAACGCGGTGCCGGCGGCGCTGCTCGTCTGGCTCGGCCACGTGACTGCGCGCACGGTGTTCCCGGAGTCACCGCTCCAGCGACTCGGGGTGCCGCTCCTGCTCGCGGTGTTTCCGCAGGACACCTTCTACTCGATCGGCAGCGACATGCTCTCGCCGCTCTGCTTCGGCCTCGGGTTTCTGGGGGTCGTGCGCTTCGGGGCGGCGCGCGCTCCGACGCGCGCCTCCGCGACGGGCAGCGGGCTCGCGCTAGCGGCCGCGGTGCTGGTGAAGCTCGCGAATCTGCCGCTCATCGGAGTCGCCTGCGCAGGACTCTTGCTGCGCGCGCGCGAGCTCGGCCGAGAGCAGCGCGCGCGCTCCGTTCTGCCCGCGCTCGCGCTCCTGCTCGCGTGCGCGGCCGTGCCGATCGCGGCCTGGCTCGCCTGGAACCGGACGCGCCTCGGTGACTGGACCGGGACGGCCGCAAAAGTCACTCGACTCGACTGGACCCCGAAGCCGCTGGCGGAGTGGTGGCCGCACCCGCTGTTCTCGGCCGCCGGGCTGCATGCCTTCTGGTCGGAGCTGCTCGCGAGCTTCTGGCGAGGCGAGTTCGTCTGGCACGGCCAGCGGCTCGCGCACCGCGCCATGGACGTCTTTTACTGGGGCTCGTCGGCGGTCTTGCCGGCCGTCGCGCTGATCCGCTTACCCTCGGCGCGCGACGCCCGCGCCGCGCTCGTGCTCGCGGCCTTTAGCCTCGCGAGCGGAGTCGCCTTTCTCGTCGTGCTGTCTCTCGCCTTCGATTTCGGGCGCTGCTTCTATCCGTCTCGAGCGCACCCGTATTTTACGTCGGGGCGGCTGCTCAGCGGCGCGCTGATCCCATTCCTGCTGCTCTATGTGCACGGCCTCGATCGGTCACTCGCGTTCACGGCCGGCGCGCGCAGTCGCTGGCTGGTCCTGCTCGCGATCGCGGCCTTCGTGACTGCGTCGGAGACCTGGCTCGACCTCGCGCCGCTGGCGAGCGCGTACAACGTGTTTCACCTGGGCGGTTGGTACGCTGTCCCCGGAAACTGAGATCGAGCCGAGAGACGTCGCGCGCGTCGCCGACCTGTTTCTGCGCGGGCTCGGGATCGCGTACGCGTGCGCGTTCCTCTCGCTCTGGGTCCAGATCGAGGGGCTCGTCGGGGCGCGGGGCATCGCGCCGGCGACGGAGCTACTCGCATTCGTGCGCGAGCGGCTGGGCGGATCGGCGCCGCTCGCGCTGCCGACACTTCTGTGGGTCACCGGTGCGAGTGACTGGGCGCTGCACGCTCTGTGCGCGTCCGGCGTGCTCGCGGCGCTCGCGCTGATTCTCGGCCGCGCGCCGTTCCTCGCCGCGTTCGCCGCTTGGCTCGCGTACCTGTCACTCGCGTCGGTCGGGGACGTCTTCACGAGCTTCCAGTGGGATGCGCTGCTGCTGGAATCGGGACTCGTCGCGCTGTTCGCCGCCTCACCCGAGCCGCGACTTGGGGTGTGGCTCGCGCGCGCGCTCCTCTTCAAGCTGATGTTCCTTTCGGGCGCCGTGAAGCTGTTCTCCGGCGATCCGACCTGGCGTGACCTGAGCGCGCTCTCGTACCACTTCTGGACCCAGCCGCTGCCGACGCCGCCGAGTGCGCTCGCCGCGGCGTTGCCCGACGCGCTGCTGCGTGCGTCGACCGCGCTCACGCTCGCGCTGGAGGTGGGCGCGCCGTGGGGCATGCTCGGGCCCAGGCGCCTCCGACTCACCAGCGCGGCGCTGCTCACCGGACTCCAGCTCCTGATCGCGGCCACGGGGAACTACGGGTTCTTCAATCTGCTGACGCTCGTGCTCTGCGCGTGCCTGCTCGACGACACGGCCCTCGCGCGCTTCTCGTGGCTGCGCCGGCCGGGTCGCTCCGGGCGTGGGCGCATTCCGCTTCGCGCCGCCGCCGCGGCGCTCGGGCTGGCGAGTGGGATCGTGGGACTGGAGCGACTCACTCCAGCGGCGCTGTTCCCGAACGCCCTGCGCCTCGTCGTGGCTCCGCTCGAGCCGCTGCGCAGCGTGAGCTCCTACGGCCTGTTCGCGGTGATGACCACGGAGCGGCCGGAGATCGCGATCGAGGGCAGCGCCGATGGAGTCACATGGCGTTCTTACGAGTTCCGCTGGAAGCCGGGCGCGCTCGAGCGAGCGCCGCGCTTCGCGGGCCCGCACATGCCGCGCGTCGATTGGCAGATGTGGTTCGCCGCGCTCGGGAGCTGCGAGCGCGAGCTCTGGTTCCAGCGCTTTCTGCTGCGTCTCCTCGAAGGCTCGCCGCCGGTGACTGGCCTGCTCGCGAAGGACCCGTTCGCGGGCGAGCCGCCGCGCTACCTGCGCACGACCCTTTGGAAGTACCGCTTCGCGACCGGCGAAGAGGCGCGTGCGGGAGCCTGGTGGGCGCGCTCGGGCGGGGAGCCCTACTGCCCGATTGTGACTCTGCGCGACGGTCACTTGGCCGTCGCGAACGAGCTCCCGCGCTGACTCTTGCCGTCTGACTCGCGGGCTCCGCGCGGCGAGCTGCCGCTTCACGCGCACGCAACTTCGGGCGCCTCTCTGATCTCAACGACTTCAGCCGGCCGGTCCAATCGCCGATTTGAACGGAGAGAAGGAAGCGCCCGCATGCCGACCCTCCCGTCGATCAAGGGTTCCGTGTTCGCCGTTCTGGTAGAGGACATCCAGAAGCTCCTCACGTCGCAGCGTCTCAAGCAGGAAGAGCTGAAGCGCTGGTTGAACCCGAAGGACCTGGCGTATCTCGAGTCGCCGGTTCAGCCATTCGAGTGGTACGACATCCGCGCGTACGGCCGCATGAGCGAGTTGCTGCGCGATGTCGAGGGCGGCGGCAGCAACGAGTATCTCCGCAAGCGGGGCGCTCGCAACGCGAAGCGACTGCTCGAAGCGGGGCTCTATCAGCAGCTCGAGTACACGCACCGCACGCTGTTCTCGCAGGAGAGCGAGAAGAACGCGCGCTTCGAGGCGTTCGGCCGCGACCTCGGCCGGCTCACGACGATCAGCTCGAGCATCCTGAATTTCGGGCGCACGCAGCACAAGGCCGATCCCGACCGGAAGATGCGCTGGCTCATCGAGATCACTCAGGCCAGGGAGTATCCGGAGGTCCTCGTGTGGGCCTCTGACGGCTTCACGAACGAAATGGCTCGGCAGCACAACAGCCCGGACCTGTGGGTCTGGGAGCGCCCCGAGCCGGAGCGGATCGTGTGGCATATGACCCGCGAAATCTGACGGACCGGCATCCCCCATGGCCGCGCGCGCGCCGAGTGAGTCGGCACTAGGACCTCGCCGGGGCGCACTCTGGCAGCGCGTGGCGCACCTGTTCATTCCGCCGGCGCAGCGCCTCGACCCCGATACGTACCGGCGCGCGCGCACCGCCGTGTATTCGTGTCTGGTTCCGATCGGGATGTCGTTCGCGTTCGCCTGGGACTACTGGCGCACGCTCTCGGGCGCGACCGCGGTCGTCGCCACTGGAATCGTCTTGGGCACGAACCTGGCCGCCCTGTGCGCCCTCGTGACCTTGCGCCGGACGGGCAACGTGGCGCGCGCCACGGCCATGCTCCTGTCGTATGCCTTCGTCGAATTCGCCGCGCTGGCGGTCCTGTTCGGCGGGCCGACCTCGTCGTCGATCTACTGGTCCGTACTCTTGCCGCTGGTCGCGATGCTCACGGGCGGGCCGAGGCTCGCGCTGCCGTGGCTGGGCTTGTGTTTGTGTGAGTACGCGGTGGTGTACTGGCTGCAAGTGCGGGGCATCAGGTTCGTGAACCGCCTGCCGCCGGACGGGCGCATGCCGCTTTGGCTGAGCAGCATCTCGAGCATCAGCATCCTGTGTCTGGTGTTCGTGCTCATCTACGAGCGCGCCAAGAACGGCACCCTGCGCACTTTGCTCGCCGCGAACCTCGAGCTCGCGCACGCGCGCGACTCGGCCGAGGCGGCGAACCGCAGCAAGAGCGACTTCCTCGCGAACGTGAGTCACGAGATCCGCACGCCGCTGACCGCAATCCTCGGCTACAATGAGCTGCTGCTGCGCGAGAGTCAGTCCGGCGTGATCCCGAACGTCTACACGAGCACGCTGCACACGATCCGGCGCAACGGCGAGCACTTGCTCGACATCATCAACGACATCCTCGACTTGTCGAAGATCGCGGCGGGACGCTTCGACGTGGAGCGGGTGCCGGTCGCGCCGGTGGCGCTGCTCAGCGAAGTCGTCGCCCTAATGAGTGTCCGCGCAAGGGCGAAGGGCCTCGCGCTCAGCGTCGAGTGCGAGTCGCCGCTGCCGGAGGAGTTCGAGACCGACCCGCGGCGGCTGCGCCAGGTACTCGTCAACCTGATCGGCAACGCGATCAAGTTCACCGAGACCGGGCGCGTGCTGCTGCACCTCTCACCGCGCATGGGTGCCGATGGGCCTCGCCTGCGCTTCGAGATTCGCGACAGCGGCATCGGCATCAGCGAAGCACAGATGGCGCGACTCTTTCAGCCGTTCGCGCAGGCGGACGCCTCGACCGCGCGGAAGTACGGTGGCACGGGTCTGGGTCTGTCGATTTGCAAGCACCTGGTAGAGCTACTCGACGGCGAGATCGGCGCCGAGAGTCGGCCGGGCGAGGGCAGCGTGTTCTGGGTCGAGCTGCCCGCGCAGCCGCTCGAGCTCAAGCGGGTGACTGATGTTTGACGCGCGCGCCTGGAGTGCGTGGCTCCACCGGGCCGAGTCCGCGTTCGTCGCACCATATCTGCGCGGCGATACGGCCGCGACGCGCACCGCCGGCCTGGTCGCCGGATTCTCGCTCGTCCCGATCGCGTTCGTGCCGCTGCTCGCGGTGATGGAGTGGGTCGCGTTTCCGCGCGAAGTGGCGTGGCGCGTCGTCGCGCTCGTGCTGGGGGCTGCGCCCGTCTGCGCGACGGTGCCGTTCGTGCTGCGTCTCACGGGCTCGACGCGCATCGCCGGCAATCTGATGCTCGCGTACGCGTTCGTCCTGTTCGGGGTCGTGACTTACTACGCGGGCGGCGCGATCTCTCCACCGAGCTTCTGGAACGTGCTGATCCCGATGACCGCGATCGCTCTGGTCGGACGCCGCTTGGCGATGTTCTGGACGACGCTCGTGCTGCTCGAGGCCGTGGTCGTGGTCTGGCTGGAGCGCAACGGGCTTCACTTCACGAATCAGATCCTGCCCGAATGGCGCCCCTTCTATTGGTTCACGAGCATCGCGAGTCTCGCGAGCCTGATCATGTTGGCCGGGCTCGTGTACGAGCGCTCGAAGGAAGTCGCGCTACACAGTTTGGAGTCGGCCAACGCGGACCTCGCGCGCGCGCGCGACGAAGCGGAGAGAGCCAGCATCGCCAAAAGCGACTTCCTCGCGATCCTCACGCACGAGATCCGCACGCCCATGACGGCGATTCTCGGCTTCGCCGACGTGCTCCACGGCGAGTGGAGCGAGCGCGGCTTTCCCGAGCGCGAGCTCGAGGCGCTGGTCCGGATCCAGCGCAACGGGCGCGAGCTGATCGAGACGATCAACGACCTGCTCGACCTCTCGAAGATCGAGGCGGGCAAGCTCGAGCTGGAGCGCATCGCATTCTCGCCGGCCGAGCTCGTCGCGGAAGTGCTCGAGCCTGCGCGCGCGCGTGCTGGTCGTGGACGACGGTCCGGACAACCTGCGTCTCAT
>JBGQIB010000093.1:0-17489 GCA_041498295.1 bacterium | reverse complement strand
CTGCGCAGGTGTACGTCGTGGCCGAAGCACGCCGCTCGGAGCTCTCGAACGAGCCATGGGACAAGGCGCGCTTCGCGCGTGCGGAGCTCGCCGAGTTCCTGCGCGCGCTCAATCGCGCCTGAGCCACCCCCTGGGGCGCGCGACGAGCATGAGCAAGAGAGTCACGGCCGTCGCCGCAGTATCGGTGCCCGCTTGCGCCTCTTCCGTGAGCCGTGTACCCAAGGCGCGTCCCGACAAAGCGCGGGGCGAGGAGGGCGAGCATGCGGGGGGCAGCGCGCGCGGCAGTTTGCGTCGTCTCATGGGCGCTCGGCGCGCTCGCTTGTGGCGGCGGCCAGAGCGGCGACGGGATCGTGGTCGGCCACGTCGCGTCGATGACGGGTGACACCGCGACGTTCGGCCGCAGTGCGGATCAGGGCATCCGCATGGCGCTGGAAGAGGCGAACGCCGCTGGCGGCGTGCTCGGCAAGAAGCTCGAGGTCGTGACCGAGGACGACCGCTCCGTGACCGAAGAGGCGCGCAGCGCGGCGCAGAAGCTGATTCAGCGCGACCAAGTCATCGCGCTGCTGGGCGAAGTCGCGTCGTCGCGCTCGCTCGCGGCTGCGCCCGAGGCGCAGCGCGCGAAGGTGCCGATGATCTCGCCGGGCTCGACGAATCCGAAAGTCACCGAGGTCGGTGACTACATCTTCCGCGCCTGCTTCATCGATCCGTTCCAGGGCGCGGTGATGGCGCGCTTCGCGGCGGACGAGTTGCACGCGAAGCGCTTCGCGATCCTGTTCGACTTCAAACAGGACTACTCCGTCGGCCTGGCCCAGTTCTTCCGCGAGACGGTCAAGAAGAACGGCGGCGAGATCGTCGCAGACGAGCGCTACACGAGCGGCGACATCGAGTTCCGCGCGCAGCTCACCACGATTCGCGCCGCGAACCCCGACGTGATCTTCGTGCCGGGCTACTACACTGAGCTGGGTCTGATCGCGAAGCAGGCGCGCGAGCTCGGCATCACCGTACCGCTGCTCGGCGGCGACGGTTGGGATTCCGAGAAGACGCTCGAGATCGGCGGCGCTGCGGTCGAGGGCTACTTCTTCTCGACTCACTACGCGGCCGACTCCGACAACCCGCGCGTGCAGGAGTTCGTGAAGCGCTTCACCGCGAAATACGGCGCGACTCCCGACGCGATGGCCGCGCTCGGCTACGACTCCGCCGGGATCCTGGTCGACGCGCTCGAGCGCGCCGGCGCGACCGACGGCGCGAAGCTGCGCGACGCGATCGCTGCGACCTCGGGCTTCGACGGAGTGACCGGGAAGATTTCGATCGACCCGAACCGCAACGCGCGCAAGGACGCGGTGGTGTTGAAGATCGAAGGCGGGAAGTTCCGCTACTACCGCACGGTCTCGGCGGAGTAGCGGCCGCCGCCCGCTCGTGGAGAACCTGCTCCAGCAGCTCTTGAACGGCGTGACCTGGGGCTCGATCTACGCGCTGATCGCCCTGGGTTACACGATGGTGTACGGCGTGCTGCGCCTCATCAACTTCGCGCACGGCGAGGTGTACATGATGGGCGCGATGAGCGGCTACTACACCGCGCATTGGCTCGGGCTGGCGGCGGCGCCGAGCGTGACCGGACTCGTGGTGGTCTTGGCCGCGTCGATGCTCGTCTGCGGGCTGCTCGGCGCGCTGATCGAGCGAGTCGCGTACCGGCCGCTGCGGGGGGCCGGGAGACTCGCGCCGCTGATCACCGCGATCGGCGTGTCACTCCTCTTGCAGAACGCCGGGCAGCTCGTGTTCGGCGCGGACCCGAAGTTCTTCCCACCGCTCCTTCAGTCGCGTGAAGTGTTTCGCGCGGGGGAAGTCGCGGTTTCGAACATTCAGCTCACCGTGCTCGTGACTGCGCTCGTGCTGATGGGCGCGCTCGAGTACATCGTGCAGCGCACGCGCTTCGGCCGCGCGATGCGCGCGGTCTCGTACGATGCGCCGGCCGCGGCGCTGATGGGCGTACCCGTCGACCGGGTGATCGCCGGGACGTTCGTGCTCGGCTCGATGCTCGCGGCGGCCGCCGGCATTCTCGTGGGGCTCTCGAACCCGAAGATCGACCCACTGATGGGGCTGATGCCGGGGCTGAAGGCGTTCGTCGCCGCGGTGCTCGGCGGCATCGGCAGCGTGCCGGGCGCGATGGTCGGGGGCCTCTTGCTCGGAGTCATCGAGACACTCGTGACCGGCTATCTCTCCAGCACGTACCGCGACGCGATCGCATTCGTGATCCTGGTCGTGATCCTCCTGTACCGGCCGACGGGCCTCTTCGGTGCGTCGACCACCGAGAAGGTGTAGCCGGTGAGCACGGCGTCTCTCGGGCGCATCGGCGCGCTCGTGCTCGGCCTTGCGGCGCTGCACTGGCTCGCGCCGCTCGTGCTGAACCCGTACTACGTCACGATCCTCGCGCGCATCGGCATCGCGATCATCGCCGCGGTGAGTCTGCAGCTCGTAAACGGCTTCACGGGCCAGTTCTCGATCGGGCATGCCGGCTTCATGGCGGTCGGCGCGTATTCTTCGGCGGCGTTCTCCGTATATTTCGGCGCCGGCGTGCTCGACTCACTGGGCGGCGGTGCGCTCGCGCGGCTCGCCTACTTCCCGTTCCCGCTCGTCTGCGGCGGGCTCGCCGCCGCGGTGGCGGGGCTCGTCGTCGCGGTGCCCGCTCTGCGCCTGCGCGGCGACTATCTCGCGATCGCGACCTTGGGCGCGGGCGAGATCATCCGCATCGCGATCCTGAACATCGACGCCGTCGGCGGCGCGCGCGGCTTCTCCGTGGCGTCCTCGGCGTACCCGTCGGTCGACCTGCGCTTCGAGAGTCTCGCGGGCGTTTACGGTGTCGCGGCGCTCACGATCGCGGCGATCGCGCGGCTGGTCTACTCCGGCGGCGGGCTCGCGTTCCGCGCGGTGCGCGAGGACGAGATCGCGGCGGAGTCACTCGGCATCCCGACCACGCGCGTCAAGGTCGAGGCGTTCTTCGTATCGAGCTTCTTCGCGGGCGTCGCGGGCGCGCTGTTCGCGTGCACCGAAGGCTACATCCACACGAACAGCTTCGGCTTCGTGCGCTCGTTCGAGCTGGTGGCGTTCGTGGTGCTCGGCGGGCTCGGCTCGCTGTCGGGCGCGGTGTTGGCCGCGGCCGTGCTGACGGCGCTGCCCGAAGGGCTCCGCGGACTCGGCGAGTGGCGCATGATTCTCTACTCGCTGCTCCTGATCCTGACGATGATCCTGCGCCCGCAGGGACTGCTCGGGCAGCGCGAGCTCCTGCCCCTAGCACGGTCCGCCGCGCGCGGAGCCGGAAAGGCGGGCCGTGGCGCTGCTTGAAGTGAGTCGGCTCAGCGTGCGCTTTGGGGGACTCACCGCCGTGTCGCAGCTCGACTTCGCGGTCGAGGAGGGCGCGCTGGTCGCGCTGATCGGGCCGAACGGCGCGGGCAAGACGACGGCGTTCAACGTGATCACCGGCGTGTATGCGCCGACCGAAGGCAGCGTGCGCTTCGCGGGTCACGAGATCGGCGGCGCGAAGCCGCACGTCATCTGCGCGCGCGGGATCGCGCGCACGTTCCAGAACATCCGTCTGTTTCGCGCGCTCTCGGCGCTCGACAACGTGCGCGCCGCGCTGCAGGCGGTGGGCCGCAGCGGCGCGCGCGACATGCTGCGCGGACCCGGCTGGGCAAAGCGCGAGCGCGCGGCGGAGGACGAGGCGCGCGCGCTGCTCGAGGAGCTCGGACTCGGCGCCTGCGCCGACGCGCGCGCAGACTCACTGCCCTACGGCGAGCAGCGTCGCCTCGAGATCGCGCGCGCGCTCGCCACGCGGCCCCGATTGTTGTTGCTCGACGAGCCGGCGGCGGGCATGAACCCGGCCGAGAAGCAGGCGCTGCGTGCCCTGGTCGCGCAGCTGCGCCGCGCACACGGGCTCACGATCGTATTGATCGACCACGATGTCTCCTTCGTGATGAACCTTTCGGAGCGCGTCGCCGTGCTCGATCACGGCGAGAAGATCGCGGACGGCGCGCCCGAGGACGTGCGCCGCGATCCGCGCGTGATCGAGGCGTACCTCGGCGCGGAGTCGGAGGCGCACGCGTGAGCGAGACGCTTCTCGCGGTCGAGTCACTCGACGTCCGCTACGGCGCCATCCACGCGCTGCGCGGTGTCTCGTTCGAGGTCAACGCCGGCGAGATCGTGACGTTGATCGGCTCGAACGGCGCCGGTAAGTCGACGCTCCTGCGCGCGATCTCGGGCCTGTTGCGGCCCAGCGCGGGCCGCATTCTGCTGCGCGGCGTCGACGTGACTCGCCACGCGCCCGAGGCGATCGTCGCGCTCGGCTGCTCGCACGTCCCCGAGGGCCGCCGAATTTTCGCGAACCTGACGGTGCTCGAGAACCTGCAGATGGGCGCGTGGCCGAAGCGCGCGGGCGAAGCCGAGGGCCTCGAGCGAGTGTTCGCGCTGTTTCCGCGCTTGCGCGAGCGACTCACTCAGGCCGGCGGTACGCTTTCCGGGGGCGAGCAGCAGATGCTCGCGATCGGGCGCGCGCTCATGGCCGAGCCCGCGGTGCTCCTGCTCGACGAGCCCTCGCTCGGCCTCGCGCCGCTCCTGGTCCGCCAGATCTTCGCGATCGTGCGCGAGATCAACGCGCAGGGAACGACGGTGGTGCTGGTCGAGCAGAATGCGCATCAGGCGCTGGGCATCGCGCGCCGCGCGTACGTGCTCGAGACCGGCGCGCTCGCAATCTCCGGCGACGCGGCCGAGCTCGCGCGCGACCCGCGGGTGCGCCGCGCCTATCTCGGGGACGAGTCGGCAGGGTAGAATTGCGCGCGATGGATTGGCGCAAGCAGCTTCCGAACCTGCTTTCGGGCCTGCGCATCGCGCTCGTCCCCTTTCTGCTGTGGCTCGCCTGGACCGGTTACCCGACTGGGTTCCTGATCACTTTCGCGTTCTCGCTCTCGACCGATCTGCTGGACGGGTATCTCGCGCGGCGCATGCGCTCCGGGTCGGAGCTGGGCGCGAAGCTCGACAGCTGGGGCGACCTCGCGACCTACGCGGTGTTTCCCCTGTGCGCGTGGTGGCTGTTCCGCGAGCGCGTGGTCGAGCAGCTCGTCTTCGTGACCGCGGCGCTGATCGCCTTCGTCGCGCCGACGTCGATCGGCCTGATGAAGTTCCACCGCATCACGAGCTACCACACACGGCTGGCGAAGTTGGTCGCGATCGTGATGGGCGCGGGCCTGATCTTGTATCTCGGCTTCGGGGTCCCGGCGCTGTTTCAGGGCGCGGTGCTATTCCTGCTGGTGGAGGCGATCGAGGAGATCGCGATCACGGCCGTGCTGCCGGAGTGGCGCGCGGACGTGTCCTCGCTGTTCGCGGCGCTGAAGATCGCGCGCGCCGCGAAGCCGGCGCTGGTGATCGCGCTCGCGCTGCTGGGACTGTCGAGTGCGGCGTCGGCGCAGCTGCTCCCGGACCTCGTGCCCGAAGTCTCCGACGTGCAGGTCGAGTTCAGCGCAACCGTCGCCGCAGGCGACGTCGCCGAGGGTTGCGCCGCCGCGAGGACGGGCCGAGATCTGGTTCGGCTGTCTCTCACGACGCGAAATGATGGGCCGGGTGCCGAGACACTCGGAAATCCGATGTGTCCGATCTGTGAGACTCACCCCGGAGACGTCTGCGGCAACCCCGACTTCATCTGCAGCCCCGCCGGGGGACACAATCATGCGCACTATCGGAACTTCCTGCGCTACGAGATCGTCGATCCGAACCAGGTGATCGCCGCCGTCGGCGGAAAGCGCAGCTTCTGTCTAGCCGAGACGGCATGTCTGACTGGCGGCGGCGAGCACACGTGCGCGAATCAATGCCTCGATCCCGGCTGCTGGGACATCTACTCGTACTACCTCGGCTGCCAATACGTCGACGTGACCGACCTCCCCGACGGGCTCTACTCGCTGCGAGTCACCGTCGATCCGCTGCAGCAGATCGACGAAGCGAGCGAGGACAACAACATGATCGAAGTGCCCGTCCTGATCATGCGCGAGCTACTCACCGACACCTCGCTCGAAGGGGGCGAGCTGCTCTTCAACGCGGGGCACGTGTTCCGGATGAGCGCGCGCGCGCCGGAACGGCTGGCGCTCTTCGGAGAGAAGAGCGATCCGACCTTGGCGGGCGCGACGCTGTACCTGCGGGACACGATCGGCGGGGACCAGATCGGCTTCGGTTTGTCGGCTTCGGGCTGGAAGCGAGTCGGCAAGGCGAGGGACCCGCGCGCGTATCGCTACCGGGGCAAGCGTCGTGAAGACGGCGCGTGCAGCTCCGTCGAGATCTCGCGCACCACTCTGCGGGCACAGTGCAATCTGCGAGGCGAACACACGCACTTCGCGTTGCCCGCACAGGGGAATGTCTTCGTAGAGCTCCGGCTCGGCGCCGCAGAGCGGCGTTTCTGCGCGAGCTTCGGCGGAGACACATTGCGCAACGACGCGGTGCTCGTGCGTCGGCGCGGCGCGCCGCCGACCAACTGCGACACGGGCACCTAGTCGGTTGGCGCCGAAGTCACTTCGCGCCGTTCTGTGGGATCTCGACGGCGTGCTGATCGACAGCTACGAGGTATGGTTCCACCTGTTGAATGAAACCGCGCGCGCGTTCGGCGCGGCGCCCGTCTCGCGCGAGGTCTTCGCCGATGGTTGGGGGCAGGGGATCGAGAAGGACGTCGAGCTCTTCCCCGGCCGCACGATTCCCGAGATCGAGGCGTACTACCACGCTCACTTTATGAACCACGCGACACATCTGCGTGTCGACCCGGACGCGCGCGCCGTGATCGCGGCGCTTCGCGCGGCCGGGCTCGGGCAGGCGCTGATCACCAACACCCCGGGCCCGCTCGCGAAGCGCATTCTCGACTCGGCCGGGCTCGAGCTCGATCTTGTGGTCGGCGGCACCGACGTGCCGCGCGGCAAGCCCGCCCCCGACATGGTGCTCGAAGCGTGCCGCCTGCTGCGCGTTGCGCCCGCCGAGGCGCTCGTCGTCGGTGACTCCCGCTACGACCGCGACGCCGCGGCGGCGGCTAAGGTGCGCTTCGTCGGCCTGCGGATCGACGGCGACCGGCGCATCGAGCGGCTCGGAGAGCTGCTGGACGCGCCGTCTGGCTGACTACGCTCGCCTCCGGCTCGCTGCGCGCGCCTACGGCGCTTGCGATCCGGCTCAGGACGGCCTTCGCCGGACCAAGTGCTAGTATGCTAGTATCCTAACAATGGCGGAGGCCGAGGTTCGGCAGTTCAACGTCTACTTGCCCGCGGACCTGATCCGCGAGGTGAAGCACGCCGCGGTCGAGGGCGAGCAATCGCTCTCGTCGCTAGTCGAAGAGGCGCTGCGCGCGTATCTCGACTTGCCGCAGCCGAAGGTCCGGCGAAGGCCGTCCTGAGCCGGATCGCAAGCGCCGAAGGCGCGCGTAGTCAAGAAAGGTGAGGAGTAAGTCATGAGCGAAGGCGTAGAGACCATCGTGCTCGAGACGCACAACTTCGGGAAGACCGTGAAGTTCTGGCAGCAGCTGGGCTACGAGCTGAGCTTCGAGACGGACCATGGCTCCGGGCTGCTCGTGAACAAATCGGGAGGCCCCGACTTGTTCATCTCCGAGCGGCCGCGCGAGCGCGCGCTGCGCGTCGAGCTCCACCTGACGAGTCCTGACGCCACGACTCGCCCGCCCGCACCCGTCGAGATCGTCGGTGACTGGCACCCGAGTCACTGGGGAACCCAGCTTCTCGAGATCCGTGACCCCGACGGCCGAACGCACTTCCTGGAGTACGACCAGGCCGCCCCGTAGCGCTACTGCAGCGGCGCGAGATCGATCTTGTAGAGATCCGCGACGTTCCCGCACAGGATCGCTTGCCGCTGCTCCGGGCTCAGGTGCGCGGCGTGCTCGGCGAGCATCGCCTGCGAACCCGGCCAGGTCGAGTCACTGTGCGGGAAGTCGTTCGCCCACATGAGTCGATGCCAATTCATCTGGTCGGCCGACTTGAAGGCGACCCAGTCGTCCTGGAAGGTCGTGTAGATGTGCTCCCGGAAGTACTCCGACGGCAGCTTCGAGAGGTGTTGGCCCGCGGGCAGCCAATAGCGGTGGCGCTTGTACGCGTGATCCATGCGGTACATGTAATGCGGCACCCAGCCGGCGTCGGCCTCGACGCACACGACGCGCAGGTTCGGATGTCGCTCGAAGACGCCGCCGAGGATCAACGTGCCCATGATGTCCTGACAGCCGCGGATGATGGACAAGAAGCTGTTCATCTTCGGGCCGCGCGTCGGCGAGGTCTCGCGCGACGTCAGGATGTGGAACGAGAGCGGTAACTCGAGCTCGACCGCCGCCTCCCAGAAGTCGTCGTACAGCTTCGAGTCATAGTCCTCGACGGCGGGATCGCCGGGCATCATCACGCCGCGCAGGCCCAGGCGCTTGATCTCGCGCAGGTCCGTGACGCCTTCCTCCGGCGAGCGCATCGCGGTCTGCCCGATGCCGAGCAGGCGCTCGGGGTGCGCCGACTGGAAGCCCGCGATCCAGCGGTTGTACGCGTCGAAGCAGGCTTTCTTGTAGTCGAAGTCGGAGTGATTGCAGAGCACCATGCCGACCGTCGGGTAGATGATCTCCGCGGCTACACCATCGCGTGTCTGGTCCGCGATGCGCGCCTCCGGATCCCAGCCGCCGCGGTGCAGGTCTTCGAACTTCCAACCGCGCACGCGAATCTCTTCGGGTGGCCGGCCCGCGGCGGCGGCGAGCCCGATCGAGACCGGCTTCGACATGCCGTCGATCACGAACATGTCACCCGCGTCGCCGATTTTCTCCATGCGCGGCGCGCGCTCGCGAAACGCGCGGTCGATGAACTCGGTGTAGGTGTTCGGCGGCTCGGTGACGTGCGAGTCCGCGGAGATGATCGGGTAGGCCATCGCAAAGCTCCTCTGGACCCCATGATAGACTGCGCGCGCGTCGGACCACCAATGGCGTCCCAGACAGCGGCGCGCGGCGACGCGCGCGGGCGAGGTGCTCGATGGATCTCAGCTACAGCGCCGAATACGAGGCGTTTCGCGCCGAAGTGAAGGCGTTCCTCGCCGGCCACTGGCCGCTGCGCGGCGACGAGGCGAAGCTGCCGGGGGAGAAGCGCGCGACCCTGTTGCGCGAGCGGGCGATCGCGGCGGGCTTCCTGGCGCGCAGGATCCCGAAGAAGTACGGCGGCTCCGAGCAGAGCGCCGACGTGCTCAAAGCGCAGATCATCCGCGACGAGTTCGCGCGCGCGCGCGCGCCCGGCGAGATGGCGGGCATCGGCCCGAGCATGCTCGTGCCGACCTTGCTCGAGAAGGGCAGCGAGTGGCAGAAGGAGAAGTTCATCGCGCCGACCATCCGCGGTGACATCATTTGGTGTCAGGGCTACAGCGAGCCCGGCTCGGGCAGCGACCTCGCTTCGCTCAAGACCAAGGCCCAGCTCGTCGGCGACGAGTGGGTGATCAACGGCCAGAAGATCTGGACCAGCGGCGCGCATCGCGCCGACTACATGTTCTGTCTGTGCCGCACCGAGCCCGAGGCGCAGAAGCACGGCGGCATCTCGTATCTGCTGCTCTCGATGAAGCAGCCGGGCATCGAAGTGCGGCCACTGCGCCAGATGACGGGCGCGGCTGACTTCAACGAGGTGTTCTTCACGGACGCGCGCACGCCGAAGGACTGGATCGTCGGCAAGCGCGGCGAGGGCTGGCTCGTGTCGCGCACGACGCTCAAGCACGAGCGCAACATGATCGGCGACGCGCAGAACGCGCTCGCGACGTTCGAGGCGCTGGTCGCGCTCGCCAAGCGCGCGCTGAAGGATGGGAAGCCCGCGATTCAGGACGCGTCCATCCGGCAGAGACTCGTGCAGCTCGAAGGCTACGTGCGCGCGCACCAATACTCGGGTTACCGCCAACTCACCAAGGCCGCGAAGGCGCAGGATCCGGGCCGCGTGCAGCTCATGAACAAGCTCACGTCGACGAACATCGGCCAGGAAGTCGCGAAGCTCGCGCTCGACATACTGGGCGACGACGGGTTGTACGAGCCGGGCGAGCGCCAGCTCGGCGGCCCGCGCGACAACGCGCAGTGGGTGGGCCAGTTCATGTGGTCGCTCGGCAGCGCGGTCGCGGGCGGCACTGCGAACATCCAGCGCAACGTGATCGGCGAGCGCGGACTCGGCCTGCCGCGCGACGCCGCGGTGCAGAGGAGCTGAAGCGCCTTGAACTTCGATCTCTCGGACGAACAGGAGCTCCTGCAGGAGACGGTGCGGCAGTTCGCGGCGAACGAGTGTTCGCCGAATCGCGTGCGCGCGATCTTCGACGCCGAGGAAGGCCACGACACCGAATTGTGGAAGGGCCTCGTCGAGCTAGGGCTCGGCGCGATCGCGGTGCCCGACGAGTTCGGCGGCGCGGGCCAGGAGCTGCTCGAACAGGCGTTGGTCGCGGAGGCGCTCGGCGCGGCCGCGCTGCCGGGACCGTTCCTCGGTCACTCACTCGCGGGTCTCGCGATCCTCTGGGGCGGCAGCGACACGCAGAAGAAGACCTGGCTGCCGAAGCTCGCAAACGGTGAGCTGCTCGGCACGGTCGCGTTCGCCGAGGGCGACGAGCGCTGGCAGCCGAACGAGTGGGCGCTCGCCGGCGGGACGACACTTTCCGGTGTGAAGAGCGCGACGCCGTTCGGCGCGCACGCGGATCTCGTCGTCGTCGGCACGGCCGGCGGCGAGCTCGCCGTGGTCGAGCGTGGCGCGCGCGGCTTCGCGGCGCAGCCGCTGCCAGGGGTCGACCGCACCCGCCGCATCGCCGAGTTGCGCTTCGAGAACACGCCCTGCGAGTCACTCCAGAACGGGCGGGGCGCGTCCGCGCGCGTGCGCGACGCGGGCTTGGTGCTGCTCGCGGCCGACGCCTTCGGCGGCGCGCAGCGCCTGCTCGAGATGTCGGTCGAGTACGCGAAGACGCGCCAGCAGTTCGGCGTAACGATCGGCAGCTTCCAGGGCTTGAAGCACCAGCTCGCGAATCTGGCCGTCGAGATCGAGCCGGCGCGCGGCCTCTACTGGTATGCGGCGCACGCCTTCGACCACGTGCGCGAGGAGTCCGAGCGCACGGCGGCGCTCGCCAAGGCGCACCTGACCCACGTCTACATGCAGGCCGCGCGCGACTCCGTCGAAGCGCACGGCGGCATCGGCTTCACCTGGGAGTGCGACGTTCAGATCTACTTCAAGCGGGCGATGTTCGACCGCGCATTTCTCGGCACGCCGGCGACACACCGCGAGCGCGCGGCCGCGCTCGCCGGTTGGTGAGGAGACTCCATGAGTGACTCGCTCCATACACAGATCGATGTCAAGGATGGGATCGCGACCATCACCTTGAACCGGCCCGAGCGCATGAATGCGTGGACCGCGCAGATGGGCGTCGAGCTGAACGAGCACCTGCTGCGCTGCGACGAGGACGACGCCGTGCGCGCGGTGGTGGTCACCGGCGCGGGGCGCGCGTTTTGCGCCGGCGCGGACCTAGAGCGCGGCGGCGAGACTTTCGCGGGCGGCGGCAACGACGCCCCTGCGCGCCCGCGGCGCGCGATCCAGCCTTGGGAGGTGCGCAAGCCGATCATCGCCGCGATCAACGGCGCCGCGGTCGGAGTGGGCCTGACTCTGCCGCTTCAGTACGACATGCGCGTCGCCGCGAAGGACGCGAAGCTCGGCTTCCTGTTCGTGCGCCGCGGCGTGATGACGGAGCTCTCGAGCACGTGGATCCTGCCGCGCCTGGTCGGGATCGCGCGCGCCGCCGACTTACTCCTCACCGGGCGCATCCTGCTGGGCGAGGAAGCGGCCGCGCTCGGGCTCGTGAACGAAGCCGTCGCGACCGCGGACGTGCTGCCGCGCGCGCAGGAGATCGCCCGCAGCATCGCCGAGAACTGCGCGCCCGTCTCGGTGGCGCTCACCAAGCGCATGATCTGGGAGCACCTCGGCGGGCCACCGCCGCTCGAGGTCGCGAAGCGCGAGGCGAAGGCGCTCTGGGCGCTTGGTCGCATGGCCGACGCGCGCGAAGGCGTGCAGAGCTTCCTCGAGAAGCGCAAGCCGCGTTGGTCGCTCTCGCCGACGAAGGACGCCCCTGAGATACCGCCGATCGAGTGACTCGCTCCCGCGCCGACTGCATCTTCTGCAAGATCATCCGTGGTGAAGCGCCGTCGCACCGCGTCTGCGAAGACGAGCGCACGATCGTGTTCATGGACATCTTCCCGGTCACGGACGGCCACACGCTCGTCGTCACGAAGGACCACTTCGAGAACCTGTTCGAGGCGGACGAAGACGCCTTGGCCGCGATCGCGCGTACATCGCATCGCGTCGCGGCTGCGATACGCTCCGAGCTCGCCCCCGACGGGCTGATGGTCTTCCAGCTGAATGGACGAGCCGCGGGCCAAACGGTGTTCCACTACCACATGCATCTCATGCCGCGCGCGAACGGCGAGCCGCTCGCGCTCGCGTCGCGCGTGCCCGGCGTGCCGGCGCGCCTCGCGGAGATCGCGAGCCGGCTCGCGCTCGCGCTCGCCGAATGAAGCGCATCGCGGCGCTCGCGCTCGCCGCGCTCCTCTCGAGCGTGACTCGCGCGCACGCCGCGGACGGCGACGAGCCCTACGCGAAACTCGTCCCGCTCGCGGGCGACAGTCACCAGCACGCGGCGACGCTCGACATGATCGAGCGCCAGGCGAAGGACCCGCCCGTGCCGGGCTTCCCCAAGGTTCTGCACGAGAACTCGAGCCCGGCCGAGGCCTACGACAAGATGCGCGGCGACGGCTTCGACTGGGGCAGTCTTTCGCACCACGACACGAACTACCCGGGCGTCATGGCGAACATCTGCATCGATCCGGCGAGCGAGAAGTACCGCTGGTGGATCGCCAAGATGAATCCGAAGGGCTTCCCCGACGCGACCCGGCCCGGCGCGTTCGTCGATCCACCGTCGAACGAGTCACTTGCGCTCTCGAAGATCGCCACCTCGAAGACCGTCGAGGGCGCCGGCGGCTTCCTCGCCTTCACGGGCCGCGAGTTCACCAACGTGAACTTCACACCGATCGGCGTCGGCCCGCGCGAAGCGGGTCACAAGATCCTCATCGTTCCCGGCGAGACCGCGGGTATGTGCACCGCCGACGGGCTCCTGCACGGCGACGAGTACTGCACGGACGAGTTTCACCTGTATCGCTGGATCGCGTCGCAGCCCGAGCCCGGGCCCGTGCTGATCCAGGCGCATCCGGGCGGGCCTGAAGGGATGGATCTGCGGCCGCTCCATCCGAAGAACGCGCCCGGCGGATTCACGGATCAGTTCGTGCTCGGCATCGAGGTGAGCTCGCAGACACAGGACCCGCAATGGGAGCCTTCGTATCAGCGCGCGCTGCACCTGGGCTATCGACTGTTTCCCGCCTACGGCTCGGATGACCACTACCCGACCTGGCCCGGGAACCCGGGCCTCGCTTCGCGCGGCGCGACGGTCTGCTGGGCGAGCGCGCGCACGCGGCTGGCGCTGATCGAAGCGATGCACGCGCGCCGCTGTTATTACGCCGGCGCCTGGCGGCCCGAGCTTCGCTTCTCGGCGCGCGCGCACGGCGATGAGACGTGGCTGCCGATGGGCGCGGAGCTCAGCACCGGCAACGGTCTCGTCGACCTGCGCATCCGCGCGCGCAACGATCCGCGCAACCGCGACGCGAACCCGCGCCTAGGCAAGCGTTTCGACACACTCGAGCTCGTAGACGACCGCGGTCTCCTGGTCGCGAGCTGCGGCGCCGGCGCGAAGCCGCCCACGGGCGCGACGGAGTGCGCGTGCACGCGAGCCGACGACGGCGCGGACACCTGCACGCTCGCGGTCGACTCACTCAAGCTCCACGACGGCGCGTTCTATCCGCGCATCCGCATGAAGGACCCGGCTGCCGCGGGCTGCCGCTCGAAGGACACGCCCGTCTTTCTTCCGGGCTGCGACAAGATCGTCATCGGCGCCCCGATCTTCGTGAACTGGGCCGCCGTCCAGTCAAAGGCGCCCTACCGCGCCTGTCACCTCGATACGAATCACCTCCCGTGCGGCCAACCCGGCTGTCTCCCGAAGGAAGTCGACCGCGACCAGGACGGCTGGCCCGATGACTGCGATGTGTGTCCGTCGCTCGCGGATCCGGAGCAGGCGGATCGGGACAAAGACGGCTTCGGGGACAAGTGCGGGCGAAAGTGACGAGAGCCGCGCAAATGTCTTGACACTCTGCTCCATCCTTGGTCCAGTGCGAGTCAGGCGCACGACGGAGGGTAGAGCGTGTCGGTCGTATCTCGACTATCTCGTTTTGGGATTCTCCTGACTCTGTCTTTGGCCTTGGCGGCGGTTGCTCAGTCGCAGGAGCTTTCCAGCTACGCGGGATACACGCGATTGGGCGGGGACGATCACCGGCACGTCGGGGGGGCGCAGAGCCAACTCGATCTCGCTCTACACCCGCCGAATTGTCTCGCCGATCCCTTCGCCAACGCCGGCATGTCGACGCACGAGACCGGTCTGAGTCTCGCGGTGTATCGCCATCTGCGCGACCAGAAGTACGACTGGGGGAATCTCTCGTACCACGACTTCCTGATGACCTCGGATCCGAACAGCGGAACGTTCGCAGCCTGGAAACAGACTACGGATACTCGGATCGACGCCGGGTACGGCTACTGCGTGCCCACCTCGCCCACCGGCTTCCCGTCCTTCAGCGCCGCGACGCTCGGAAACTGGCTGCGCGATCCGAACACACCGAGCTCGCCGCTTGCGACATGTGCGCGCACCTACGCCACTGTCAATCCCGCTTGGAACGAGCCGCTCTCTGACTCGACTGCGGCAAGGGCGATGGACGTGCCCGGGACATTCGCCGCGTTCGCTGGCCGCGAGTACACACCGGGCGTTTCGCCGCACACGATCGCGATTCCGCCCGGAGACACGGACACGATCTGCGCAGGCCCGCAAGCTGGCAGCCAACGAATCTCGGATCGCTGCGCAGACGAGACGGATCTCTTCAGATGGATCTACCGCTCCGCCAACGGCAGCTCGGTCCAAGACCAGCGCGGTATCTTGATTCGAGCCCATCCCACGGACGGTGATGACGGCTTCGGAGATCAGGGCGTCGTCGTGCAATGGAACCCGACGGTGCCGGCGCAGCGGCGCGGTTTCACGGATCAGTGGATCGAGGGTGTCGAGATCGGGAATACCTACAACGGGCTCTCCTGGGAGCACAGCTTCCAGAGCCTGACGGGAAGGGGCTATCGGCTGTTTCCTTCCTATGGGAGTGACATCCATCGGCTTCACAGTCTGCCGGGATCGGACAATACGAATTGCCCGGGAGCGTTCGAGTCACGACCGTTCTACGGCGAGGTTGTCTGCTGGGCGGACAACACCGGCGACTCTTGGAATCGCCAGCGGATCGTCGACGCGATGAACGCGCGTCGCTGTTACTACTCGCGCTCCTACAAGCCTGACCTCGAGATCGAGGCGTGTGCGCTCTCCGGCGGCGCGTGCACGGGGGCGACGGTGTCGATGGGGGGACTACTGACTGCGACGCTCAGCAGCCTGCGAGTCCACGTGCTGGCGATCAACGACCCGAACAATCAGGTGGTCACGTCGGAGTTTACGGACGATCGGCGATTGGACCGGGTCGAGCTCGTCTCACAATCCGGGAGCGTCCTGTACAGCTCACCCGCCGGGGCGTGCACGCGCGGCTCCGGGACGACTGGCGATCGCTGCGATGTGACTGCGGACGTCACGCTGAGCTCGGGCGCGATTTACGCGCGCATCTGCGAGGGCTCGAATGCGTGCGGAGTCAACGGGTTGAATACCGTGCTGGTGAGCTCGCCGGTGTTCGTGAACTGGGACGCCTATCGCGCCGCCCAGGGTCGACCGGCGAACGAGGACTACGACGTCGACAGCGACGCCAACGGTACGCCGCATCCTGACGGCGTCCCGTATGTCGAGGACAACTGTCCGCTTAGATACAACCCGAAGGTCGGCGGCGTTCAGCCGAACAGCGACGCCGACGAGTTCGGCGACGCCTGTGACAACTGCCCGACCGTCGAGAACTCGGACCAGGCAGATCTCGACGGCGACGGGATCGGCGATGCCTGCGATTCCGACATCGATGGAGATGGATTCGGGAATGCCGTGGATCGTTGCCCGCGAACTGCGTCGACGACGAACCTGGACACCGACGGCGATGGGCTCGGCGACGCCTGCGAAAACTGTCCGACGATCGCGAACGCAACTCAAACGGACAGCGATGGCGACAGCGTCGGCGACCTCTGCGACAACTGCGTGAACGTCGCGAATCCGAGAGTCGACGTGCACTCACTGCCGGGCACGCGCACCTCGACGGGTGGACAGCTGGACGATGACGCGGACGGCTACGGAAACGACTGCGACGTAGATCTCAACCAGGACCAGTCAGTTTCCTATGGCGAGTACGCTACCGTGTTCTACGGCGCCTACCCGACTCCAGGAAAGCAGGTCACCAATCCGGCCTGTCTCGTCTACGACGACGACGAGAATCCAACCGGGGCGACGGTGCGCTGCGAGCTGTTGGACATCTCTACGCATGCGAACCCAGCGCTCGATGGAGCGGATGAGGAATACGCCTACGTCAACTACCTGACCCCGTCGAATTTTTCGAAGTGCGCCGCGTGTGGAGTCGACTTCGTCAACCTCCAGTGCGACGGTGACCAGTGCGACACCGACCACGATGGCGTACTGGATGCCATGGACAATTGTCCGAGCGTCCCGAATCCGGATCAGGCCGATACCGACGGCGACGTCGTCGGCGATGCCTGCGACAACTGCGTGAACGTCGCGAACCCGCGCGTGCCGGGCGGGTCGACGGCGTTCCTCGCCGCCAATCCCTGGGCGACGCTCTCGGGTGAGCAGCGAGACGACGACCACGACGGCTTCGGGAACACCTGCGATGGTGATTTCAACAACTCGAACACCACCACTGCAGCGGACACGGCGCAATACAAGCTGTCGCTCGGCCAGCCCAAGGCTGGGGATACCTGCGGCACAGGGAACATCCGGCCGTGCGCGATCTTCGACATAAACTCGGCCAATAGCACGGAGAGCTCGGCGGGCGGTATCAACGCGGCCGACACGGCGCGCTACAAGCTGCTGATCGGGAGCGCCCCAGGTCCGAAGTGCGCGGCCTGTCCGCTCACTTGCGCCGCGGGAAGCGCAGGAACCTGCGACTAGAGCGCGATCGAACAATTCGGCCCTTGGCCGAAAGCGTGGGATGTTTGTCATTGCAGCCAGGCGGGCTTCGGGCGATCCTGGCGACATGAAGCTCGTCTCGGCACAGTCCACGGAACGGATCCGGCGGGTCGTCCTCGTCGCCTACCCGGATGCGCAGGTGCTCGACATCACGGGCCCGCTCGAGGTGTTCGCGAACGCGAACCGCCGGCTCGACGCGCTCGATGAGCGGCGCGCGCCGCGCTACTCGATCGAGATCGAGG
>JBGQIB010000092.1:0-17536 GCA_041498295.1 bacterium | reverse complement strand
CGTGTTCATGCCGGTCGGGACGCATGCCGCGGTGCGCGCCATGACCCCGGAGCAGGTGAAGGCGACGGGCGCGCGCATCCTGCTCGCCAACACCTATCACTTGTTGCTGCGCCCGGGCCCCGAGCTCGTGAAGCGCGCGGGCGGACTGAACGCGTTCATGGCGTGGGACGGCCCGCTGCTCACCGACTCGGGCGGCTTCCAGGTGTTCAGCTTGAAGCACAAAGAGATCACGCCGGAGGGCGTGCGCTTCAAGAACGAGATCGACGGCTCGGAGGTGCTGCTGACTCCCGAGCGCTCGATCGAGATTCAGCACTCACTCGGCGCCGACATGATCATGGCGTTCGACGAGTGCACGCCATACCCGGCGACCCCGGAGCTCGCCAAGCGCGGCGTCGAGAACTCGCTGCGCTGGCTCGAGCGCTGCGGCCGCGCGCACGAGGGCTCGGACCAGGCGCTGTTCCCGATCGTACAGGGATCGGTGTATCTCGAGCTGCGCGAGCTGTGCGCGCGCGAGATCGTGAAGTTCGACGCGCCGGGCTACGCGATCGGCGGCGTCTCGGTCGGCGAGGGGATCGAGGAATTGAAGCGCATCGTCGGTTTCACCGCGCCGCTCCTGCCCGCGGCGAAGCCGCGCTATCTCATGGGCGTCGGCCTGCCCGAAGACCTGATCGAATCCGTCGAGCGCGGCATGGACATGTTCGACTGCGTGATTCCCACGCGCTACGCGCGCTCGGCGACCTTGTTCACGCGGCGCGGGCGCATCCGCATGAATCACCGCCGCTACCGGCGCGACCTCTATCCGATCGACACGAGCTGTGACTGCTACGCGTGCAAGACGTTCACGCGCGCATACGTGAATCACTTGTACGCGGCGAACGAGATCCTCGGCGCGATCCTCGGCGCGATCCACAACGTACGCTTCTACCAGCGGCTGATGGCGGAGATGCGCACGGCGATCGTCGCGGGCGGGTTCCGCGATTGGAAGCTGGAGTTCATGTCCCGGTACGGCGGCTCCGACAAGTCACGCAGCTCAAACGACCAAGATCCGCCGCGCGCGGCGCGCGTCGTCGAGTGAGTCGCGCATCCGCGGCCAGGATTGCTCGGGAACGATCAACGCGGCTGCGAGCGTACGCGGATCCGCCGCCACCCGCGCGGTAGCCGCCGAATCCGGGGTGCGCCGCACTTCGAGACGAGGTAGCAGGCGCGCGAACTCGAGCAGGCGAAGACAGAGACTGGCGCGCGGCGATCACGACGCGCGCGGACTTGCCTTCGCCGCGCAGGCGCGCAGCGAGCGCGACGGTGTCTGCGAGCAAACCCGCGCCGAAGATCGCGACGGCGCGCGCGCCATCCCGCTGTCTGCCTCGAAGTGGACGCGCATCCCGTGTCCTTGCAGCCTTGCAGCGCGCTCAGAAGGGCCCGCGGAAGCGGTTCTCGTGGCTGTAGAAGTCGACGTCGCGGAGATTCATCGGCTCGAGGTCGAGCTGCGCCTCGACTGCGCGGACGATCTCGCGCGCGCTCGGATAGAACAGATCCTCGAGGTTGCGCGCCGTGGGACACGGGACACTCGGCCAACCCACGCGCGCGACCGGGCGCATGAGCTCGCCGAAGCAGCGCTCGCTGACCATCGCCGCGACTTCGGCGCTGAAGCCGCAGAACGTCCAGTCGTTGTCGGCGACGACGCAGCTCCGCGTGCGCTTCACGGAAGCGGTGATGCAGTCGACGTCCAGCGGCACGATGGTGCGTGGGTCGATGACCTCGAGCTCGACGCCGCGCTGATGCAGGATCTCGGCCGCGCGCAGCGCCTCGATGGCCATCCAGGACGTCGCAACGACCGTCACGTCGCTGCCCTCGCGCAGGATGCGCGCTGAACCGATGGGGATGCCCGCGCTCTCGACCTCGGTCTCACCCGAGATGTCGTTCAGCCAGCCGTGCTCGAGGAAGAGTACGGGATCGTTGTCGCGGATCGCGGAGACGAGCAGGCCCTTCGCGTCGTTGGGCAACGTCGGCATGACGACCTTCAAGCCGGGCAAATGCGCGAAGACCGAGTGCAGCGCCTTGCTGTGCTGCGCCGACTGTCCCCAGCCGCGCCCGATGATCGCGCGGATCACGAGCGGCACGCCGACCTCGCCGCCAGTCATGTAGCGGGTGGTCGTGATCATGTTGGCGATCTGGTTCATGGCGAGTAGGAGAAAGTCGACGCGGATGTGCACGTGCACCGGGCGGAGACCGTTCAGCGCCGCGCCCAGCGCGACGCCGGTCATGGCATCCTCCGAGACGGGCGTGCTGAAGCAGCGCTCCGAGCCGAAGCGCTCCGCCAAACCGAGCGTCGTGCCGTTGATTCCCGTGTGGTCCGAGACGTCGAGCCCGAAGACGAAGACGCGTTCGTCGCGCGCCATTTCTTGGTGGAGCGCCTCGTTGATCGCCCGCGCGTAAGTCACCCTGTGAGTCACGCGAAGACGTCCTGCCAGAGAAGCTCGGGGCCCGGCAGCGGCGCGTCCCGCGCGCTGGCGACGCACGCGGCGATCCGGACATCGATCGCGCTCTCCACGGCGAGCAGCTGGGCTTCGGCGACGCCGCCCTCGATCAGCCGCGCGCGCTCTGTCGTGATCGGCTCGCGCGCGAGCCAGTCGGCGTGCTCGCCGGCATCGCGGTAGCCCAGGTGGAACTCGCGCTCGATGCGCGGTCCGACGTGCTCGACGAAGCGATACGTGTGCGCGTGAAGGAAAATCGGCCGGCCATCGCCGGAGTGCCCCGCGATCGCGTCGCGCACCAGGGACGCGATCGCGCCGGGGTCGGTCGAGCGCGTCTCGATCACGCGACAATCGAAGCCGCGCACGACGTCGGCGATCGAGCGATAGCCGTGTCGATCACGCGCGCGCGAGTGGATCGCGAGTCCGTTGTCCTCGCACACGAACAGGACGGAGAGGCGCTTGAGACACGCGAAGTTCAGGCTCTCCCAGAACACGCCTTCGTCGATCGCGCCGTCGCCAAAGAACGCGGCGACGAAGCGCTGGTCGCGGCGCAGACGGTTCGCGTACGCGAGCCCTACACCGACGGGGATCGTCGTTCCGACAACGGCTGAGGTGAGCACCAGCCCCGCCGACGGACGCGCGAGGTGCATCGACCCGGCGCGCCCCTTTCCGGGTCCGCTCACGCGCCCGTAGAGCTCCGCGAACATCCCCTCGGGGTCGTCGGTCTTCGCCAGGTAGATCCCGTGACTGCGGTACGTTCCCACGACCTGGTCGCGCGCGCTCAGCGCCTCGCACACGCCCACCGCGAGCGCTTCCTGGCCGATGCACAGGTGCACGGGCGTCTTCATCTCGTCTTCGTGGTAGTGAGCCTGGATCTTCTCCTCGGCTCTGCGGATCAAGAGCATCTTCCGGTAGCGCTCGAGCGCCGGGGCTTCGTCGCCGGCGGTCCCGGCGTGAGCCGCGAGTGAGTCGCCCTCGATCCAGCGCGCGATCCAGGCCGGCGCCTCGCGGTATCGCTCGGGCGTGCCGATGTCGAGGAAGCGCTCGACGCCGACGAAGCCGAACGCTCCCGCACCGGCGAATCGCGCCACGACGTCGCGCTCCAGTGAGGAACCCTCCGGCGGCGCGACCTCGCGCAACGCCTGCGCATCGATCATGTAGACACCCGCGTTCGCGAGACTCTCGCCCGCGCTGCGGCGGCTGTCGTCGAAGGCGATGAGCGCGCGGTTCGCCGGGTCGAGCACCGCGCGCCCGCCGTCGAGCGGACCTCGGTGCCGCGACAGCGCGAGAGTCACTCGCGCGGCGCGCTTCCGGTGGAACGCGAGCATCGCGGCGAGATCGACCAGCGCGAGCGAGTCGCCGTTCACGACCAGGATCGGATTCGCGCGCGCGTGCGGCAGCGCGTATAGGAGCGCACCACCGGTGCCGAGTGGCCGCGGCTCGACGGAGATCGCGACGCGACCCCAACGCCCGAGGCCCGACGCAGCCTCCAACACGGCGTCGCTGCCATGGCCCGCGCAGAGCACGAAGCTGCGCAAACCCTGGCGCGCGAGCTGCTCCAGCAGAAGATCGAGAAAAGGCCTGCCTGCGATCGGCGCGAGCGCCTTCGGCACGTCTCCGAGCGTCGACCGCAGGCGGCCCCCGAATCCGCCGCAGAGCACGAACGCGTCGAGCTCCGCGAGCGCGGATCTCCGCGGCGAAGCCCCGCGGCTGCGCCCCTTCTTGCGCTCGGGCGATGCGGGTTCAGCGCGCATCGGTGAGTCGACTCGATTCATCGCAGAAAATGATCTGCGTGCCGTGCCTCTCGAAGCGGAACGGCACGCGCAGCAGCCCTCCGAGCCCGGCGTGAACGCGCGCGTGCGTGTCGGGGCGCGCGAAGAGCAACAGGAACCCGCCACCGCCGGCGCCGAGGAGCTTTCCGCCGAGCGCCCCGGAGGCGCACGCGCGCTCATAGAGCGCGTCGATGCGCGCGTTCGTGACTCCCGGCGACAGGGTCTGCTTCAGCATCCATGACTCGTGCAGCAGCTTCCCAAAGGCGTCGAGGTCCGAGTCACTCGACAGAATCGACAGCGCTTGATCGACCATCCCGTACATCTCGCGCAGCTCGCGCCCTCGCCAATGCGTGTTGCGAACCTGCTCGGCCGCGATCTCCGAAGCGATGCGCGTGAAGCCCGTGAAGTACAGGAGCAGGCTGTCCTCCAGCTCGCGCTCGCGCGCTCCCGACAGAGGCAGCGGATCGATCGAGACTTCGGCGCCGCTCGAGAACTCGATGCGATTGAACCCGCCGAGCGCGGTCGAGATCTGGTCCTGCGAGCCGACGGCCTCGCCCGCGAGCTCGCGTTCGACGTAGATCGCTTCGCGCGCGAGCTGCAGCTTCGGCACGAGCCGACCCTGCATCGCATACAGTGAGTTCAAGAGACCCACCGTGAATGCCGAGCTCGAGCCGAGCCCCGCGCGCGCGGGCAGATCACCGTCGTGGTGGATCTCGACGCCGTCCTCGATCCGCATGAAGCGCAGACCCTCGCGCACGGTTGAAGGCACCAGGTCGCCGATCTCGCTCGCGTTCTCGGTCCGAGAGTACACTATTCTGTGTCGGTGCTCGAAGAACGGCGGTAGCGGCCGACACGTGACGTAGCAGTACTTATCGATGGTGGTCACGAGCACGGCGCCCTTCTCGCGCTCGAACCAGACCGGGTAGTCAGTGCCTCCGCCGAAGAAAGAGACTCGGAACGGCGTCCGACTGATGATCACTCCACGCCTCCCGTCGATGCGAAACGGCGCTTCCACGCACCGTGTAGCAAAGAGACGGGTTCGAGTCCACGGGTCTCAGTGAGTCTCCCGAGAGACTCGATTGACTCGCGCGAATCTCTGATATCAGAGATTGTGACTATCTCACTCGAATGAGTGCTGGCGCAGAAGGCGGCGAACGGGAGCGGCGCGCCACGCGCCGTGAAGCCGCAGCGGCAGGCTCTTCAGCGCGTTGTTCAGATTGGAGCGCTGGTGACGCGGTTCGCCCGCGAGCTCGATGCGCGGGAAGCGCGCAGCAACTCTAGCGGTCGGGATCGTAGACGTCGATTTCCGCCGCGCTCGCGGCGCGCGGTCCGGTGCGACTCAGGAAGCGGACGATGTCGCCGCGCGCGTGCGCGAGCTGGCGGAGGTCGTCGAGCACCAGCAGCTCCGCGCGCGGCAGGAGCTCGGTCAGCTTTTCGGCGGTCGACAGTGGGTGACCCGGATCGCCGCGCGTCGCAATCACGAGCGCCGGTAGCTCGAGCTCGCGGATGCGCGCGGGATCGGGCAAGTCACTCGCCGCCGCGCCGCGCAACAGGCGCGCGAGGTCCGGCCCGCTCTTCGAGGCCAGCTCCGCGATCAGCGCCTCCTGCATCTCCTGCGTGAAGCCCGGCATCGGCTGGGCGCGAAACGCGGCGCGCATCGCGTCGAGATACGCCGCGGCGCCGCGCGCTTCGACGAGCGCCGCGCCCGCGCGATACAGATCCGCCTGCGCCTTGCGCGTGTCCCAGGCCGTCGGCGGCACGACCAGGATCAAAGCGCAAAGTGCGCCCGGATTACGGACCGCGGCGTGCAGCGACGTGGCCGTGCCCATCGACGCGCCGGCCGCGATCGGCCGCTCGAGCCGAAGCTCAGTCACGAGCTCGAGCAGGTCGCCTCCGAGCGACGGCCAGCTCTGCGCCGCGTCGTCGCGCGCCGGCGCCGACCGCCCGTGGCCGCGCGCGTCGTAGCGCACGACCTCGACTCCCGGCAGCGCGCGCAGCAGCGCGCTCAGGCCGATCGCATCTTCCGCCGCGATCGAGTTCAGGAAGCCGTGCGTCCAGACGAGCGGCCGGCCGCGGCCCTCGCTGCGCACGAGTGTCATGCCCGACGCGAGCTCGATTTCCCGCTCTTCCACGGCTGCGATTCTACGCCTACGATGGCGAACATGGCCGCGCCCCGCATTCGCGAGCTCCATCCGGGCCTCGTCGCGATCGATCACCCACTGCGCCTGCCCGGCGGGGTCGAGTTGGGCACGCGCTGTGTCTTGATCCGACTCTCCGGCGGCGGCGTGCTCGTGCACACGCCCGGTCCGCTCTCCGACGACGTGCGCCGCGCGATCGACTCACTCGGTCCCGTGCGCGCGCTGGTCGCGCCGAACCTGCTACACCACATGTTCCTGGCCGAGAGCAGCGCGGCCTACCCACAGGCGCGCGTCTTCGGCGCGCCGGGTCTGCGCGAGAAGCTCGGCGACGTGCGCATCGACGAGGTACTCGGCGACGAGGCGCCCGATCTCTGGGCGGCCGACCTCGAACAGATCCTCGTCCGGGGCGCGCCGAGCCTGAACGAGGTGGTGTTCTTTCACGGCGCCAGCCGCACGCTCCTGTGTCTCGACCTGTGCTTCAACCTGCGTGACTCAGCGAGCTTCGCGACCCGGCTCCTCATGCGCCTGAACGGCGCCTACGGCCGCTTCGGCCCGTCGCGCATCTTCCGCTTCGCGGTGCTGAAGGACCGCCGCGGGACGCGCGCGTCGCTCGACCGCATCCTCGCCTGGGACTTCGACCGCGTGACCGTCGCGCACGGCGAGATCCTCGAGACGGGCGGGCGCGCCGCGCTTCAGGCCGGCTTTCGCTGGCTAGCCACCCAGTAAAATTCCTTGGACGTCGTGCGCTTCCCCTCGGGGCGGACCTCGTGCACGTCGCCGAAGCGGCGCTTCAGCTGCTTGCGGAACAGGTCACTCTCCCGCCCGGGGAAGCCTTTCGCGATGACGAACCCGCGCGGCGCGAGAAGTGACTCGGCGATCCCGAGCGCCGCGCTGTAGATCTCCTCGATCGCGCCGAGATCCACGTCCTTCACGCCCGTCAGCTTCGGCGACGCGTCGCACAGGACCGCGTCTGCGGGGCGACCCAGCGCGGCGCGGATCTTCTCGAGGGACTCGGGGTCGCACATGTCGAGCAGCAGCACCTCGACGTTGGGAGCGGCAAGCGCTTCGGTCGGCTGAATGTCGACGCCGACGATGCGCCCCTCGGGGCCGATGCGCTGCGCGAGCACCTCGAGCCAGCCGCCGGGCCAGCAGCCGAGGTCGACCACGGCCGCGTCGCGCGCCAGCTTTGGGGCGCGGCGCAAGAGGTCTTCCAGCTTGAAGGCCGCGCGCGAGCGCCGGCCCTCATCCTTGGCTCGGCGGTAGAACGCGTCCTTGCGGTCGTAGCGCGCCGTCGGCGCTAGCCCTTGACCGTCGGCCGAATGCGCACGAAGCCGTCGGCGTGCCCGGGGACGGCGCCGCGCACGTAGATCAGGTTCTTCTCGGCGTCGACCTTCTCGACGCGCAGGTTCAGCTGAGTCACTCGCGAGTTCCCCGAGTGACCCGCCATGCGCAGGCCTTTCTTGATGCGCCCGGGGAACGTGCCAGACGAGACCGCGCCGCCGTGGCGGAACGACTCGTGATTGCCGTGCGAAGGGCTGCGCGTCGGGAAGCCGTGCCGCTTCACCACGCCGGTGAAGCCGCGGCCCTTGCTCGTGCCGATCACGTCGACGTGCTGGCCCGCCTCGTAGCCTTGAGAAGTGAGCTCCTGGCCGACTTCGTAGTTGCCGAGCTCCTTGGCATCGACCGCCACCTCGACGAGCAGGCGCTTCGGTGTGGTCTTCCCCTTCGCGAAGTGGCCCTGCATCGCCTTGGGCGTTTGTTTGGCCTTCTTCTCCGCGAAGCCGATCTGCAGCGCGCAGTAGCCGTCGGTCTCGTCGGACTTCTTCTGCACGACCGTGCACGGGCCGGCTTGGATCACCGTGACGGACACGCGGTCGCCGGACTCGGTGAAGATCTGGGTCATGCCGAGCTTGCGGCCGATCAATTCGAGGCTCATGGCGGTTCCTTAGCGGAAGGGGGGCGCATTATAGCCGGGGGTCGCGCGCTGCCCAACCTTAGCCGGCTACGCTCGCCTGCGGCTCGCTGCGCGCGCCTTCGGCGCTTGCGGGCTCGCGCCGGGCGGCCCTCGCTTCGCCCCGCGCGCTACTGAGTTCCCGGGGGCGAAGACAGCACTGGATTCGGACGCCTTCGGCGCTTGCCGGCTCGCGCCGGGCGGCCCTCGCTTCGCCCCGCGCGTTACTGAGTTCCCGGGGGCGAAGACAGCACTGGATTCGGACGCACTATCGCAGGTTCCCTATATTCGGAGCCCCAATAGGAACCTGCCCACCCCCCCGGGTCTCCCCGGGAGGCGGGCCGTTCCGCGTTTAACTGCCGGACGGAGAGGACTCTGAGGACTTCGGAGCTGATCGAGCACGCGCTCGGCGGGGCCCGGACCCTGCGCATCGGGCGCATTCGCGGCGCTGGCGGGGCGTACGTGGCGGCCCGCTTGCGCGCCGCGTTCGCAGGCCCGCTGGTCGTGATCTCGCCGACCACCACGCGCGCGGAGCGCTTCGCCGCCGCGCTGCGCGCACTCTCGCCGGGCACCGAGGTGCGGCTCTTTCCGCGCTACGACGTCCCGCCCTACGACCGCTTCTCGGCGCATCCCGAGGTCGAGGCGCGGCGCATGAGCCTGTTGTACGGCTGGCTCTCGGCGGGGCCGGACACGCCGCTCAGCGTGGTGACTTCGTGGTCCGCGCTGCTTCGGCGCGCGCCGTCGCGCGCGGAATTGCGGGCGCGCGTGACTCACTTGGAGCGCGGCCTATCGGTCGACCGCGACGCGCTGGTCGACGTGCTCGCGCAGGCGGGCTACCACCGCACGAGTCTGGTCGAGGAGCGCGGCGAGGTCGGCGCGCGCGGCGGCATCGTCGACCTGTTCCCGCCGCAGCTCGATCGGCCCGTGCGCATCGAGTTCGACTTCGACGCGATCGGCTCGATCCGGCGCTTCGACCCCGCGACGCAGCGCTCCGAGGGCGAGCTCGAGCGCGTGATCGCGATCCCGCCGCGCTCGTACCGCTTGCCGAACGACCGCGACGCGCTGATCCACGCAGTGCGGCGCATGGGCCGCGAGCAGAAGGTCCCCGAGTCACAGATTTACGCCGTGACCGAGGCGTTCGCGCGGCGCGCGCTGCCGCCCGGAGTGGAGAATCTCGAGGGGCTGCTGCACGACGAGATGGAGACCGTCTTCGACTACCTGCCGGCGAGTACGCGGATCGTGGTCGACGACCCGGAAGTTGGCCGCGCGCGCGCGCTGTCGTTCATCGGCGAGGTGTTCTCGGGCCACGAGCAGGCCGCGGCGCAGGACCGTATGGTCTGCGATCCGCTCGCGCTCTACACGACGGACGAGAGCGCCTGGAAGCGCGTGCTGCAACACCGACCGGTGTTGCTCGACCCGATCGGCGTCGTCGACCCGACGGCCGACGAGGAAGTCGTCGACGCGCGCGGCGGCGACCACCGCGAGCTGCGCCGCGAGATCGAGGAGCAGCGCGGCAGCGGGCGCGCGCTCGAGCCGCTGACGCAGCGGATCAGCGGCTGGACCGAGGGCAAGCGGCGCGTGCGACTCACTTCGCCCTCGCTGGCCGCAGCCGAGCGTCTGGTCGACATCCTCCGCGACTATGGCCTCGAATTGCCCGTGCGCGCTCCCGCGCAGGACACGGCGTGGCCGGACTGGCCCGAGCCGGGCGCAATCGACGTCATCGTCTCACCGCTCGCCGATGGTTTCGAGCTGCCCGACGACTCCGTCGTCGTCGTCACCGAGCAGAACGTCTTCGGCGAGCGCCAGCAGCGGCGCCCGCTGCGAGTCACTCGCCAATCGAGCGCGGTCGAACGACTCGCGCAGATCCAGGAGGGCGAGCTTCTCGTTCACGCCGAGCACTGCATCGGCCGCTTCGGCGGACTCACGCGCTTGCCCTTGGCGGGCGGCGAGCAGGAGTTTCTGCTCCTGCTCTACGACAAGGGCGACAAGCTGTACGTGCCCGTCTCGCGCCTCGGCCAGGTGCAGCGCTATGGCGCCGCCGACGACGCGTCGCCCGCGCTCGACCGGCTCGGCGGCCAGACGTGGACGAAGACCAAAGCGCGCGTGAAGCGCGCGGTGCGCGAGATGGCGGAAGAGCTGCTCACCGTGATCGCGGCACGCGAGCAACTTCCGGGCTTCGCGTTCGCGCCCCCCGACGCCGCCTACGAGGAGTTCGAGGCGCGCTTCCGCTACGAGGACACGCCCGACCAGCGCAAGTCCGTCGACGACGTGCTGGGAGACATGCAGCGCGCGCGGCCGATGGACCGGCTCGTGTGCGGCGACGTCGGCTTCGGCAAAACCGAGGTCGCGTGTCGCGCCGCGTATCTCGCCGCGTCCGGCGGCAAGCAAGTCGCCTTTCTCGTACCCACGACCGTTCTGTGCCAGCAGCACTTCGAGACGCTGCGCGAGCGCTTCGCCTCGACCGCGGTCGCGATCGGCGCGCTCTCGCGCCTGTCGAGCCCGAAGCAGGTGAAGGAAGTCCGCGAGGGCCTCGCGTCCGGCAAGATCGACGTCGTCGTCGGCACGCACCGGCTGCTGTCGAAGGACGTCGTGTTCCGCAATCTCGGCCTCTTGATCGTCGACGAGGAACATCGCTTCGGAGTCACTCACAAGGAGCGCCTGAAGCAGATGAAGAAGCTCGTCGACGTGCTCACGCTGACCGCGACGCCGATCCCGCGCACGTTGCAGATGGCGTTCTCCGGCATGCGCGATCTGTCGGTGCTGCAGACGCCGCCGCCGGATCGCATCGCGGTGCGCACGCAGGTGGCGCGTGTCTCGGAGGACCTGATTCGGGAAGCGGTCGACCGCGAGCTGCGCCGCGGCGGCCAGGTGTTCTTCGTGCACAACCGCATCGAGACGATCCGCGAGATCTCCGACTATCTGCGCCGGATCGTGCCGTCGGCGCGCATCGTCGTGGCGCACGGGCAGATGTCGGGCGCCGCGCTCGAGAAGACGATGCTGGCGTTCCTGCGGCGCGAGTTCGACGTGCTGGTGTGCACGGCGATCATCGAGTCCGGTCTCGACATCCCCAACGCCAACACGATTCTGATCCACCGCGCCGAGATGTTCGGGCTCGCGCAGCTCTACCAGCTGCGCGGTCGGGTCGGGCGCAGCAACCGCCGCGCGTACGCGTATCTGCTCCTGCCCGCGTCAGGACAGGTCAGCGAGGAAGCGCAGCGGCGCATCGAGGCGATCCAAGATCTGTCGGAGCTCGGCGCTGGCTTCCGGCTCGCGACCGAGGATCTCGAGATCCGCGGCGCGGGCAACTTGCTGGGCGGCGAGCAGTCGGGTCACGTCGCCTCGGTCGGCTACGACCTGTACATGGAGATGCTCGAGCAGGCGATCGCGCGCCTGCGCGGCCAGGAAGAGCCGGACGCGATCGAGCCGGAGATCCGCCTGCCGCAGGCCGCGCTGCTGCCCGAGAGCTACGTGCCCGAAGTGAGTCAGCGGCTCGCGCTGTACAAGCAGCTCTCGGGCGCGCGCGACGATGGCGAGCTCGCCGCGCTGCGCGGCGACTTGCTCGATCGCTTCGGCCCGCTGCCGGTCGAGGCGCGCAACCTGCTCGAGGTGATTCGGCTCAAGATCCGCTGCCGCCGCCTCGGCGTGACCTCGGTCGAGGTGAAGAACGGCGAGCTTCTGTTCCAGGTCGGCGAGCGCGCGCAGATCGACCCCAGCCGGATCGTGCGCATGATCGGCCAGCCGGGAGCGCAGCTGCGGGCGTATCCCGACCGGCGGCTCGGCTTGCGCCTGCGCAACTCGGGCGATGCCCTGGCCGAGAGCCTCGCGCTCGTGGAACTTCTCGTCCCCGAAACTCCGCCTGCGCAAGAGGAGCGCGGAAACCCATGAAGACCACCAGCGTGCTTCTCGCCGCGGCGCTCGCGCTCGCCTGCGACTCGCGCTCGGGCGACGACGGCTGGGCGGCCGAGGTCGACGGCGTGAAGATCCCGGCTGCCGAGCTGCGGCGCCTGGTCGACCAGCGCACGGACGACGATCCGAACGCGAAGCGCGACGACGTCGCGAGCGGCGTACTGCAGCAGCTCGTCAGCGATCAGGTCGTGCTGAATCACGCCAAAGAGCGGCGCATCGATGTCTCGCCCGCCGAGGTCGAGGCGCGGCTCCGCGATCTGCACGGCGCGGACTGGAAGGACCCCGACCCGGAATACCGCGAGAGGGTGCGGCGCGAGATGATCCTGGAGCGCACGGCGCTCGCGGATCTGGCCGCGCGCGCGCGCGCGCCCGAGAGCGCGCTGCACGCCTACTTCGAGGAGCACCGCGCCGAATACATGACACCGGTGCGTGTACAGATGCGCCAGATCGTCGTGGCCGAGCGGCCCAAGGCCGAGGAGTTGCGCACCCAACTCGAGAAGGGCGCGGACTTCGCGGAGCTCGCGCGCGCGAACAGCATCGGGCCCGAAGCCGCGGAGGGCGGCGCCCTGCCGCCGTTCGCGAAGGGTCAGATGCCCGAGGCGTTCGACCGCGCCTTCGAGCTCGAGCCGGGCCAGATCTCGCTGGTGATCGCGTCCCCCTACGGCTTCCATCTCTTCCTCGTCGAGAGCAAACTCCCGGCGCACGAGGCGAGCTACGACGAGGTGCGCGAGAAGATCGCGGTCGAGCTCAGCGAGAGAACGCTCGACGAGCTGCGCCGCGAATGGGTGCGCGATCTGCGCAAGAAGGCCGAGATCCGCGTGAACGATCGGGTCCTGGAGACACTGCAATGAAGTCACTCGGCGCGCTGCTCTTGGCCTTGTTCCTGTGCGCGCCTGCAACGTTCCTGTGCGCGCCTGTGGCGCGCGGGGCCGGCGAGGTCGTCGACGGCGTTGCGGCGATCGTCGGCGACCAGGTCATCCTGCTCTCCGAGGTGCGCGAGGCGTGGCACAGCTACGTGGACCGCGTGCGCGCGCGCGGCGAGCAGCTCTCGCAGCAGGATCTCCTCGAGCTGCGCAACAACGCGCTCCAGACCCTGATCGACGAGAAGCTCGTGCTGCAGGTCGCGAAGAAACAGAACATGACGGCCAGCGAAGAAGAGATCGACGAGTCGATCAACGGCATCGCGCAGGAAGAGAGCATGACCGTCGACGCGATCTACGCGGCGGCCGCCAAGCAGGGACTCGACAGGAAGACGTACCGCGAGCAGCTCGGGAATCAGATCACGCGCATGAAGATCGTGCAGGGGGCGGTGCAGGGGAAGGTGCGCGTCACCGACGAGGACGTGCGGAAGCTCTACGACGAGCGCTACGGGCACGCGAAGCCGGGCGACCGCATTCGTGTGCTGCACATCCTGATTCCCGTCCCGGCCGACGCGACCGAGGCGAAGCGCGCGGATGCGCGCACGGTGACCGAGCAGCTGCGCGAGAAGGCAGTGAAGAGCGGAGACTTCGCGGGCCTCGCGCGCAAATACTCCGGCGCGCCGACGGCTTCGCAAGGCGGGCTCACGGTGTTCCGCGAGGCCGATGCGCCGCCCGAGATCAAGGATGCGATCGCGGGGCTCAAGCCGGGCGAGATCAGCCCCGTGATCGAGAACGCGCACGGCGAGAACCTCTTCCAGTTCCTCGACAAGTTCGATCCGGCCGACGTATCGTACGAGAAAGTCGCCGATCGGCTGCGCTCCGAGCTGATGGAGCAACAGACCATGCCGGCTTTCGAGAAGTGGATCGCCGAGGTGCGCAAGTCCCGCTATATCGAGGTGGTCGCACCGGAGCTTCATTGAGCGAGCGCCTCCGCACCCCCCGCCCGCGCATCGGCATCACTGTCGGCGATCCCGCTGGGATCGGGCCCGAAGTGGTGGCGGCCGCGCTGCGCGCGCTCGCGGGCGAGGGCTTCCTGCTGCGCGTCTACGGCGACGTCGACGCCGTGACTCGCGCCGGCGGATCGTTCGAAAGCGGCGCCGCCAGGAGCTTCGCGAGCGCTCGTGTCTTCCCGGGTCATCCGGATCGGGCGGCGGCAGCCGGCATCGTCGCTGCCGTGCAGGCGGCCGCGCGCGATTGCCTCGCCGGCGAGCTCGACGCCATGGCGACCGCGCCGCTCTCCAAGGAAGTATTGGGCGACGGCGGCTTCGCGTACCCCGGTCACACGGAGCTGCTCGAGGAAGTCGCGGGGCGCGGACACGCGGTGATGCTGCTGGTCGGGCGCGGCCTGCGCGTCGCCCTCGCCACGATTCACTGCGCGCTGCGCGAAGTGCCGGGGCGACTCACGCGCGAAGGGATCGGCGCGGTACTCGAGGTGCTGCAGCGCGACCTCGCGAAGCGCTTCCAGATCCCGGAGCCGCGCATTGCCGTCTGCGGCCTGAACCCGCACGCGGGCGAAGGCGGGCGCTTCGGCGACGAGGAGATTCGCATCATTGCCCCCGCGCTCGTCGACGCGCGCGCTCGGGGCATCGACGCGCGCGGGCCGTTCGCAGCCGACAGCCTCTTCCACCGCGCGATCGCCGGCGAATTCGACGCGGTGCTCGCGATGTATCACGACCAGGGCCTCGCGCCTCTCAAGACGCACGCGTTCGGCCAGGCCGTGAACGTGACGCTCGGCCTGCCGCTCGTGCGCACCAGCGTCGATCACGGAACCGCGTTCGACATCGCGGGGAAAGGGAAGGCAGACCCAAGCTCCATGATCGAGGCGGTAAGATTGGCGGTCGAGATTTCGCGCAACGAGAAGTCGCGGGGGGCAGGAGAGTGACGGCCAGGCAGGAGCCACAGGACATCGTCGTGCGCGGTGCGGCCGAGCACAACCTGAAGTCGATCGACGTGCGCATTCCGCGCAACCAGCTCGTGTGCTTCACGGGCTTGTCGGGCTCGGGCAAGTCGTCGCTCGCGTTCGACACGCTCTACGCGGAGGGCCAGCGCCGCTACGTCGAGAGTCTGTCCGCGTACGCACGCCAGTTCCTCGACCAGATGAAGAAGCCCGAGGTCGATTCGATCGAGGGCCTGTCGCCGGCGATCTCGATCGAGCAGAAGACCACCAGCCGCAATCCGCGCTCCACGGTCGGCACGGTCACCGAGATCTACGACTACCTGCGCCTCTTGTACGCGCGCATCGGCGTGCCCCACTGCGTGAACTGCGGAAAGCCGATCCAGGCGCAGACCGTGAAGCAGATGTGCGAGCGCGTGCAGTCACTGCCGGAGGGCACGCGCATTCAGGTGCTCTCGCCGGTCGTGCGCGGGCGCAAGGGCGAGTACAAGAAGGAGCTGCGCGAGTTCCAGCGCCAGGGCTTCGTGCGCGTGCGCCTCGACGGCAAGGACTACCCGCTCGACGAGGCGCCGGAGCTCGACCGCAAGAAGCGGCACGACATCGACCTGGTGATCGACCGCCTGGTGATCAAGCCCGACGTGACTCAGCGGCTCGCCGACTCACTCGAGACGGCGCTGAAGGCGAGTCAGGGCTTCGCGAAGGTGGACATCGGGCCGGGCGGCGAAGAGGTGCTGTTCTCGGAGCTCGCCGCGTGCCTGGAGTGCGGCGCGAGCTTCCCCGAGATCAACCCGCGGCTGTTCTCGTTCAACAGCCCGCAGGGCGCCTGTCCCGGCTGCGACGGGCTCGGCACGAAGGACTTCTTCGACCCCGACCTGCTGGTTCCAGACCCGAACGTGTCGTTGGACGACGGCGCGATCGCGCCGTTCAAGGGGCGCGGCCACGCGTCTCGCTACTACACCTCGATGCTGCGCTCACTGTCGGCGCACTACGGCTTCTCGCTCGACACGCCGTGGAAGAAGCTCGCGCCCGAAGCGCGCGCGCAGATTCTCAGCGGCACCGACGAGAAAGTGACCTTCCGCTTCGGCCGCAGCCGCAAGTGGAGCTTCGACCGCCAGTGGTCCGGCGTGATCGGCCTGCTCGACAAGCGCTACCGCGAGAGCGAGAGCGACCTCGTGCGCGAGGGCCTGCGCGAGTACATGAGCAACACCGCGTGCGACGCGTGTCAGGGCGCGCGCCTGCGACCGGAGGCGCGCTCGGTGCTCGTGGCCGGGATGAGTCTGCCCGCGGTCGGGCAGCTCTCGGTCACGCAAGCGGTGCAGCACTTCGAGAAGCTGAAGCTCGGGAAGCAGGACCTCGCGATCGCCGAGCGACTCATCCGCGAAGTCCGCGAGCGGCTCACGTTCCTGTGCAACGTCGGGCTCGAGTATCTCACCCTGGAGCGCACGGCCGCGACCTTGTCGGGCGGCGAGAGTCAGCGCATCCGGCTCGCGACGCAGGTCGGTTCGGCGCTCGCGGGCGTCTTGTACATCCTCGACGAGCCGTCGATCGGCCTGCACCCGCGGGACAACGCGCGCTTGCTGCGCACACTTCTTTCGCTGCGCGACACGGGCAACACCGTGATCGTGGTCGAGCACGACGAGGAGACGATTCGCGCGTGTGACTGGGTGATCGACCTCGGGCCTGGCGCGGGGCGCCACGGCGGCGAAGTCGTCGCCGAGGGCACGCCGAAGGACATCGAGAAAGAGCCGCGCTCGCTGACGGGGCAGTTCCTCTCGGGCAAGCGCTCGATCGCGGTGCCGAAGCTGCGCCGGCCCGGCTCCGACAAGTTCGTGACCATCATCGGCGCATCCGCGAACAACCTGCGCGACGTGACCGTGCGCTTCCCGCTGGGCGTACTCACCGCCGTGACCGGCGTCTCCGGCAGCGGCAAGTCGACCTTGGTGAACGACACCTTGTACCGCGCGCTCGCGCACCGGCTGTTCGACGCGAAAGAGAAGCCGGGCAAGCACAAGCGCCTCGACGGCCTGCCGCATCTCGACAAGGTGATCGACGTGTCACAGGACCCGATCGGCCGAACGTCGCGCTCGAACCCCGCGACTTACACGGGCATCTTCACCGGCATCCGCGAGCTTTTCACGCAGCTGCCGGAGAGCCGGCAGCGCGGTTACCAGCCCGGGCGTTTCTCGTTCAACGTGAAAGGCGGCCGCTGCGAGGCGTGTCAGGGCGACGGCATCCTGCGCATCGAGATGCACTTTTTACCCGACGTGTACGTGACCTGCGAAGAGTGCCAAGGAAAGCGCTACAACCCGCAGACGCTCGAGGTGAAATACAAGGGAAAGTCGATCGCCGACGTGCTCGAGATGACCGTCGACGAAGCGCTCGAGTATCTCGAGCACATCCCGACGATTCGCCCCGGCCTTTCGACGCTCGCCGAGGTCGGGCTGGGCTACGTGCACCTGGGCCAGCAGGCAACCACGCTCTCGG
>JBGQIB010000091.1:0-17615 GCA_041498295.1 bacterium | reverse complement strand
CGCGGCGACGGCCGCCCGGAGCCGCGCCCGCAAGCGGCGGAAGCCGCGCGCAGTGAGCCGCAGGCGAACGTAGTCAACAAGGCGAGCACTGGCGGAGAGGGGGGGATTCGAACCCCCGGTACCCGTAAGGGCACAACGGTTTTCGAGACCGCCCCGTTCAACCGCTCTGGCACCTCTCCGCGGCGGACCCTAGCACAGGCGCCGGATTCGCTGCGAGAGCACCAGAAGCGGTGCGAAGCTGCGCGAGCCCGCGTCTATCTGCGCGGCGACTTCCTCGACGCTGCGCAGCGCGAGCTCGGTCCGTGCGCGCACGACGCGGCGCGCGCCGGCGCTGGCGAGCTCGCGCTCGCAGAGGTCACAGAGCACTCGGTTCATGTCGAGCGTGAGCGCCGCCGCGGCGACGCGATTCCAGCCGTCGCCGAGCTCCACCTGCGCGAGCCGTTCGAGCAGCCAGTGAATGCGCGAGCGCGCGCCGAGCTCGTTCCACGCCTCGAGCGTGCGCGCGACCGAGGTCGCGCTGCGCTCCGCGATCCACACGACGGGCAGCGAGCGCGCGAGCGCCGAGAGGCTCTCGGGGCCCGTCGCGCCGAGCCGCGCGCGCAGGTCGTCGAGCGCCGCTGCGCGCTTGCGCGCGTCGCCGGGCTCGAGCAGGGCGCGGCCCTCGAGGCCAAGCCCGAGCGCGGCCGCTTGCGCGACGGCGTCCTCGACACCGACGAGTGTACGCAGGCGCACGTGCTCTGCGACGCCGCTCGCGGCGAGCGCGCTGCGCGCCGTCTCGGCGTCGAGCAGGTGATCCGCGGCGAGCCATGCGAACAGGACATCGGGCAGCGCGGCGCCGAGGGCACGGCTGTGCTCGGGCAGCAGCGTGACTCCGGCGCGATCGATCGCGTAGTTCGCGACGCAGGTCGCCGTGATCGCGTCGCGCAACTGGTGAGTCTCAAGCTCGTGCGCGAAGCGCTCGCGCAGCGCCATCGGGAAGTACGCGCGGAACCGTTCCGCCAGCAGCGGGTGCGCGGGCAGGCTGGAGGTCGCGAGTGCGCGCTTGCTCATGCGCTTGGAGTAGCCGAGCAGCACGGCGAGCTCGGGCCGGGTCCAGCCGCGCGCGCGCACCAGCTCGCGCGTGGGCAATCGCTCGAGCTCCGCGTCGAGCTCCGCGTTCGCGACGAGATACTCGGCGGATTGTATGAGTCGCTCGGGGTCCGCCTGCGCGCGCAGCGCGTCGAGCGAAAGACAGCGGCTCTGGCTCGCGCAGTCCGCAAGCACCGCTTCGTCCGCGGCCCCGGCGCAGGCGCGCAGCACGGCGCTTCGCTCCGCCGGCGGGAGTGTTTCGGAGCCCGCGAGCGGCGCGAGCAAGATCTTGAAGTTCACCTCGCGATCGGACAGCGAAACACCGCCGGCGTTGTGAATCGCGTCCGTGTCGATGCGGCCGCCCGCGAGCGCGAGCTCGATCCGCCCGAGCTGCGTGAAGCCGACGTTTCCGCCTTCGGCGACAATGCGCGCGCGCAGCTCGCGCCCGTCGACGCGCACGGCGTCGTTCGCGCGGTCGCCGACGTCCGCGTGTGACTCGTCGGCGGACTTCACGTAAGTGCCGATGCCGCCGTTCCAGAGCAGATCGACCGGCGCGCGCAGGATCGCGCGCACCAGCTCCTCGCCCGAGAGCGTTTCCGCCGCGCAGCCGAGCGCGCGGCGCGCCTCGACGGAGAGTGCGATGCGCTTCGCGCCGCGCTCGAAGACACCCCCGCCGGGGCTGAGCGTCTCGCGCGTGTAGTCCGCCCACGAGGAGCGCGGAAGCGCGAATAGGCGCTGGCGCTCCGCGAACGCGCGCTCCGGCTCCGGCTCCGGATCGACGAACACGTGCCGGTGATCGAACGCGGCGACGAGCTTCGCGTTGGGCATCAGCAGGAGCCCGTTCCCGAACACGTCGCCCGACATGTCGCCGATGCCGACCAGCGTGAAGCACTCGCGTTCCGGATCGCGCCCGAGCTCGAGGAAGTGCCGCTGCGCGCACAGCCACGCGCCTCGCGCGGTGATCGCCTCGCACTTGTGGTCGTAGCCGTTGCTGCCGCCGCTCGCGAACGCGTCGCCGAGCCAGAAGCCGTGCTCGGCCGCGATGCAATTGGCGACGTCGGAGAGATGTGCCGTACCCTTGTCCGCAGCGACGACGAGATACGGATCGTCTCCATCGTGCCGCACGACGCGCGGGGGCGCGGCCACGACGCCCGCGTTCACGGTGTCGGTGAGTCGCAGGAGCGCGGAGACGAAGCGCGCGTAGAGTCGGTCCGCTTCCGCGCGCGCGGCGCTCGAGTCCCCGGGCGCGCGCCGCAGCGCGAAGCCGCCCTTCGCGCCGGCGGGCACGATCAGCCCGTTCTTCACCATCTGGGTGCGCCACAGCGCGAGCACCTCGGAGCGGACGTCTTGCGGGCGGTCACTCCAGCGCAATCCGCCGCGCGCGACCGGGCCGCCGCGCAGGTGCACGCCGACGAGCTCGCACGAGTGCACGAAGATCTCGACCCACGGCGACGGCGCGGGCAGCCCGTGCACCTGGCGTGAGTCGATCTTGAACGCCAGCTCGTGCGGCGCGTTCGGCGCCGCGAGCACGTAGAAGCTCGTGCGCAGAGTGCTCCGCACCAGATTCTCGAGCACGGCGAAGACGCGGTCGTCCGCAGCGCTCGTGATCGGCTCGCGCGCGGCGACCAGCGCGCGGCCCGCTTCGGCGAGCTCCTCCTCGCGCCGGTTGCCGAGCTCGGGATCGAAGCGCGCGTGAAACAGTCGCAGCACCGAGCGCGCCGCCTCCGGGTGACGCACGAGCGCGTCGCGCACCGCCGACCCGCGCGCTGCTTGGCCGATCTGACGCGCGAACTCCAGATACGCGCGCAGCACGTCGACCGCGCGCCAGTCGAGCTCGGCGCCCAGGATGAGCCGGTTCAAGTCGTCGCTGTCGACGCGCGCGGAGAGCGCGGCGCGCAAGCCGTCCAGTGCGCGCGCCTCGGCGTCGCCCGCGCGGCCGCCGCCGGTCGCCATCGGCTCGATGCGGAACGAGACGATCCACGCGGACGGACGTGCGAGCGCGTGCACCTCGGTCGAGGTCGCGTCGATCACACGTACCCCGAACTGGTGCACCACCGAGAGCAGCTCCGTGAGATACGGCCGCCCGCGCAAATAGATCTTGAGTCTGTGCGTACTCGTGTCGCCGTATTCGGTGGCGAAGTCGAGCCCCAGCTCGACGGGTGACTCACCCGTGTGTAGGCGCTCGAGATGGCGTACGTCGAGCACCGCCTCGGCCGCCGAAGTCACGACCCGATACGACTCGGGGAACGCGTCTGCATACGCGTCGGCGAGGCGCAGCGCACGCTCGTTCGGCTGATCGGCGACGAGCGTGGCCTCGAAGCGGTCTTCCCAGCGCTCGACGATCGCGGCGATCTCGGCCTCGAGCTTGGCCAGCTTCGCGAGGTCGAGCTCGCGGTCGCAGCCGCAGAAGAAGTGCACGAGCGCGAGGTCGTCGTCGAGGAACGAGCTGCGGTGGTCGATGTGTCGCGCCTCGTGCTGCGTCTCGAGCAGGCGGTCGATCTCCTCGCGGATGCGCTCCTCGTAGAGCTGGCGCGGCAGCGCGACCGAGACGAAGAATGAGCGGTTGGTCGCGTCCGCGACCGTGGTGACCTCGAGCTTGCGCCGCTCGGCCGCGGCGACGATGCGAGACACGGTGCGCGCGACGTCCGCGGGCTCGGCGGGGAACAGGAACTCGACGGGCAGACAGTCATAGGCCTCGAGCGCGGTCTTGTAGGTGTGCGAGCCCGACTCCGGCCCGAGACTCGCAACGACGCGCATGCGGCGCGCCGCGAGGATCGGGATGTCCGACGGGCGCATGCGGATCGCGCGGTGCGTGAGCAGACCCACGAAGCGGCCGAAGCCGATCGGGCGCGCGTCCTTGTCGAAGAGCTTCAGCGACACCGAATCGAGTCGGCCGTGACGGTGCACCGTCGAGTCACTGCGCGTCTTGTCGAAGAAGATCACGCGCTCGTCGTCGAGGCGCGCGCCGACCAGCGGCGGCGGAGGCACGTCCTCGCCGGACTCGGAGAAGCGCGAGTCGGCCGCGCCGCGCAAGAGGCCCAGCCCGCTCGCGGGCTCGAGCTCGACTTGCCAGCCGCGCCGCCCGCGGCGCGCCTCGTAGCGGCGATAGCCCATGAACAGGAAGTTCTTTGCCTCGAGCCAGCGCAGCACCGCGGCGAGGTCGCGCGCGCGCTCGGGTCCGCCGGGCAGCGCCGCGGCGCAGGTCTCGAGGTTGGCGGCGTGTTCGTGCAGCTGGGCGAGCATCGCCGCGTGATCGGCGACCACGCAGCGCGTGTCCGCGAGCGCGCGCTCCAGCTCCCGCTCGAGCGCGACGCGTTCCGCCTCGTGCGCGAGCTGACGCAGTTCTGCGTAGACGTACGACTCGCGTGTTCTCCCCACCGTCTCACGGCCGAAGCGCGAGATCGTGCCGTCCGCTTCGCGCTCGACCGCGAGCAGCGGATGCAGCAGCAGGAGCTCGCGCCGACCCAGGCGCCGCAAGGTCAGGCGTACGGAGTCGACGATGAACGGCTGATCGGCGATCAACACCTCGACGCTCGTGCGGCCCGCGCGGTGACCGCCGGGATTGCCCACGTGCACGCGAATTTCGCCGGGCAAGCGCAGCGCCGCGAACGCGGCCGCGTCGATCGCGAGCTCGTGTAGCGCGTCCGAGCCGCGCCGGCGCAGCTCCGCGGGATCGAGCGCCGCCTCGAGCTCGGCGCGCACCAGCGCATACAGCGCCTCGTCCTTCGCTTCCATCGTCGCGGCTCTCATCGGCGCGCGAACGCGCCGGTTCGAGTCGGGCCCGCGAGTGACACACGCGGACGGCAGAGGCAACGCGCAGCGTTGCCGTCGCGGCAGGCGGCTGTGCCGCCGCTAACCGCGTGAGGCTAGACTCCGCCGCCATGAACGCACCGTTGCTGCGCGCGATCTACCGCTGGGACCGCCTGCGCTTCGCGCTGTTCGCGGCGCGCTTCGGCGAGCGACTGCGCGCGGACCCGAGCGCGTCGCCGAACCTGCGCTTCGCCGAGCTGCGCATCGAGCCAGGCGGCAGGCTCCTTGTCGCCGCGGGCTTCGCGACCGAGCGCGCGCGCGGGAATCACGTTTGGGTGCAGTCGGGGGGAGTCGTGTCACTCGGGCCACGCGTCTGGCTGCGCCTCGAGTGCGGCGAGAATCGCATCACCGCCGCGGAGGGCGCGCGCGTCGAGATCGGCGCGCGCTGCCTCATCAACGGCGCGATGCTGCACGCGAACGTCGGCATCCGCATGGGCGACGACTCGATGGTCGGCTTCGGCTCGCGCGTGCTCGATTCTGACTTCCACGATCTCGACGTGAACACGCCCGAGCGCAGCGCAAAGGTGACGATCGGGGAGCGAGTGTGGATCGCGTCGGACGTGACCGTGCTCGCGGGAGTCACGATCGGCGACGACGTCGTCGTCGGCGCGCGCTCGGTCGTCACGCGTGATCTGCCATCGCGCGTGCTCGCGCTGGGCGCGCCCGCGATTCCGGTCCGAGCCATCGGCCCGCGTGCTAGGTTGCCCGGATGAGTCTGCGCATCGCGCTCTTCGGCCAGGCCGCGTTCGGGCGCGACACGCTCGAGCGGCTGCGCGCGAACGGACACGAGATCGCCGGCGTGTTCGCGCCGCCCGACGCGGGCCGGCCCGATCCACTCGCGGCTCGCGCGACCGAGCTCGGTCTGCCGCTCGTGCGCCGCCGCTTCTACCGCAAGAAGACGGGCGAGCCGATCGCGGCTGCGCTCGCGGAGCACGCGGCGCTCGCGCCCGATCTGAACGTGCTCGCGTCCGTGCAGGTGTTCCTGCCGCGCGAGCTCACGGATGCGCCAAAGCACAAGAGTCTCTGCTTCCATCCGTCGCTGTTGCCGCGCTTTCGCGGCGGCGCCGCGCTGCAGTGGCAGATCATCCTGGGTGAGTCCGAGACCGGCGTCTCGATCTTCGTCCCGGACCAAGGCGCGGACACGGGACCGATCGTGTTCCAGAAGGGACCGGTGCCGATCGCGCCGCGCGAGACGGTCACGAGCTTGTTCTTCGAGAAGCTGCAGCCGCTCGGCGTGGAAGCGCTGGTCGAGGCGGTCGAGCTCGTCGCCACCGGACGCGCGCGGCCCAAGGCTCAGGACGAGTCACTCGCCACGACCCAGGGTCTGGTCGACGATTCGGTCGCGGCGATCGACCTGGCGAAGTCGGCGGTCGAGATCGATCGGCTGGTGCGCGGCTGCGATCCGCAGCCGGGCGCGTTCCTGCGCTTCGGCGCGACGCAAGTGCGGGTCTTCGATGTGGCGCTCGAGCCTCCGGCGAAGGCGACACCGGGAAGTGTCGTGGGCTGTGATGCCTCGGGGCTCGTGGTCGCGCTGCGCGGCGGGGCGCTGCGCATCGCGCGCGTGCGCGGGGACGGCGGGAAGGAGCCGGCGCAGGCGTTCGCGGCGCGCGTCGGGCTCGCGGTCGGCGGTCGCTTCGAGAGCGGCGCGTGAGCGCGGCGCAAGCGGTCGAGTCACTCGCGCGCGCCGGACTCGGACTCACCGGCAGCCTGCCGATCGCCGCGTACGACGCGCTGGTTCACCCGGCGTGGCGCTCGGCCGCGCTCGCGCCCGGGGCGCGCGGCGCGCTCGTCGTCGGCAACGCCGGCCGCTCGCTCTGGGAAAAGTTCGAAGCAGCCTCGGAATGCGCGCTCGCCGACGATCCGCTCGATCGCTACACGCGTCACGTGCTCGAAGTGGCGGCGCAGCTCTGGGACCCGGCCGCCGCGATCGGCTTCTACGCGGACCGACGCGAGGGTGTGTATCTCCCGCTCGTCGCGCTGGCGCGGCGCGCGGGCTTCGGCTCGCCCGGTCGCATCGGCGTCTTGATCCACCCAGAGTTCGGGCCGTGGATCGCGATTCGCGCGGTGCTGCTCGTCGCCGAGTCACTGCCCGAGACGAGCGCGCCGCCGTTCGACCCGTGCAGCGGCTGTCCCGCCCCCTGCGAGAACGCCTGCGTCGGCGCGGCCGTCGGCGCCCACGGGCTCGACGCGCGGAAGTGTTACGACACGCGTCTCGCGAACCCGGCGTGCGCCGGAGCGTGCGCGGCGCGCAGCGCCTGCGTCGTGGCGCCCGAGCACGCGTACTCGCCCGCGCAGCTCGCGCACCACATGAAGATCCGGCGCCGCTAGCGCCCGAGGTCGGGAGTCAGGCCATGAAGATCGGGCCGTCGCGCCGCGCGAGCGCGCCGAACTCGGCGGCGAGCTTCTCGGTCACCGCGCCCGGCGCACGCGTTCCGATCTGCGCGCCGTCCAGGCTGCGCACGCCGACGACGCGCGCGCCCGTGCCGGTGAGGAAGACCTCGTCCGCGGAGTAGAGGTCCATGCGCGAGAGCGTCTGCTCGCGCGCGGGAATGCCGAGCCCGGCGGCGAGCTCGAGCACGCTCGCGCGAGTCACTCCCTCGAGCGCGCCATCGGTCGCGGGCGGAGTCAGGAGCGCGCCGCGCCGAAACGCGAACACGTTCGCGACGGCCGCCTCGGCCACCATGCCGGCCGCGTTCAGGATCAGAGCCTCGTCGGCGCCGCGCAGGCGCGCCTCGCGCTTCGCGAGCACGCTGTTCAGGTAGTTGAGACTCTTCACGCGTGGATCGAGCGCGTCCGCGGCGGGTCGGCGCACGCTCACCGTGACCATGTCGACCCCTGCGCGCAGCTTTGCTTCGGGGTACAGCTCGATCTCGCAGGCGATGCACACGATGCGCGGGTGGAGACAGCGGGTCGGGTCGACGCCCATCGCGCCGTCGCCGCGCGTGACCAAGAGGCGCACGTAGCCGTCGGGCTGCCCGAAGGCGCGTGCGGTCGCGAGCACGATTTCGCGCACCGCGGCGACGCCGCCCGGAATCTCGAGGCCGATCGCGCGCGCGGAGTGACCCAGCCGCTCGAGGTGCGTGTCGAGCTTGAAGACGCGGCCCGAGTACAGGCGGATGCCCTCGAAGACCCCGTCGCCATAGAGCAAGCCGTGGTCGGTGACGGGAATGCGCGCGTCCGCGCCGTCCACGATACGGCCCTCGATCCAGACCTTCATGTCGGAGACCCTCCGCTCTGTCCGTTGAGTCGAGCTTCGATCGCGCGCGCCGTCTCGAGCAGCGCGGCGCGGAACACAGCCTCGTGTACGCCGTCGAAATGCGCGGTCGGCCCGGCGGCGGCGAGCGCGCCGAACAGCCGGTCGCCGATCCGGATCGGCACCGCGATGCCCGCGAGCTCCGGGATCCACTCGTTCCGCATCCCCGCCCAGCCGCGCACGCGCACCTTCTCGACTTCGCTCTCGAGCGCGCGCGGGTCCGCGATCGTCGACGGCGTGAAGCGCGCGAGCGGCGACTCGAGCGGCCGCAGTGAGTCCGGCGCGAAGGCGAGATACAGCTTGCCGATCGCGGTCGCGTGTGCCGGAATCTCGGCGCCGATGCGCGGCGCCGCGCGCAGGAAGCCGGTGCCTTCCTGCTTGTCCAGCACGTACAGCCGGCCGGCGCGCGCACTGGACAGGAAGATGGTCTCGCCCAGCGACTCGGCCGCGCGCTCGACCAGCGCGCGCGCCGCGGCGACCAGCGGCTCGCGCTCGAGCACGCCCAGGCCGAGCGCGAGCAGCGCGATGCCCGGCTGGTAGCGACCGCGCGCGTCCTGCTCGACCAACCCGCGCTTCGCCAGTGACGCGAGCAGGCGGTGCGCCGTCGACTTCGGGAGCTCGAGCGCGCGCCCCAGCTCGGACACGCCGACCGCGGCGCCGCCGCGTTCGTGCAGGTGAAACAAGAGCTCCAGCGCCTTGTCGATCGTGCCGGCAAATTCAGTCGACGTCGCCGTCATCGAGTGTCCCAATATTCGGAACTACGTTCCTGGATTCGGGACGATCCTAACCTTCGCGACCGCGGCGATGCAAGTGTGAGCTCAGCCGGTCTTCTCCAGCGCGCGCATCTCGAGCGCGAGGGCGGGCCAGAACGAGACGTCGCTTCCGTCCGCCGATGGATCCTCGAGCGCGGCCGCGTAGCAGGCGCGGAAGCCGCGCTCGAGCGCCAGCTCTTCGAGCCGCGTGCGCGCCACGCGCGCGTCGGGTCCGCGGTCCGCGCGCGTCAGTACCAGATGCGCCCAGTACATCGCGAGCGGCGAGACCTCGGCTGTGCTGCTCAGCAGCGGTCCGCGCTCGTCGCGTTTGATGGGTCGCTGCGACAGGCCCTGCGCGACCCAGAGCGGCGAGGCGCCGGGTCGCAGATGGCGATCGACCGCGCGCTTGGGCGTGCCCTCCTCGAGCAGGCTGCGCGCCGCGGCCGGAATCAGGCCGCCCGCGCTGACCGCGCGCAGCGCGCTCTGCCGGCCGCGATTCCACGCGACGTAGATCTCTTGCTCCTCCCACCAGAGCCGGCTGGCGACGCCCTCTGCGATCATCTCCGAACGGATGCGGAGCTTGCGACACGCATTGGTGTCACCCAGCTTCTCCCACGCCTGCGAGCACGCTTCGAGGGCGAGCAAGAGCCAGCCGCAGAAGGACGGATCCTCGATCACGAACGCGTGACCCGCGCGCAGCGCGCGCTCGGGATCGAGCTGACACGCGCTCGCCGAGCGCAGCAAGGTCGCGCTCTCGTCGCGCCACGATTCGTCCGAGTCCTGCTCGACGAGGTCGTCGAAGAGCGCCGAGCGCGCGCAGCCCGACTCGAGCGGGTGCAGGATCACGGGCAGCGCCGTGTCGGGCGGCAGGCGCTGGCCCCAGATCGCGTCCAGCTCGCGCGTGGCGTTCGCGAGCAGATCGCGCGCCGCCGCGCCGCTCGCGCTCGCGAGTTTCGCCGCCGCGTACGCGGCGACCGGCGGTGCGATCAGGATCGAGCGCTCGTCCTCGCCGAAGAGCGGGCCGAGCTCGGCCTGCTGCGCGGCGCGCGCGCGCGGATCGAAGGCGCGCGCACCGGCGACGAGCCCGTCGTCGCGCTGACACGCGCGGTAGAGCGCGCGCAGCTCCGCCACCGCCGCCGCGGGATCGATGTGTCGCAGCGCGAGCGCCAGATGCGCAGAGTCCCACGTGGACAAGACACTCGGCGCCGCCGTATCCGCGACGTGAAACGACAGATCGTTCGCGCCGCGCGCGAGGAGAGACATGAGCTCACGACAGCGCCGCTCGAACTCCAAGCTCCGCTCCTGTTCCCGATCTCAAAATCCGCTCGGGGGGCGACTTCTGTCCGGTGAGAAGACGCTGAGAAGAAAGGCGAGAAAAACCCCGAAGGTGCTGCAGCCGCGAACGGCCGCCCGCTCAGTGACCAAGCGGACCCTCGGGGTTCCGGTGGTGCCTGGGCCATGCCAGACCAGCCACCAGTGCCAGGCTGACCTAGCTGGAAACCACCTCTACCGTCACTGTGTTCGAATGAGACACTTTTTGACCACCTCCTTTTCGCGGCGCACCAAGTCGCGCGGGACCCAGCTCCCGCTCCGGTCGCCGTCCGCCCGTCGACGGCATTGACCAGACCGAACGCCAAGGAGGCGTCCGAAACCGACGCACCGAGAGTATCGGCGCGCTCTCGCACGAGCAAGCGACACTGGCTTTGGCCGTTTGCTAGGTTTGCGCGCGATGGATAGTTGCTTTCGCGACGCGGAAGCCAGCGCGTTCCGCGCGCGCTACGCAGCGAGCGGTGATGCACTCGCGCTGCGCGTGTACACGTCGCGACTGATCGGCGCCGAGCCCGAGCTCGTGCTGCACGGCGGTGGCAACACCTCGCTGAAGGCGCGCGCGCGCGACCTGTTCGGGCGCGAGATCGCCGTGCTCCACGTGAAAGGCAGCGGCTGGGATCTCGCCTCGATCGAGCCCGCGGGACTGCCCGCGCTGCGCCTCGAGCCGCTGCTCGCGCTCCGCGCGCTCGACGCGCTCTCGGACGAAGACATGGTCGCGGAGCAGCGCCGGGCGCTGCTCGACGCCGCCGCGCCGAATCCGAGCATCGAGACCTTGCTGCACGCGTTCCTGCCCGCGCGCTTCATCGATCACTCGCACGCGGACGCGATCCTCGCGCTCACGAATCAGCCCGACGGCGAGAAGCGCGTGCGCGCGCTGTTCGGCGAGCGCGTCGCCTGGGTGCCGTACGTGATGCCCGGCTTCGCGCTCGCGAAGCGCGCGGTCGAGATCTTCGAGAAGAACCCGGCCGTCGAGGGGCTGGTGCTCGAGAAGCACGGCCTCTTCACGTTCGGCGACGACGCGAAGACGAGTTATGAGCGGCACATCGATCTGGTCGGGCGCGCGCGCGCGCTGATCGCGTCGCACGTCGAGGGCAGTCGGCCGCTGAACGCGCGCCCCGTGATGGCCATGCGCGAGTGGAACGAGATCGCGCCCGTGGTGCGCGGCGCGCTCGCTGCGAAGAGCGGCGATCCCGATCGGCCGTGGCGGCGCGTCGTGCTCGAGCACCGGAGCTCCGACGAGATCCTGCACTTCGCCGCCGCCGAGCAGGGCCCGATGCTCGCCGCGGCGCCGCCGATCACTCCCGATCACGTGATCCGCACCAAGGGGCCGTACCTGTTCGTGGAGCGCCCGCCGTACGCGAACTACGAGGCGCTGCGCGCGAAGCTCGCCGAGGACGTCGACGCGTACCGGCGCCGCTACGCACAGTACTTCGAGCGCTGCGTCGCCGCCAAGCGAGTCACGCGCACGATGCTCGATCCGACCCCACGCATTGTGGTGTTGCCCGGGATCGGGCTGGTCGCGGCGGGCGAGACGCGCGCGGCGGCGCGCATCGCCGCGGACATCGCGGAGCACACGGTGCGCACGAAGATCTGGGCGAGCGCGCTCGGCCAGTACGAAGGGCTGTCGGAAGGAGAGCTCTTCGACATCGAGTACTGGAGTCTCGAGCAGGCGAAGCTCGGCAAGGGACAGTCACTTCCGCTCGCGGGTCAGGTCGCGCTGGTCACCGGCGGTGCCGGGGCGATCGGCGAGGGTGTGGCGCGCGAGCTGGTGCGCGCGGGCGCGCAGGTGCTCTTGGTCGACCTCGACGAGCCGCGGCTCGAGGCAACACGCGAACGTGTCGGCGCAGCCGGCTGCGAGACCTTCCGCGCCGACGTCTCCGACGAGGGCGACGTGCGCGACGCGTTCCGGCGCGCGGCCGAGCTCTTCGGCGGCGTCGACATCGTGGTGGTGAACGCGGGCATCGCGCGCGCGGGCGCGCTCGCCGACCTCGAGCTCGACGCATTCCGCGCCGCGGTCGACGTGAATCTCACGGGCGCATTTCTCACCCTGCGCGAAGGCCTCGGCCAGCTCCGGCTGCAGGGCACGGGCGGGAACGTGGTCGTGGTCTCGACCAAGAACGTCTTCGCGCCGGGCGCGGAGTTCGGCGCGTACAGCGCGTCGAAGGCGGGCGCGCACCAGCTCGCGCGCGTCGCGGCGCTCGAAGCCGCGGCGTTCGGGGTGCGCGTGAACCTCGTGAATGCCGATGCGGTCTTCGGCTCGGCCGAGAATCCGTCCGGCTTGTGGGCCCAGGTCGGTCCCGCGCGCGCGGCCGCACGCGGTCTCGAGCCGGCGCAGCTCGAGGACTTCTACCGCGATCGCAACCTCTTGCACGCGCGCGTGACACCGGAGCATGTCGGCCGCGCCATCGTCTTCTTCGCGCGCCAGGACACGCCGACCACGGGCGCGGTGCTGCCCGTCGACGGCGGACTTCCGGAGGCGTTCCCGCGCTAGTCGAATCCGTCCCCCCGGATGGAGCTCGGTCGTTTGCTGAACGGTATCTTCGTCGCGCTGGTCGCCGGCGCGGTGCTCGTCGCCGCCCTCACGGGCAAGATGCCCGCGGCGAACGACGCGGCCATCGCGGCGGCGAAGAGCGCCGTCGAGATCACGATCGGCCTGATCGGCGTGATGGCGCTCTGGCTCGGCTTCATGCGCGTGTTGCGCGACGCGGGCTTCCTGCGCGCGATCTCGCGCGCGCTCGAGCCGGTGCTGCTACGCCTGTTTCCCGAGATCCCCCCCGACCACCCGGCGATGGGCGCGATCGTCATGAATCTGGCGGCGAACGTGCTCGGCCTGGGCAACGCGGCGACCCCGTTCGGCTTGAAGGCGATGCGCGAGCTCGAGAGCCTGAATCCGCGGCCTGGGGTCGCGACCAACGCCATGGCGCTCTTTCTGGCGATCAACACCTCGGGCCTCGCGGTCCTGCCGCTGGGCGCAATCGCGCTGCGCGCGAGTCTCGGGTCGGCGAATCCCGCGGGCATTATCGTGCCGTCGCTGATCGCGAGCCTGTGTGCGACCGTCGTGGGAATCGCGGCGGCGAAGCTGCTCGAGCGGCTTCCCGTCTTCGCGCCCGAGCGCGCACTGCTGGGAGGCACGGCGAGCCCCGGCGCCGCGCCGAGCACCGACTTCGCCGCGCTCGACGCGGCCGAGCGCATGGCGAGCCCGGGCGCGCCGGCGACGCCGCTGCGCGCGGGGTTGTTCGCCGCGTTCGCCGGCGCGCTCGCCGTGGCCGTCGCATTCGCGTTCCGGGCCGAGCCGAGTTTCGAAACCGCGAAGACGCTGCTCTCGTCGTGGCTCCTGCCCGCGCTCATGGCGGCGATCGCGCTCGCCGGCTTCGCGCGACGCATTTCGGTGTACGACTCGTTCATCGCGGGCGCGCGCGAGGGACTCGGCATCGCCGTGACCGTCCTGCCGTTCATGCTCGCGATCCTCGTCGGGGTCGGGCTGTTCCGCGCATCGGGCGCGCTCGACGCGCTCACGGGCGCCGTCGCCCCCGTGACTGGGCTCGTCGGCTTTCCCGCGGAGGCGCTGCCCATGGCGCTGATTCGGCCGCTCTCGGGCAGCGGCGCGCTCGCCGTCATGACCGAGACCATGCAGCACTACGGGCCCGACTCGTTCGCCGGCTTCCTGGTGTGCGTGATCAATGGCTCGAGCGAGACGACGTTCTACGTGTTGGCGTTGTACCTCGGCAGCGTCGGCGCGCGCGCGTCGCGCCACACCGTGCTCGCGTGCCTCGCCGCCGACGTCGCGGGAGTTGCCGGCGCATTGGTCGCGAGCCGCATCTTCTTCTGAGTGGAAGCGGAGGGCGCGAGGTGATAGAGAGTCTGTCGTGAGGGTGATTGCGGCGCTCGTGGTTGTTTGGGTCTGTGTGCTCGGCGCGTCGCGCGCGCGCGCGGACTACATCGGCGGCGACGTGCGCGTGTACCTGCGCGCCGGTCCCGGGGTCGAGTTTCGGATCCTGAAGATTCTCGGCTTGGGCTCGCCCGTGCAGAAGCTGAGCGCTCAAGGCGAGTGGGCGCAGGTGCGTGCAGAAGGCGTCGAGGGTTGGATTCCGGTGGGGGATCTCTCGAACGAGGAGCCGCCGAACGTCGCGCTGCCGAAGGTGCGCGAGAAGCTGGTCGCCGCGGAGGCCCGCAGCAGCGAGCTCGAGCAGAAGCTGACTCAGCAGACCGCGCAGCTCGAGGAGCTGTCGACACTCAAAGATCGCAACCGCGTGCTCGAGGAGGACGCCTCGCGCGCGGACGCGACCGCGCGTTGGAAGACGCTGGCGACCGGCTCCGCGATCACGCTCGTCGGCATCCTGATAGGTCTGCTCGCGCCGCGCGGTTCGGGAACGCGAAGCCGCCTGAAGCTCTGAGCGCGATGGCCGCGAAGCGCGCTGCTCCGAGATCGCGCGCGCGCAAACGCGGCGAGGGGCTCGCCTACCGTTGGCGCGCGGGCCGACTCGAGCCGATCGAACACCCGGATGTGTATCCCCTCGACGAGCTGATCGGCGTCGAGCGCTCGGTCGCACGCTTGCGCGCGAACGTGGCGGCGTTCACGGCCGGAGAGCCCGCGCTCGACGCGCTGCTCTACGGCGAACGCGGCACGGGCAAGTCTTCGGCGGTGCGCGGACTGCTGGGCGAGTTCGGCGCCGCGGGCTTCCGACTCGTCGAAGTGCGGCGCGACGCGCTGCTCGAGCTGCCCGAGATCTGGCCGGTGCTGCGCGCGCGGCCGGAGCGCTTCGCGCTCTTCTGCGACGACCTGTCGTTCGAGGAGGGAGACAGCAGCTGGAAGCAGCTCAAGGCGGAGCTCGACGGCGGACTCGAAGCGCGGCCGGGCAACGCGCTCGTGATCGCGACGTCGAATCGCCGCCACCTGATTCCGGAGCGCATCTCCGAGAATCGCGAGGCGGTGCTCGACCAAGACGGCCTACTGCACCCCGGCGAGACCGCCGAAGAGAAGGTCTCGCTCTCGGATCGCTTCGGACTCTTGCTGCCGTTCTTCGCGTTCGATCAGGAGACCTATCTGCGCATCGCTCGCCATCACGCGCGCGCGCTCGGCCTCGACGGTCGCTCCACGCCCGAGGAGTTCGAACGCGCCGTGCTGCGCTTCGCGCTCGAGCGCGGCACGCGCAGCGGGCGCACGGCGCGTCAAGCGTGCATCGCGGCCGCGCAGTCACAGAGCGGAGACGCGAAGTGAGTGACACCGCGACCCTGGTCGTCTCGTGCCCCGATCGCAAGGGCCTGGTCGCGGCGCTCGCGTCACTGCTGCACGACCACGGCGCGAACATCCGCGAGGCGCAGCAGCACCTCGATCCGGTCGAGCGGATCTTCACGCAGCGCATTCACTTCGACCTGACCGAACTCGACTTGCCGCGCGGCGAGCTCGAGGAGCTGCTGCGCAGCGAATGCGGCCGCTACCAGATGCGCTGGCGCATCAGCTACGCCGACCGGCCAAGGCGCATGGCGATCTTCGTCTCGCGCTTCGAGCACTGTCTCTACGACCTGTTGATCCGCCACCGCCTCGGCGAGCTGCGCTGCGAGATCCCACTGGTCGTGTCGAACCACCCCGAGCTCGGCGCGATCGCGACGCAGTTCGGTGTCGCTTTTCACTTGTTCCCGATCGACAAGCAGACCAAGGCCGAGCAGGAGGCGCGCGAGCTGGCGCTGCTCGAGCGCGAGAAGATCGACGTGATCGTGCTCGCGCGCTACATGCAGGTGCTCTCGGCGGAGTTCATCGCGCGCTTTCCCGAGCGCATCATCAACATCCACCACAGCACCTTGCCCGCGTTCGTCGGCGCGCGCCCATATCACCAGGCGCACGAGCGCGGCGTGAAGCTGGTCGGCGCGACCGCGCACTACGCGACGTCGGATCTCGACGAGGGGCCGATCATCGCGCAGGACGTCGTCGCCTGTTCTCACCGCGACACCGTCGAGGATCTCGTGCGCAAGGGACGCGACGTCGAGCGCATGGTGCTTGCCAGCGCGGTGCGCGCCCATCTCGACGACCGGATCGTCGCGCTGGGCCGCAGGACCGTGGTGTTCTGAGACCGAAAGGCGCGCGAAGCGCGCCGCGCAGCGAGGCGGAGCCGAGCGGAGACGGGGTGGGCCGCGGACGCCCGCGGCCCGGGTCCCCTCTGACGAGCGGCCGAGTCACTCGACCGCGCTTGGTCTCAGAAGTCCATCCCGCCCATACCGCCCATGCCTCCCATGCCTCCCATACCACCCATTCCGCCCATGTCGGGAGCGCCGCCGGGAGGACCGGCGGGCGGCTGCGGCTTGTCGACGATCGCGCACTCCGTGGTGACGAGCAGGCCCGCGACGCTCGCCGCATTCTGCAGCGCGCTGCGCACGACCTTGGTCGGGTCGATGATTCCGTCCTTCACCAGGTCGGTGTACTGCTCGGTGGCGGCGTTGAAGCCGAAGTCACCGCTCTTCTCGCGCACGCGCGAGAGCACGACGGAGCCGTCGAGGCCCGAGTTCTCCGCGATCTGGCGCAGCGGCGCGGTGAGCGCCTGGCGCACGATGTCGGCGCCGAGCGCTTCGTCGCCCTCGAGCTCCAGATCGGCGAGCGCCTTCTCGGCGCGCACGAGCGCGACGCCGCCGCCGGCGACGATGCCCTCTTCGACCGCCGCGCGCGTCGCGTGCAGAGCGTCCTCGACGCGCGCCTTCTTCTCCTTCAGCTCCGCTTCGGTCGCGGCGCCGACGCGAATCACGGCCACGCCGCCGGCGATCTTCGCGAGTCTCTCCTGCAGCTTCTCGCGGTCGTAGTCCGAGTCAGTCTCTTCGATCTGCTTGCGGATCTGCGCGATGCGGCCCTCGATGTCGGACTTCTTGCCGGCGCCGCCGATGATGGTCGTGTTCTCGCGCTCGAGCAGCACGCGCTTCGCGCGCCCGAGATCCGCGAGCGTCACGTTCTCGAGCTTCACGCCGAGTTCCTCGCTGAGCGCCTTGCCGCCGGTGAGCACCGCGATGTCCTCGAGCATCGCCTTGCGGCGGTCGCCGAAGCCGGGCGCCTTGCACGCGGCCACGTTCAGCGTGCCGCGGATCTTGTTCACGACCAGAGTCGCGAGCGCCTCGCCGTCGACGTCTTCGGCGATGATGAGCAACGGCTTGCCCGACTTCGCCACCTGCTCGAGCAGCGGCAGCAGATCGCGGATGTTCGAGATCTTCTTGTCGTGCAGCAGGACGTACGGGTCTTCCAGCAGCGCAACCTGCTTGTCCGGATTGTTGATGAAGTACGGCGAGATGTAGCCGCGGTCGAATTGCATCCCTTCGACCATCTCGATCGTCGTCTCAGTCGTCTTCCCTTCTTCGATCGTGATGACCCCTTCTTTTCCCACTTTTTTGAAGGCGTCGCCCATCATGGTCCCGATTTCAGCGTT
>JBGQIB010000090.1:0-17886 GCA_041498295.1 bacterium | reverse complement strand
GGGCGCGGCGACCGGCCGAGCCGTCCTCGAGACCCCGAGGACCGCGACATCGACGAGGTCGAGCTCGAGCGACTTGCGAAGGACGCTGCTCGATCCGTGCGCGAGAGCGGGGAACCTGAGCTGCTTCCGCCGATGAACTCGCGTGAGCGTTGGTTCGTCCACAACGCGCTCAAGGAAGAGCGCGGCGTGCGCTCTGAGAGCGAGGGCGAGGGCGCGCGGAAGCGAGTCAAGATCCTCCCGGCGTGACGGCGGCGCTCGACGCCGCGCTCGGCGCGTTCAGCGCAGAGCTCGCGCGCTGGGGCGCTCGCATGAACCTCGTCGGGTCGACGGATCGCGATGCGATCCGCCGCCATATCGAGGACTCGCTCGCTGCGGCGGATTATCTCCCGCAAAAAGCTGCGGTGGTGGATCTCGGCAGCGGCGCGGGCTTCCCGGGGATTCCGCTCGCACTGGCGCGCCCGGACCTGCGGTTCACGCTCGTCGAGATCCGCGAGAAGCGCGTCGCCTTTCTCCGGCACGTGGCACGGGAGCTCGCGCTTTCGATCGAGATCCGAGCGACCTCCATCGAGGTGCCGAGCGGGCGCGACTTCGACTTCGCGCTGCTTCGCGCCGTCGCCAAGTCTGAGCGGAGCCTGAAGCTCGGTCTACCCTGGGTGAACACCACCGGGGAAGTCTGGATCTGGTCGGGACCCGCGGCGGAGCTAGCGAGCGCTCACGCGATCCCACTCGACTCCGGCGGGAAGATCCTGCGCCTCCGTGCGGCGGATTTTTCCCGTGGAACGGCCTGAAGTCGCTCGGGTTCCATTCCTAGCACGTGGAACTGTGCGATAGAATGTCCCCGCGGGTTCGCCCGCGGGGTGCAGAGTGAGTCGTGTCATCGTGATCGCGAACCAGAAGGGCGGCGTTGGGAAGACCACGACCGCGGTAAACCTGGCTGCGTCGCTGGCCGCTGCGGAAACCCCGACGCTGCTTGTGGACTTCGATCCGCAAGCCAATGCGACCTCGAGCCTGGGGTTCACGCCGGGTGAGGCGAAATCCGACGTCTACGATCTTCTGCTCGGCGAGGCGACGCTGGCGGAGGTCACGATCGAGACTCAGCTCCAGTTCCTTCGCTTGGTGCCGTCGTCGACGGACCTCGTCGGTGCGGAAGTCGAGCTCGCGAGTGCTCCGGAGCGCGAACACCGGCTGGCGCGAGCGATCGCGAAGGCGCGGGACGACTATCGCGTGATCCTGATCGACACCCCCCCGTCGCTCGGACTGCTCACCCTGAACGCCCTGGTCGCGGCGGATTCCGTTTTAGTTCCGCTGCAATGCGAGTACCTCGCGCTCGAGGGGCTCGCCAAGCTGACGCAGACGATCGAGCTCGTGCGGGCCTCGCTGAACCCGCGTCTCGAGATCGAGGGGCTCGTGCTGACCATGTACGACGTGCGGAACAACCTCGCGCTGCAGGTCGCCCGCGAGACGCGCGAGCACTTCGCCGACCGCGTCTTCCGGACCGTGATTCCCAGGAACGTCCGTCTTTCGGAGGCGCCCAGTCACGGCAAGCCCGCGCTCCTCTACGACATCAACTCCAAGGGCGCACTGAGCTACTTGCAGCTCGCCGAGGAGCTGCTGGAAAGGATCAAGAATGAGTAGTCGGAAAGCATTGGGTCGCGGACTCTCCGCGCTGATTCCGCCGCCCCCCGCAGCTATGACGCGCGTCGAGAAGTCTGCGTCGGAGGCTGATGACGCGGCGAGTGCACCGCTCTTCATTGCGATCGCTCGGATTGCGCCAAATCCGGGCCAGCCGCGTAAGGTCTTCCGAGAGAGCGAGCTCGCAACGCTCGCGGCTTCGATCCGCGAACAGGGCGTGCTTCAGCCGTTGGTCGTTCGCCGACGCGGCGACGGCTACGAGCTGATCATCGGTGAACGTCGCTGGAGAGCCGCACAGCTCGCGGGTCTCGATGAAGTCCCCGCGGTCGTCCTGGACGCGACCGATCGCCAAGTCGTGGAAATGGCGCTGGTCGAAAACGTTCAGCGCGCCGATCTCAACCCGATGGAGTTGGCCGAAGCCTTCCGCGTCTTGATCGATGACGAAGGAATGACGCAAGACGAAGCCGGTCGACGCGTCGGTCTCGATCGTTCGAGCGTGGCTAATCACCTACGTCTTCTCGAGCTATCTCGCGAGATCCAACAGGATCTGATCGATCAACGCCTTACCATGGGTCACGCGAAGGCGATTCTTCAAGTCCCGGTCGAACAACGCATCATGGTTCGAGACCAGATCATTCGCAGCTCGCTCTCCGTGCGCGCTTCGGAGGAGCTCGGTCGACGCGCTGCGTCGTCAGCACCGCGTCAACCACGGCCAGGCCCAGTTCGAGATATACACGTCGCAGACCTAGAAGAGCGCCTCCGGAAGATCATGCAGACCAAGGTCAGGATCATCGGTCGGCGCGCACGCGGGCGCATCGAGCTGCACTACTTCGGCGAGGGCGAGCTCGAACGCCTCTCCGACCGCCTCATGGGAGAGAGCTCGTGAAGCTGGATCTGCAGACCTTTCTGGACAGCGGCACCTCGTTCGAAGGCAAGATCTCCTTCACCGGCGCGGTGCGAATCGACGGCCATTTCCGCGGGACCGCGAGCGCGGACGGCATTCTCATCGTTGGCGAGACGGGGACCATCGATGCGAAGCTCGAGGTCCGTGAGCTCCTCGTGCTTGGCTCCGTCGTCGGTGAAGTCACGGCGAAAGAACGCGTCGAGATCGGACCGCAGGGTAGAGTCGACGGCGTCGTGCGCACCCCGCGCCTTCGCATCCAAGAGGGCGCCCAAGTTAGCGCGCGCATCGAGATGGGCGAGCCGGCCGCCACACCCGCGAGCACCCGCACCAGGAGCTGATCCCGCGATTCCTGGACAGCAGCGAAATGTGGCATCGCTTCTGAATTGACTTGGGTTTCTCCTTTGCCATATTCGCGCTCGCTTCGGGGAGGGCTGCGCCGTCGGCTCCTTCCGGGCAACGGGTGCGACCGAAGGAGATTTGCTTGCGCGCCGCCGCAAACATCGCGCTATCGGTGTCGCTTGCCGTCGGTGCGGCTGCGCTTCCGTCCGTCGCATCCGCCGCGGACCTGAACCTTCTGCCGCACTGGCCGTATGTCGCGATCAACGTGCTGGTCTTCACGCTGCTGATCTATCCCGTGAATCGACTGCTGATCGGCCCGCTGCTTCGCCTGGTCGAAGAGCGCGAGCAGCGCACGTCGGGATCGCTCGACGAGGCCAGCCGTCTCGATGCCGACGCGAGCGCGCTCGGCGTCGAGCTCGATGCCCGCCTGGTCGAAGCTCGTGCTCGCGCACAGGCTCGGCGCGCGGCCATCATGGCCGACGCCGAGACACAAGAACGCGCGCTGCTCGAAGCCGCATCCAACGACGCCGCGCGCAGCATCGAGACGGTTCGCAGCGCGATCGAGGCCGACCTCGTCAGCGCGCGCGCCGGATTGCAGGGCGACGCGCGCGCGCTCGCAGGCGAAGCCGCGGCGCGACTGCTCGGGAGGCCGCTCTGATGCGCGGAGCCCGAAGCACTGCGCTCGTAGTCACTTCGCTCGCGTTTCTCGCGCGCACGGCCGAGGCCCAGCACGCCGAGCACGCGGCACACGCCGAGCACGCCACCGAGTGGAGCCTGCTCGTCTTTCACACGTTCGGGCTCGCGATCCTGATCGGGGTCATCGGTTATTTCGCGCGCCAGCCGCTGCAGATGTTCTTGCGCGATCGCAGCGACGGACTGCGCCGACAGCTCGATAACGCGCGCGCGGCGCTCGAGAATGCGCGCAAGGCGAACGCCGCGATCCGCGCGCGTCTCGACCGAATCGGCGACGAGAACGAAGCTCTCGTGCGCGAAGCCGCGGAGCTCGCCGAGATCGAGCGCGGGCGCGCGCTGGAGCGCGCGCGCAGCGCCGCCGAGCGCGTGCGCGAGGAAGCCAAGCGCGCCGCGGACCAGGAGATCGAGCGCGCACGCGCAGAGCTCCAGGCCGAGGCGGCGCGCCTCGCAATCTCGCTCGCCGGCGAGCTGGTGCGCACGAACCTGACTCCCGACGACGAGCGCCGCATGGTCGCCGAGTTCGTCGAGCGCGCCGGCAGGCCGACGTGATCGGCGCCGGCGAGATCGCGCGCCGCTACGCGCGCGCCATCTTTGGCCTCGCCGAAGACGCGCAAGCGCACGCGCGCCTGCTCGAAGAGGTGCAGTCACTCTCGAGCGAGATCGCGGGCAGCGCCGATCTCACGCGCGTGCTGCTCACGCCGATCCACCCGCGCGGCGAGCGCAAGGCGCTGATCCACGATCTCGCCGAGCGACTCGGCCTCTCGGTCGAGGTCCGCGCGTCGGCTGAAATCCTGGTCGACGAGAACCGCCTGCAGCTGCTGCCGGCGCTCGTCAGCGCGCTGCAAGAGCTCGTCGATCTCGAGGCGGGCCGGGTCGGCGCGCGCGTCGTCTCCGCGCACCCGCTCGATGCGGCCGCGCAGCAACAGATCCGCGCCGCGCTCTCGCGCCGCGTGAACCAGGATGTCGCCGTCGAGTTTGCCGTCGATCCCGAACTGATCGGCGGAGTCATTGCGCGCATCGGCGACCTCTTGCTCGACGGCAGCATTCGCACCCAGCTCCAGCAGCTCGGGGAAACTCTCAAGAAGGGGCCCGCGACATGAAGATCAAAGCAGCGGAGATCAGCGAGATCATCCGGCGCCAAATCCGCGACTATGACCGCGAGATCGACGTCGCCGAAACCGGCACCGTGCTCTCGGTCGGCGACGGCATCGCGCGCGTGTATGGCCTCGCGAACGCGATGGCCGGCGAGCTCGTCGAGTTCGCCGGCGGCTTGCGCGGGCTCGTGCTGAATCTCGAGGACGACAACGTCGGCATCGCGATCATGGGCACCGGCGAGCACATCCGCGAAGGCCACGTCGTGAAGCGCTTGGGCGAGATCATCGAAGTGCCGGTCGGGCCCGAGCTCTGTGGCCGCGTCGTGAACGCGCTCGGCGAGCCGATCGACGGCAAGGGTCCGATCCGCGCAAAGGAGCGGCGCCGCGTCGAGGTGAAGGCGCCGGGCATCGTGAAGCGGCAGCCCGTGAAGGAGCCACTGCAGACCGGGCTCAAGTGCATCGACGGCATGACGGCGATCGGCCGCGGCCAGCGCGAGCTCATCATCGGCGACCGCCAGACCGGCAAGACCGCGATCGCCCTCGACACGATCATCAATCAGAAGACGACCGACGTGAAGTGCATCTACGTCGCGATCGGGCAGAAGCAGTCGACCGTCGCGCAGGTCGTGCAGAAGCTCACCGAGCTCGGCGCGATGGACTACACGATCGTCGTCGCCGCCACTGCCGCGGAGTCCGCGCCGCTGCAGTACATCGCGCCCTACACCGGCTGCACGATGGGCGAGTATTTCCGCGACAACAAGCAGCACGCGGTGATCGTGTACGACGATCTCTCCAAGCATGCGACCGCGTATCGCCAGCTCTCACTCCTGCTGCGCCGCCCGCCCGGGCGCCAGGCGTACCCGGGCGACGTCTTCTATCTCCATTCCCGCTTGCTCGAGCGCGCGGCGAAGATGAGCGACGCGGAGGGCGGCGGCAGTCTCACCGCGCTCCCGATCATCGAGACACAGGCGAACGACGTCTCGGACTACATCCCGACGAACGTCATTTCGATCACCGACGGGCAGATCTTCCTCGAGACGAGCTTGTTCAATTCGGGTCAGCGACCCGCGATGAACGCCGGTATCTCGGTGTCTCGCGTCGGCTCGAACGCGCAGGTGAAGGCGATGAAGGCGGTCGCAGGCTCGCTGCGCATCACGCTCGCGCAGTACCGCGAGGTCGAAGCGTTCGCGCAGTTCGGCAGCGACCTCGACCGCGCCACGCAGGAGCAGCTCGCGAACGGCCAGCGACTCACGATGATCCTGCGCCAGCCGCAGTATCAGCCCCTGCCCGTCGAGGAGCAGGTCACGCAGATCTACGCGGCATCGCCGCGCGCCGGCGGCAAGCCGTCGTGGCTGCGCCCCTACCCCGTCGAGGACGTGACTCGCTACGCGGACGAGCTCTGCGCGTTCATGCGCGCGCGCCATCCGGGGATCCTCGCCGAGATCCGCTCGACTGGCGCGCTCGCCGATCCGCTGCGTCGCAAGCTCGACGAAGCGCTCGACGCGTTCGTGCAGGTCTTCCAGCCGAGCGGCAGCGCGGCGTAGTCGAGCATGGCCCGCATCCGCGAGATTCGCGCCCGCGTGGTCGCGATCAAGAAGACGCAGAAGATCACGAGCGCCATGAAGATGATCTCCGCGGCTCGCCTCGCGCGCGCGCAGCAGGCCGCCGAGGCCTCGCGCGCGTACGGGCGGAAGCTGTCCGAGGTCTTCGCGTCGGTCGCGAGCGGCATCGAGTCCGACGCGCACCCGTTGCTCGCGCGGCGCGAGGGCGCGCGCAAGCTCGACATCGTGCTCTTCACGAGTGACCGCGGTCTGTGTGGCGCGTTCAACACCAATCTGATCAAGGCCGCGCACGCGGTCATCGCCGCGCGCAAGTCCGAGTTCACGTCGCTCTCGGTCATCTGCGTCGGTCGCCGCGGGCGCGACCACGCGCGCCGCCGCCGTCTCGAGAGTCCGCGAGCGTGGACGGGGATCTCGCTGCCGAACGCCGAGCACGCGCGCGAGATCGGGGAGTATCTGATCGAGCGCTTCTTGTCGGGCGAGAGCGACGAAGTCGTGCTGGTCTACGCGCGCTTCGTCTCGGCCATGCGCCAGGAGCCGACGGTGACGACGGTGCTCCCGGTGCTGGCCGCCGGCGACGCCAACGCGGCTGCGCCGCTGCCCTACGAGATCGAGCCCGATCCGCAGTCACTACTCGCCGCGCTGCTTCCGAGCGTGGTCCAGTTCGCAGTGCTGCGCGCGCTGCTCGAGAATTCGGCCAGCGAGCACGGCGCGCGTATGAGCGCGATGGAGAGCGCGACCGAGAATACGCGCGAGCTGATTCGCAGCTTGACGCTCGACATGAACAAGGCCCGCCAAACGCAGATCACGACTGAGCTCACCGAAATCGTGGCCGGCGCCGAGGCGCTGTAGGAGACCGAGATGACGGACGGGAAAGTGCTTCAAGTTCTGGGCGCGGTCGTCGACGTCGAGTTCCCGCCGGGCAAGCTGCCGGAGATCTTCATGGCGCTCACGATCTCGAATCCCGCCATCGACGCGCGCAAGGACAACCTCGTAGTCGAGGTCGCCCAGCATCTCGGCGAGAACGCAGTTCGGTGTATCGCCATGGACACCACCGACGGCCTGGTGCGCGGTATGGGCGTGCGCAACACCGGCTCCGCGATCACCATGCCGGTCGGCGCGGGCACGCTCGGCCGCATCATGAACGTCGTCGGCGAACCGATCGACGAGGGCGGGCCGATCAAGACCGAGAAGCGCCTGCCGATTCACCGCGATCCGCCGCCGCTCTCCGAGCAGTCGACCTCGATCAAGCAGTTCGAGACGGGCCTGAAGGTCATCGACTTACTCTGCCCGTTCCCGCTCGGCGGCAAGATCGGCTTGTTCGGCGGCGCTGGCGTCGGCAAGACGGTTCTGATGCAGGAGCTGATCCGCAACATCGCGACCGAGCACTCCGGTTACTCCGTGTTCGCCGGCGTCGGCGAGCGCACGCGCGAGGGCAACGACCTCTGGCTCGAGTTCAAGGAGTCCGGAGTCATCGAGAAAGCGGCGCTGATCTACGGCCAGATGAACGAGCCGCCCGGAGCGCGCGCGCGCGTCGGTCTCTCGGCGCTCACCGTCGCCGAGTATTTCCGCGACGACGAAGGCCGCGACGTGCTGCTCTTCATCGACAACATCTTCCGCTTCACGCAGGCCGGCTCAGAGGTCTCGGCGCTGCTCGGTCGCATCCCGAGCGCGGTCGGCTATCAGCCGACGCTCGGCACCGACATGGGCGCGCTGCAGGAGCGAATCACTTCGACGCGCAAGGGCTCGATCACGTCCGTGCAGGCGGTCTACGTGCCCGCGGATGATCTCACCGACCCCGCGCCCGCGACCACGTTCTCGCATCTCGACGCGACCATCACTCTGTCTCGGCAGATCGCGTCGCTCGGCATCTACCCCGCGGTCGATCCGCTCGACTCGACCAGCCGCATCCTCGATCCGCTCGTCGTCGGCGAGGAACACTACAAGGTGGCGCGCGGCGTCCAGCAGGTGCTGCAGAAGTACAAGGAGCTGCAGGACATCATCGCGATCCTGGGCATGGACGAGCTCTCCGACGACGACAAGCTCAGCGTGTCGCGGGCGCGCAAGATCCGGAACTTCCTCGGTCAGCCGAACTTCGTCGCCGAGCAGTTCACCGGCATCCCGGGGAAGTACGTTCGCATCGCAGACACGATCAAGAGCTTCCGCGAGATCATCGAGGGCAAGGTGGACGAAGTGCCCGAGCAGGCGTTCGTGAACGTCGGAGGCGTCGACGACGCGCGCGAGAAGGGCGAGCAGATGAAGGCCCAGAGCTGAAGTGGGTCTCCACCTTTCGATCGTGACTCCGAGCCGCTCGTTCATCGAGACCGAGGCGGAATACGTCGTCGCGCCCGGCAGCGAGGGCGAGCTCGGCATCCTGCCGGGTCACGCGCCGCTCTTGGTCGCGCTGAAACCAGGTATCGTGCGCTACACCGTAAGCGGTCGCACGAGCCGCGTCGCGATCGGCGGCGGCTTCGCGGAGGTAACACAGAAGCGTGTCACCGTGCTCGCGCCGTCGGCCGAGGCGCCGGAGCAGATCGACGCGACCGAGGCCGAGACGCGCCGCGCGCGGGCCGCCGCCGCTCTGTCCGAAGCGGGCGTCGCCGCGCCGCCCGAGGAGACCGCGAGGTTGCGAGAGGCGCTCGGGCGCGCGGAAGCGCGCGTCGACGTCCTCCGGGCCTAGCGTGGCCTTCGACACGATCACGGCGCCTACCGTCGACGTCGCGCCGCATCGCGAGCCCGTGTTCCGCCACCCCGCGCAGATCGCGACTGCTTCCGCGAGGCTCGCCGCGCTCGAGAAGCGCACCGGTCGCAAGCCGAACTTCCTGATCGTCCTCATGGACGACGTCGGCTGGGGCGACTTCGGCTGCTACGGCGGCGGCGTCATGACCGGCGCGCCGACGCCGCACATCGATCGCCTCGCGCGCGAGGGGCTCTTGCTCACCTCGTGTTACTCCGAGCCGTCGTGCACGCCGTCGCGCGCGTCGCTGATGACCGGCCGTCTGCCGATGCGCCACGGCCTTCTCGTGCCGCCGATGTACGGCATGCCCGGCGGGCTCGCGGGCGAGGTGACTCTCGCGCAGCTCCTCTCCGACTCCGGCTACGCCACGCAGGCCGTCGGCAAGTGGCACATGGGCGAAAACCTCGAGTCACAGCCGCAGAACGTCGGCTTCGACGACTTCTACGGCTTCCTCTCGGTCTCGGACATGTACACCGAGTGGCGTGATCCTTACTTCTTCCCCGAGATCGTCTACAGCGACGAGCGCACCAACTGGGTCAAGAACGAGCCGTTCAACAAATGCTGGGTACACGCGCAGCGAGGCGGCGAGCCGCGCATGGTCGAGGAAGTCACGATCCCCGTGCTCTCGCGCCTCGATGACGAGTGGGCCGGCTACTCGGAGCGCTTCATCGAGCGCATGGCGAACGGGACGAAGCCCTGGCTCCTCTACCACTGCACGCGCGGCGCGCACTTCGACAACTACCCGCACGAGAAGTTCCGCGGGAAGTCGCCCTCGAAGCACCCCTACAAGGATACGATCATCGAGCTCGACGACATCGTCGGGCGGCTCGTGCGCGCGCTCGAGCGCACGGGTCAGCTCGAGAACACGCTCGTGTTCGTCTCGTCGGACAACGGTCCCGAAATGGAGACCTGGCCCGACTCGGCGTTCACGCCGTTCCGCTCGGCGAAGGGCTCGACGTGGGAAGGCGGCGTGCGCGTGCCGGGCGTCGTCTCGTGGCCCGGCATGATCGAGCCGCGTTCCTCCGACGGCATCGTCGCGCAGCTCGATCTATTCGCGACGTTCCTGACACTGGCCGGTGTCGACGAGCGCGTGCCGAGCGACCGATTCGTCGACTCGATCGATCAGACTTCGTTCCTGCTCGCGACCGACGGGCTCTCGAATCGCAAGTTCCACTACTACTGGCTGACGCTCAATCTCTCCGCGATCCGCGTCGGTGAATACAAGTACATGAGCTCGTCGATCTCCGACGACTCGACCGACGTCGTGAATCCCGGCGGCTTCACGGGCGTGCTGCAGCAGTACCCGTACGGCCGGCTGTACAACTTGTATCTCGACCCGAAGGAGACGCACAGCTACCTGATCAGGAAGCTGGTCTACATCGAGGTCATCATGCGCGCGCTCGCGCGCCATCGCGCCACGTTCCAGAAGTGGCCGAACCGCCCGCCGCAAGTCACGGCGCGCAACCGCTAGCGCAGCGCGGTCGCGAGCAGACGCGCGATCTCGCTCGCGTCGGCGTTCGAGAGCTCGGGGAAGATCGGCAGCGAGAGCACCTCGCGCGCCGCCGTATCGGTCTCGGGCAAGGACGGCGCACCCTTTGCGTACATCGGCAGCGCGTGATTCGGGATCGGGTAGTAGACCTGGGTCGAGATGCCCGCCGCTTCCAGTGACTTTTGAACGCCGGCGCGCTTTTCCGCCGGTACGCGGATAGTGTACTGGTGAAATACGTGCGTGCAGCCCGGGGCCACGCGCGGCGTGCGCACGCCAGTGACACCGGAGAGTGACGCGTCGTAGGCGGCGGCGACGCGCCGCCGCTCGTCGTTCCAACCCGCCACGTGCGGCAGCTTCACGCGCAACAGCGCCGCTTGAATCTCGTCGAGCCGCGCGTTGTAGCCGATCTCGGTGTGCACGTAGCGCTCGCGCGAGCCGTGCGCGCGCAGGCTTCGAACCGCGTCGGCGACCGCCGCGTCGTCCGTCGCGATGAGGCCGGCCTCGCCGAACGCGCCCAGATTCTTCGACGGGAAGAACGAGAACGCCGCGGCGTTTCCGAGTCCGCCGACTCTGCGCCCGCGGTACACCGCGCCGAATCCCTGCGCGGCGTCCTCGAGCAGCGCGAGCCCGCGCCCACGCGCGAGCTCCCCGATCGCGTCCATCTCGGCGGGATGACCGAACAAGTGCACGGGCACGATCGCGCGCGTGCGCAAGCTGATCGCCTTCGCGACCGCGGTGGGCTCGAGACAGAACGTGGTGGGCTCGATGTCCGCGAACACCGGCGTCGCGCCGACGAGGCTCACCGACTCGGCCGTCGCGAAGAACGTGAACGAAGGCACGATCACTTCGTCGCCGGGCCCGACGCCGAGCGCGCGCAAGCCGAGCACGAGCGCGTCCGTGCCCGAGCCGACGCCGACGGCGTAGCGCGTGCCCAGGAAGCTGGCGGCCTCGCGTTCGAACGCCTCGACGTTCGGCCCGAGGATGAAGCGGCCAGAGCGCAGCACGTCGTGGACCGCCTTCTCGAGCTCGGGCCAGAGGCGATCCGTTTGCGCGCCGAGATCGACCATCGGGATCTTGCGAGTCACTGCATCACCTCGTCGACCGCGCGCGCGATGGCAGCGCGGAAGGTCGCTAGCGAGAAGCGCTCGGCGTTCGCGCGGATCGCGTGGGGATCGAGCTTGGGCTCGAGCTCCTCGAATGCGCGCAGCGCGGCTTCGAGTGACTCCGGCGTCGGCGCGTCGAAGAACACCCCGGTCGGCGCGCGGCCCGCCGGGTCGTTCAGGCCGACGACCGTCTCCGTCGCCCCGCCCTGTCCGAATGCGATCACCGGTTTACCCGCGGCTTGCGCCTCGACCGCGATCATCCCGAAGTCCTCGAGCTGGGGGTACACCAGTGCGCGACAGCGAGCGTACAGGTCCTCGAGCTCGGTGTCCGAAACGCGCCCGAGGAAGCGCACGTTCGCCGGCGCGCTGCGCTCGAGCGCGGCGCGGGTCGGCCCGTCGCCGGCGATCACGAGTGACTGGCCCGAACGGCGGAACGCCTCGATCGCCAACCCCTCCGCCTTGTAAGGCACGAAGCCGCCGAGCATGAAGAAGAACTCCCCATGCTTCGCTTCCAGGCGCTGAAAGCGCGCGACGTCGACCCCGGGATAGACGACGCGCGCGTCGCGTCCCCACGCGCGCTTCACGCGGTCGGCGATCGCATGCGAGATCGCCACCACCTCGGTGACTCGCATCGGCGAGCTCGTGCGCCGGTCCCAGCTCCGCAGATATGCGAGCAGCGGCGCCGCCAACGCGCGCCGCGCGCCGCGACCGAGATACTCGTCCGCGAGGTCCCACGCATAGCGGATAGGCGTCAGGCAATAACACAGATGGGGCGTGCCACGCGGGACGCGCACACCCTTCGCGAATGAGTGGCTGTTCGAGATCACCAGGTCGTAGCCCTCGAGCCGGAAGCGCTCGATCGCCAACGGAAACAGCGGCAACAGCTTGCGGTAGTGGCGCGCGGCGCCCGGCAGGCGCGAGAGCGGGCTCGGGTGGATGCGCAGCCGTTCGATCTCGCGGCTCGCGCTGCCGGGCACGTAGATCAGCGTGTACAGATCCGCGTCCGGGAACATCCGCGCGAACTCGTGGAGGACCTTCTCCCCCCCGCGGTAACCCGTGACCCAGTCGTGCACCAGCGCGACGCGCATGCGCGCGCAGATTAGCGCAGGGCCCCGTTCAGGACTTCACGACGGAAGCGACCAGCTTCGCCTTGTTGCCTTCGATCGCGACGCGAAACTTCACCTTCGCCCCCGGGTGCTTCTCCTTCAGCGCGGCGGTCTGCTTCTTCACGATCTCGGAGAGCTTCGCGCGGTCGAGCGCGGGACCCGAATCACCGGCGCGCTTGCGCGCGGCGACGAGCGCGTCGAAGAGCTTGTCGATCGCGCCGGGGCGCGCTGTCGGCTCGGGTGCCGCCTTCGCCGAGCCCGGACGCGGCGTCTCGTCCGAGATCCCGCGCTCGCGCTCGTGGAGCCTCGCGCGGAACAGGTGTCCCTTGTACGTGCCCTGCTCGATTTGCCGCATCGTCCGGCCCCACTGCTGGCGGTAGATCTGGAACTTCGAGTTGAGCTGGTTGAAGCGGAATTTGTGGTGAGTCTTGCGGAGCTTCGTGTTTGCGTACTTGATGATGACCTTCAGAACGCGGGCCTGAAGCACCTCGGGGGGGCGCTTCAGGATCCCGAGGAAGTGCTGGTCGTACTCGACCCGCAGCCGCTTCAGGTTGTTGTCGAGCTCGTCGAGCTCCTCGTCGATCTCGTCCTGTTGACCGCGGCCCATTCGGAGTCGATTCGGCGAATGGCGTGGGCCGCTTGAGTCAGGCGCTGCCGGCCAGCGTCAGGAACGCCAGGAAGCCCCCGGAAAGACGCGCCACGAGCGGCTCGAGGCAAGCGCCTCGAGGAGGTGAGAACGATCGGCAACTGTCTGAAATAACAGGGGATTTCGAGTTTTCGCCTTTTGACATCGAGCTGCGGCGCGGGTAGACTCGGCGAGCCTATAGGGGACGCAAGCGAGTTGAACGAGACACGCGACCTCGACCGCATCATTGCCTTCCTGCACGACGACCTCGGGCAGGTCGAGCGCGTCATGCGCGAGGCGCTGCGCTCCGTCGCGCCAGTCGTGCCCGTGATCGGCGAGCACACCTTCGGCAGCGGCGGGAAGCGGATTCGACCCGTGGTCGTGTTGCTCGCGTCGCGGCTGTGCGGCTATCGCGGGCCACGCGCGATTCAGATCGCCACGGCGGCCGAGTATCTCCACAGCGCGTCCCTGCTCCACGACGACGTCGTCGACGGCGCCGAGACGCGCCGCGGCCGGCCGAGCGTGAACGCGCGCTTCGGCAGCAAGCTCGCGATTCTGGTCGGCGACTTCATGTTCGCGCGCGCTTGCCAAACGCTCGTCGAGGACGGCGATCAGGACATTCTCGCGAGCTTCGCCGAGAGCATCCGCGCGATGGCCGAAGGCGAAGTGCTTCAGCTCACGCGCAGCTTCGACCCGGAGATCACCGAGTCGACCTACATCGACGTGATCGGCGGGAAGACCTCGAGCCTGCTCGCCGCGTCGGCCGAGTCCGGCGCGATCCTGGGCGGTGTCACGCGCGCCGAGCGCCGCGCGGTGCGCGACTACGGCGCGCAGCTCGGCCTCGCGTTTCAGCTCGTAGACGACGCGCTCGACTACGCTGGCCAGGAGCTCGACCTCGGCAAGGCGCCACTCACCGACGTGGCCGAGGGCAAGCTCACGCTGCCGCTGATCGCCACCCTGAAGCGCTGCTCGACGGGCGAGCGCGAGGCTGTGTCCGCCATGCTGAAGAGCTTCGCGCTGCAGAGCGCGAGCGGGCGCGTGCCCGATCGCGACGAGGTGCGCCAGGTCGCCGAGTGCGTGGCGCGCCATCACGGCGTCGAGAGCACCTTCGAGCGCGCGCGCCAGGTCGTCGCGCAGGCGCGCGCGCGCATCGAGCCGTTCGTCGACTGCGAGGCGAAGCGCGCCATGCAATCGCTCGCCGACTTCGTCGTCGAGCGGAGTCACTGACACAGATTCCCCGCCTCACCCCGCGAACCTCGCCCCCAAAATAGAAGAGGAGGATGCGCACCATGCGTCATCCAATCGCGGCGGCCGCACGGGCGCTCGCGCTAGCACTGCTCCTATCCACGACGGCCCTCGCGGCCGGCAACGACTCCGGGGCGCGTGGCTCCGGACCCGCGCTCTCGGGGGTCGTGAACGTGAACGCGGCCACGGCTGAGGAGCTGTCGCTCCTGCCCGGAGTCGGCCCGGCGAAGGCCCAGGCGATCATTCGCTATCGCACCGAGCACGGTGCGTTCAAGCGAGTCGAGGACCTGTCGGCGGTGAAGGGCATCGGCGAGAAGCAGCTGGAGAAGATCCGGCCGCACGTCTCGCTCGAAGGCAAGACGACCGCGCAGCCCGTGAAGTAAAGGCGGCGGAGGCGCGGCCGCGCAACGGTCGCGCCTCCGTCATGCGCGCGGGCGTGATAGAAAGCCAGCATGCGCGCACCGCTCCGCGTCGTGTTTCTCGCGCGGGCGCTCGCCGCGGCGTGTCGTGACGGCGAGCGCGCGGCCCCCGAGTCTGGCGAGCTGCGCATCGTCTCGCTCTCGCCCTCGCTGACCGAGATCTTGCTGGCGCTCGGCCTGCGCGAGCGGATCGTCGGCATAGACCGCTTCTCACACGACCTGCCCGGATGCGAGGCGATTCCCTCGCTCGGCGGTCTGTTCGCGCCCGATCTCGAGCGCACGCTCGAGCTGCGGCCGACGCTGGTCGTCTGCGTGCGGAGTGAGTCGCAGGCCGGCTTCTTCGCACAGCTGCGAGCGCGTGGCATAGCCGTACACGAGATCGACACGGGCGGATCGCTCGATGCCGTGATCGCGAACTACGAGAAGCTCGGCGCGCTCGCCGGCCGGGCCGCGGAGGGGCGCGCACTGGCGGAGCGCGTGCGCGGCGAGCTCGCGCGCGTGGCGCGCTCCGTCGCGGGCCGGCCGCGACCCAGCGTGGCGCTCGTCGTCGAGCGCGAGCCGCTCTACGTCGTGGCGGGCGGGAGCTTCGCGAGCGCGCTGATCGAGGCAGCCGGGGGGCGCAATGTGTTCGCGGATCTGGCGCGCACGTACCCGCAGGTCTCGCTCGAGCTACTCGCCGAGCGCACGCCCGAGGTGCTGATCGATTCGACGCAGAGCGAGCGCGGGCCCGAGGCGGAGCTCGCCGCGCGCGCGTACTGGGGGCGCTTCGCGTGGGTGAAGCGCGTGGAGCTCGTACCGCCCGGTGTCGCGACGTTGCCCGGCGCCGAGCTCGCGCGCGGCGCGGAGCTGTTGCGCACCCGCATTCACCCCGAGCTCGGCTCGTGACTCGTAGCTCGCGCCCTGCGGTGCTCGCGATCCTCGCGATCGCGCTCGTCGGTGCGCTCGCGGCGAGTCTGCTCGTCGGCTCCGCGGCGAACCCGACGCGCGAGATCGTGCTCGAGATCCGGCTGCCGCGCGCGCTGCTCGCGGCGCTGGTCGGCGCAGGGCTCGCGACGGCGGGGGCGCTCTTGCAGGCGCTGCTCCAAAACCCGCTGGCCGATCCTTACGTGCTCGGCATCTCGGGCGGCGCCGCGCTCGGTGGAGTCGCGGCGCTCGCGCTAGGCGGCGGCTTGTGGCTCGGATCGGCGGCGGTTCCCATCGTCGCGTTTGTCGGCGCGCTCGGCGCGAGCTTGCTCTTGTACGCGGTCGCCGCCGCGGGCGGACGCGCGCCCGCACACAGTCTCTTGCTCACGGGGGTCGTGTTCAACGCGTTCGCGAGCTCGCTGATCGTGTTCGCGACCAGCGCAGCGGACCTCGCGCGCGTCGCTGGGGTGTTTCTGTGGCTGATTGGCTCGATCCGACTGGTCGAGCCGGCGCTGCTCGCCGCGGTCGCCGTGCTGTTCGCGCTCGGGCTGGCGATCGCGCTGCGCTTCGCGTACGCGCTCAACCTGATCGCCCAAGGCGACGAGACCGCGTCACATCTCGGTGTAGACGTGCCGTCGGTGCGCCGCTGGCTGCTCGCGGGCACCGCGCTGATGATCGGCGCGTCGGTGTCGGTCTCGGGCCTGATCGGCTTCGTCGGCCTGATCGTGCCGCATGTGCTGCGCCTCTGGATCGGTTCGGATCACCGGACGCTGGTGCCGGCGTCGGCGCTGGCGGGCGCGCTGTTTCTGGTGGTCGCGGACACCTTGGCGCGCATCGTGCTCGCGCCGACGGAGCTCCCGGTCGGTGCGCTGACGGCGCTGGTCGGTGGCCCGGTATTTCTCGTTCTCTTGCGGCGCGAGCTCGCGCGCTTGCCGTCGTGAGCGAAGCGCTCGTCGAGGCGCGCGCTGTCGCGCATGCCTTCGGCGCGTCGCCGGTGCTGCGCGGCGTCGATCTCGCGCTCGAGGCCGGCAAGCTCGTCGTTGTCGCCGGTCCGAACGGCGCGGGCAAGACGACCCTGTTGCGCGTACTCGCGGGCGTGTTGAGGCCCGATGCGGGTGAGGTCGCGCTTGCAGGTCGCCCGATCGCGGGCTGGACGCGGCGCGAGATCGCGCAGCGACTCGCGGTCGTGCCGCAGGAGAGCGCGATGGCGTTCCCCTTCAGCGTGCGCGAAATGGTCGCGCTCGGGCGCGCGCCGTTTCTCGGCCCGCTCGGCCGCGAGTCGGCGTCGGACGTGGCGCGCACCTGCGAAGCCCTGGCCGCGCTCGAGCTCGAGGCGCTCGCGGAGCGCGCCTACCCGACGCTCTCGGGCGGCGAGAAGCGCCGTGTCCTGCTCGCCCGCGCGCTCGCGCAGGGGGTCGACACCTGGCTGCTGGACGAACCCACCGCGCACATGGATCTCGGCCACGGCCTCTACTGCTTCGAGTGGCTGCGCGCCTGGCTCGGCGCCGCGCCCGGCCGCGGAGTGCTGCTCGTGACTCACGATCTCGTGCTCGCGGCGCGCTTCGCGGACGAGCTGATCCTGCTCGCGCGCGGCGCGGTTGCGGCGCGCGGCGCGCCGGGCGACGTATTGACCGCGGAGCGCATCGCCGCGGTGTATGGCGTCGAGGCGCGCGTCGAGCGCGACCCGGCGGGCGGCGTGCTCGTGTCGCCGTTGCGCGCGATCCGATAGACTGCGCCGCCATGAGTCGCATCAGCGAAGTGCGCGCGCGCGAGATCCTCGACTCGCGCGGCAATCCGACGCTCGAGGTGGATCTTCGGCTCGATTCCGGCGCGCGCGGCCGCGCGGCCGTACCTTCCGGCGCGTCGACCGGCAGCCGCGAGGCGCTCGAGCTGCGCGACGGCGGCAAGCGCTACCGCGGCAAGGGCGTGACTCGCGCCGTCGAGAACGCGAACGGCGAGCTCGCGCGCGCCGTGACTGGGCTCGCGCTCGGCGGCCTGTCCGAGCAGGCCGCGCTCGATCGCTGCATGTGTGAGCTCG
>JBGQIB010000089.1:0-18099 GCA_041498295.1 bacterium | reverse complement strand
GTGTCTGGCACGAGCACGGCGAGTGGTACCCGGACTGGCAGCTGCGCGTGTTCCGCCGCTCCCGCGGTCACTGGGCCGGGATGGATCCGCACGACCGGGTCGAGCTCGACGGCCCCGTGGAGCGTCTGGCCGGACGCCTGCTGCACTGGAACTACCGCAGCCTCTCCGAGCACCTCCAGACGACGGACCGCTTCTCGGCGCGCATGGCGCGCTCGATGCTGGAAGCGGGCGTGCGCTTCCGTCTCGCGGATCTCCTGCTCCGCCCGCTCGCGCGCTTCTTCAAGGGCTACCTGCTGCGCCAGGGGTTCCGCAACGGAATTCCCGGTTTCGTCGTCTCCGCGGCGACCGCGTACTACGTGTTCATGAAATACGCGAAGCTGTGGGAGCTCGAGCGCAGGTCCGATGATCGCGCGGGCAGCCTACCCACGCTCCGGCGATGAAGATCCTCCAGCTCACCAGTGACTGGAAGTGGACTGGTCCGGCGGAGCCGATGCTGCATGCGGTCACCGGCCTGCGCGCCCGAGGACACGAGGTGGACGCCGCGTTTCCCGCGATGCCGCCGAGTCACTCCGACGCGCTGCCCGTGCGGGCGCGGGCGCGGGGCATCGCGCCGGTGTTCCAGCCGGCGGCGGGGCAGGGCTATTGGCCGATGCGCGACGGTGGCGAGGTGCGACGCCTGCGCGCGTTCCTGCGCGAGCGCCGCTACGACGTGGTGCACGCGACGCACGCGCGCGCGCATCTGCTCGCGCGCTTCGCGCTGGGCGCGCGCCGCGAGCACACGAAGCTCGTCGCGAGCTGGACGCACGGCGACCCGATCCCGCGCCGGCCGTGGAATCGCTGGCTCTTCGGGCCCAGCGGCTGCGACGGCGTGGCCGTGCTGTCGGAGCGACTCGCCGCGGAGACGCGCGCGTTCCTCGGCGGTACACTGGAGCGCGTGGGCGTCATCTCCGGGGTCGTCGACACGGAGCGCTTCGCGCCCCGGTCGCGGCGCGCGGAGCTCCGCGAGTCACTCGGCCTGAAGCCGGAGCAGCGCGTGATCGGGCTGGTTGCGCGCCTCCAGCCGCACCGGCGGGTCGAGCTCATTCTCGAGGCGCTCGGCCGCGCGCTCCGCGACGCGCCCGGGCTTCGGCTCCTGGTGATTGGCCGGGGCACGCGGGCGCGCGAAGTGGTCGACGAGCCAGCCCAGCGCCTCGGACTCGACCACGCCGTGATCCGCGCCGGCTATCTGCCTGGCGACGAGTATCTCGACGCGCTCGCGCAGCTGGACGCGCTCGCGTATCTCGTTCCGGGCTCCGACGGCTCGTGCCGCGCCGTGCTCGAGGCGATGGCGATGGGGATCCCGGCGATCTGCTCGCACCGCGGGGTCCTCCCCGAATTCGTGGGCGACGGCGACGCGGGAGTGGTGACCGACGAGACCGCCGACGCTCTCACCGCGGCCTTCGCGAGCGCGGCCACCGACTCTCGCCGCTGGCTCGCGCTCGGCGCGAACGCGCAGCGACGTGCCCGCGAGCGCTTCGCGATCCCGCGCTACGCCGAGTGCTGTGAGGCGCTCTACGCGGCGGTGAAGGCCTGACCCCGCACGAGAGCTTCACGCTCCGCCGCCTGGAGACTCGCGACGTCGCCGCGTGCGAGCGGATCCTGCGCGCGCTGCCCCAGTGGTTTGGAATGGAAGAGTCGAACCGCGCCTACGTGGAGAGTCTGCGTCGGCTGCCCGGCGCGGTGGCCGAAGTCGACGACGAAGTCGTCGGCTTCGTGGCGCTCGAGGAGCACAATCCGCAGTCACTGGAGATCCACGTGATGGGCGTCGAGCCCGCCCGCCATCGCCGCGGCGCCGGGCGCGAGCTCGTCCGCTGGTCGCGCGACTTCGCGGCGCGCCGCGGCGCCCACTGGCTGCACGTGAAGACGCGCGGCCCCGCGACCCCCGATCCAGACTACGAGAAGACCCGGAAGTTCTATCTCGCGCAGGGTTTCGAGCCGCTCTTCGAGTCACTCAGCCTGTGGGGACCGCAGAACTCGGCTCTGGTCCTCGTTATGCGCCTGGACCCCGCCGACCGATAGAATGCGCGCGGCATGGCGGGCAGACTCGAGGGCAAGGTCGCGATCATCACCGGCGCGACCAGCGGCATCGGCGAAGCGACCGCGCGCCGCTTCGCGGCCGAGGGCGCCCGCGTCGTGCTCGCGGGGCGCACGGTCGCGAAGGGCGAGGCGCTGGCGCGCGAGCTCGGCCAGCGCGCCGTCTTCCAGCGCGCGGACGTCACGCGCGAAGCCGACATCGCGGCGCTGGTCGACACGGCGCTCGGCTCGTTCGGCCGCCTCGACTGTCTGTTCAACAATGCCGGCGCGCCGGGCGCGGGCCCACTCGAGACGATCAGCGAGGAGCAGTTCGCGCACGCGACGAAGCTCCTGCTCGGTAGCGTCATCTTCGGCTTGAAGCACGCGGCGCGCGCCATGAAGCCGCAGGGCTCGGGCAGCGTCATCAACAACTCGAGCGTCGCGGCGCTGCGCGCGGGGCAGGGCGACATCCTGTACTCCGCGACCAAGGCCGCGGTGACTCACCTGACTCGCCTCGCCGGCGTCGAGCTCGGGCCGTTCGGGATCCGCGTGAACTCGATCTCGCCCGCGGCGATCGCCACGCCGATCTTCTGGGGCGGCTCCGCGCGCGCGAACACGCTCCCCGACGCCGAGAACCGGCGCAAGCAGGAGAAGCTCGAGCGGAGCCTCGCGCACGCCTCGCCGCTGCCGCGCTCCGGCCACGCCGACGACGTGGCGAATGCCGCGCTCTTCCTCGCCAGCGATGAAGCCAGCTTCGTCAACTGCCACGACCTGGTCGTCGACGGTGGCCGCAGCGCGTTCTTCTTCGAGCGGCCGCGAGACACTCCGTGAGCGAGCTCGCACAGGTCGCGCCCGCGTTCGTCGAGATGGCGCACCGCATCGTCTGGTGCAGCGCCGCGACCGTCGATCCGCGCGGCCGGCCCCTCTCACGCATCCTCCACCCGCTCTGGATCTGGAACGGCTCGCGGCTGCACGGCTGGATCGCCACGCAGCCGACGAAGCTGAAGCGCGCGCACCTGGAGAAGACCCCGAACGTGTCGCTCTCCTACTGGACGCCCACGCACGACACCTGCCAGGCGGAGTGCCGAGTCACGTGGGCGTTCGACGACGCCACGCGGACCGCCGTCTGGCACATGTTCAAGACCGCGCCCGCGCCCGTCGGCTACGACCCCGCGATCATCCCGGGCTGGACGAGCCCGACCGTCGAGGCCTTCGCCGCGCTGCGCCTCGAGCCCTGGCGCCTGCGCGTGCTCCCCGGAACCGCGCTCGGGTCCGGCGGCGTCGGCGCACTCAGTTGGCGGGAGTGACTCGGCGCCAGACGCGCGTGAACTCGCTGAGGAACAGAACGTAGAGGAGTGCGGCGATCACGTACGCCACACCGAGCCGTCGCTCGCGGCGCCGGATGTCGCTGGCGCGAATCGCAGATCCGGAGAGCGTCAACATCTTGCCCACGAATTCGCTACCCAAGCTCGGATTTGAGTCGTTTGCCCATCGCGACGAATAGTCCGGCGTGTCCCGACGAGGAGAGACTCCGCGACGCGTTGTTTGCGTCGATGCGTGACTCGGTCGTTCTTGCCGACGACGAGCTCCGCGCGCACTACGAGCAGACGCGAATTCGCTACGTGACTCGGCAGCTCGTGCTGCGGCGCAAGCCGCTCGCGAGCGAGGCCCAGGCGCGCGCGGAGGACCGGCGGCTTGGCGCCGCCGGTAGGCTCGCGGCGGATGGTGCCGAGAGCATCGGTCCAGCGCCCACGGACCGGCTTCCCGAGGCGCTCTCGTTCACCTCACCCGGCCAGCGCGCAGCGGTCATGCGCGACGGCGTCTGGTCACTGGTCGAACTCGAGGAGATTCGAGCGGCGGAGACGCTTCCCTTCGAGGCGGTGCGTGCGCAGGTCGAGCAGAGCCTCCGCCTGCTCCGCGCGCAGTCGGAGTTTCACGCGGAGATCGATCGGCTCAGGCAGGAAGCCGTGATCGAGAGGTGAGCGCTACACCGGCGGACTACCCACACGCCGCCTCGGGCTCGCGTCGGTGACTGACTTCCGCGCCGGTCGACGGCGCCGAGTCACTCAGGGGCTGACGCTCGCCGGCGCCTCGGTCGGATGCTCGGGCTCGCCGTTCTCGCCCCAGTAAGTCCACTCGCCGGTCTTGCAGCCGTCCGTGTGCGGTGTCGGCTCCGCACACCAGGCGTACGAGCCGCGCGCCTTCGCGGTGCCGTCGGGCCAGAACGTGCGCCACTCGCCGATGCGCCGGCCGCGGTCGTAGCTGCCTTGCGCGTGGTCGCGGTCCTCCAGCCAAGGGCCGGTCTTCTCACCGGCGGCGTAGTGACCCTGGCTCAGCAGTCGACCCTCGATGTCCCAGCTCGAGTCACTCCCGTCGAGCTTGCCGTCGCGATACTCGGTCTCGTGACGCGTCTGGCCATTGGGCCAGAGCTCGAGGAAGCGTCCGTTCTTGATTCCGTTCTGGTACTCCTCGCGCTTGTCACACAGCCCTGATGCGTGGCAGTGCCACCAGACCCCGTCGCGCACCGGAAGTGGCTTGCCCGGGTGAAGCGTGCCGCAGGAGCCCGGCGCGCCGGTCCTCGCCCAGCGCGCGAATGGTCCATTCTGCTCGCCCGCGACCCAGGTCGTGGTTTCGAAAAGCGTTCCGTCGTCGAGCCAGCGAGTCACTTGGCCGTCGTACTTGTTCCAGCGGAAGTGGATCTCCGCACGCTCGACGCCGTTCGCGTTCCAGATACGGAGAGGGCCGTGCAAGACGCCACCCGACGCGACCACGCGCGGCTCGCGCTGCTGGAAGAAGGCCGTCCAGAAATCCTGGCTGATGAAAACCGGCAGAAGGCCGATCGCGCAGCCGCGCGCGAGAAAGCCGGCGCCGCGGTCCTCGAAGGCGTGCGCGAAGCGCGGGCAGTCCGGCTTCCCCGATTCGGCTGGAGACACCGCATTGACTCGCGGCAGGTTCCAGTCCGGCGGGTCGTCCATCCAGACCCGGTAGTTCTCCTCGTGCATCGCGCCGTCCGGCTCGTGCGTCGCCACGCGCATGAGCTCGCCTCGGGGGCTCCACTCACGCGTCGTGCTGCGCGCGCGCCCGGAGTGCTTGTCCTCCTCCGACCAGAGCTGGCCGTTGGGCCACCACTTGCGCTGCAGGCCCTCGACCTTCCCGCCGCTGCGCAGCTCTTCGCTGCTCGGCCTGCCCTCGTCGTAGTAGAAGACGCGGCGCAGGGTTTCTCGGCCGCGGGCGTCGATCTGGCTCTCGAGTGACCCGTCCCGATTCCAGCGACGAGTCACGGTGACTCCATCGGCGCGGTCGATGCGCTCGAGCTCCCTGCGACCGTTCCGGTACCAGGCCTGCTGCGCGCCGGACCAGTGCTCGGCGTCGCGCACGGATTGGGGTTTGCCGTCGGGGTAGTAACTCCACGACTCACCGACGGCACGCGCGTCGCGATACGAGCGGCGGTGGGCGACGACACCCGGCGACCACCAGTCGATGAACGGTCCCTCCTGAACGTACGCGCCGTCGGCACGCGGCTTCTCGCACCACTGCGCATGCGGCGGCGAGCCGGCGATGAAGGTTCCCTTAGGACACGGATGCACCGCGTCGCCGGGTCGCGACGCGCGCGGCGGACCCTCGCCGGGCAGGCGGCGGCGCGCGAGCATGACCTCGCCGTCGAGCTCGCGCTCGGAGAGCAGCACCCCGTGCTCGTCCCACACGAACGACCAGCCGACCTGGCGTCCGTCCCGATTGCTGCCGCTCGTGGCGAGTGAGTCGTTCGGATGCCAACAGAGCTCGGGTCCCTGCCGGCGGCCCTTCGCATCTGTGCAGAACAGACACTTCCATGTGAGGGGGGTGGCTGGATTCACCGCGAGCTGCGAGCCAGCGGGGCAGCTCGGCACCGCCGTGAGCGTGCTCGGATCGGGCGGCGGCGGCATGCCCGCCGCGCTCGCGGCGCGCGCACCGAGCGCGGCCCAAGCCAGCGCCGCCAAGTGACTCCTGCGTCTGGCCACGGCTTGCGACCTCCGACCGGGTCATCGGCAGAGGTGAGTCGGGACCTGACTCCTAGCCACCCCCCTGCAGTTGCAGCTTGACCAGCTCCTGATACAGCCCGCCGCGGGTCGCGAGCTCGTCGTGAGTTCCGGTCATGCTGATGGCGCCGTCTTCCAGCACGGCAATCACGTCGGCGGATTGGACGGTGGAGAGGCGGTGGGCGATGACGAGGACGGTGCGCTGCTTCATGAGTCGCGCGATCGCCTCTTGCACGGCTTGCTCGGAGATGGCGTCGAGCGCGGAGGTGGGCTCGTCGAGGATCAGGAGTTGGGGGTCGCGCAGGATCGCACGCGCGACGGTGATGCGCTGGCGCTGGCCGCCGGAGAGCTGACCGCCGAGCTCGCCTACCCGTGTCTCGTATCCTTGGGGGAGCTTCTCGATGAAGTCGTGCGCGTTCGCGGCGCGCGCGGCGGCGACGACTTCGTCGTGACTCGCTTCGGGCCGGCCGTAGCGGATGTTCTCGAGGATCGAGGTGTCGAACAGGAACGGCTCCTGAGTCACCACGGCGCACAGCTCGCGCAGTGACTTGCGCGTCAGCTTGCGCGCGTCGACGCCGTCGAACTCGATCGAGCCGCTCTCGGGGTCGTGGAAGCGCAGCAGGAGGTCCGCGACCGTGGTCTTGCCCGCGCCGGTCGGGCCCACGAGCGCCACGGTCTTGCCGGCGGGAATCTCGAGGTCGAAGCCCCGCAGCACTTCCTCGCGCCCATAGTGGAACACCACGTCGCGGAAGCGGATGCCGTGCTCGAGGCGCGTGATCGGCAGCGCGTCGGGCTCGTCGACGGTCTCTTCCTCGGCGTCGATCACCTCGAAGATGCGTTCCGCGGACGGCACCGTGTCGTGTATCGAGTTCCAGAGCTGGGTCAGCGCCTTCAGCGGGCGGTACAGGCTGCCGGACACGAATGAGAACGCGAGCAAAGTGCCGAGCGTGAGTCCCCAGAAGTCGCCGATCACGGCCCAGATGCCGAGCACGAGAACGCCGACCATCACGCCCTGAGTCACGAACTCGACCAGCGAGCGCGAGTACACGCGGTTGCGCACCACGCGCAGCGCGCGCCGGAAGTAGCGCATGATCTCGTCGCGGAACGCCTGCTGTTCCGTACCCTCGGCGCCGAAGGCCTTGATCACCTTCATGCCCGACAGCATCTGCACGAGCCGCTGCATCACCTCGCTGACTTGCTCCTGACGGCGCCGGCTCGCCTTGCGGATGCGCGTGCCGAACACCGTGAGCACGATCGCGACCGGTGGCCCGATCGCGAGCAACGACAGAGCCAGCTGCCACGACAGCCACGTCGCGCCCACGAGCGCGGTGACGACGACGCCCACGTCCTCGAGTACGTCGCCGAAGATCTGCGACTGCAGACGGTTCGCGATCGTCGTGTCACTCGTGAGTCGCGCGATCGCGTCGCCGCGGGTCTCTCTCTGGTGTCGCCCGAGCGGCAGGCGCAGGAGTTTGTCCGCGAGCTCGCGCTGCATGTCGACCAGCACGCGCGTCATCACCCACTCGGACGCGTAGTCGCGCACCAGCCGGATGAGCGGCATCAGCACCACCAGCACGAGGCCGGAGAGCGCGACGCGCCACAGGTTCCTGCGCACGCTCCTCTTCAGGTCGTGGCGCTCCTTGCGGAGCTTCGCCGGATTGACCGCCTCGATCTTCGGGCGCTTCAGCACGTCGCCGATCGACTCGACGCGCGCGTTCTTCAGCGCCACGTCGTCGACGAGGTTGCGCACGATGAACGCGCGACCCGTGACTCCGCCGCCGTACAGCAGCGAGAACACGATCACCACTGTGACCAGCCACGCATAAGGGCGCGCGTAGCGGAGCAGGCGCAGGGTGGGGCGGGCCTTCGCTTTCGCTGAGTCAGGCACGGCCGCCTAGGCGACCTTCGTGACCTTCCCCGAGCGAATGCACTGCGTGCAGACCCGCAGCTTCCGCACCCGACCGGAGACGATCGCGCGGACGCTCTTCAGGTTCGGCAGAAAGCGGCGGCGCGATTTGTTGTTGGCGTGGCTCACGTTGTTGCCCGACGAGGGCCTCTTTCCGCAGAGCGCGCACGAGAACGCCATGACGTCTCCCTAAGTCCCGGGGGCCTTGTACCAAAAGGGCCCCGCGATGTCATGGCAATCCGCGTTTCGCCCCGAGCCGCTCGGCCAGGCGGAGCGCGGCTTGGCGCGCGAGCAGGAGCTCGCCCTCGAAGCCCAGCCCCGGCGCAAGCTCCGCGCCGACGGCGTACACGGGCGGCTTGCTGCGCAGCACGGACTCATTCCGGGTGGTGAGGAAGCGGTGGTCGGCCGTGTCCCGATCCCAGCGCGGGGCGGGGCCGAGGTCAATAGGCACGAGGCCGTCGTCGGGGAACGGGTTCAGGTCGCCCAGCGGCTGATCGAGAGGCAGAGCGGTCGCGCCCGGACCCGCGACGAGCAGCCACTCGACGCCTTCCTGAACCGGATCCGGGTAGCGCGCCAGCCAGTGAAGGGCCTCGGGCGGCCCCGGCGCCACGACGGCGCGCGCGGCCAACCCGACGGGTAGGGCGTCCTTCTCGGCTCGGAACAGCCGCAGCGGCACGTCGACCGGCGGCGTGCGCGGGCTCAGCCAGCGCGGCGTCGTTCCGGCCGCAGTCGAGACCCGGCGCAGCAGCTCGAGCGGCGCGGCCAACACCGCTCCGCGCGCGAACAGCCGCCCGCGCGGCAGCTCGACACCGAGCTCGCCCTGGTCCGAGACGAGCGCGAACTCGCCCGCTGCGCGGATCTCACCGTGCAAGGTGAGGAAGCGGCGCCGGAACAGATCCAAGAATGGCGTACCGGCGTCGGGCATGAAGAAGCCGCCCTCGCGCGTGCTGCGCAGCAGCATCGCGGCGTCTCGGCTCGGTGGGCTCTCGGGAGTCAGACGCGAGAGCGCGGCGAGCAGCGCGCCGACGACGGGCGCGAGTCCGTCGGGCATCGGGCCGAGGCTGGCCTCGGTGCTGCCATTCCGTCCGCCGAACGCGAGCAGGCGCTGAACCAGTGGCGCGTTGCTGTCGCCCGCGTCGCCGTCGACGAGGCGCGCGCGCAGCTCGTCGCCGCGCACGTCGACGGCCTCGAAGAACGCCTGCGCCGCCGCGGGGTCGCAAACCTGGAACGCGTCGAGCTCGCGCGCGAGATCGCGCCGGCCCGCGTGTATGTCGAGCCGCGCGCGCGGCAACAGTACCTGGAGCGCGACCGAGCGCTGCGCGACGCGGCGCTGCTCGATCAGCGGCAGCGCGAGCTCGCGAAACACGCGATGCGCCGGGCCGTCGATCTCGAGCCCGGACAGCACGAACGGCTCGCGCAGCAAAGGCGGCCGCTTCGCGAGCGTGTCTTCCTCGATCAGCACGGTGCGCAGCCCGGCGCGCGCGAGGTAAGTCGCGGCGACGAGCCCGCCGAGCGAGCTCCCGAGCACGAGCACGTCTGAGCGAAGCGTGGTCATCGACCGATTCTCTCCCCCCTGGATCGCCGCTGCGCGCCATTGTAAAACGCCTTGCCGGCTCGCACTCTCCCGCCGTGCGCGGCGGTGGAGTGGGGATTAGCGTAGTCATCCCGACCCTGAACGAGCAATCCCGGATTGAGCGCGCGCTCGCCTGTAGCGCGTTGCCCGGGGTCGAGCGGATCGTGGTCGACGGGGGCTCGAGCGACGGAACCCCTGACACCGCGCGTCTGCTGCGCGCCGAACAGGTGATCCACGCGCTGCCGGGGCGCGCCCATCAGATGGACGCGGGCTATCGCGCGGCGCGCGGCGAAGTGGTGCTGTTTCTGCACGCGGACACGCGCCTCGACCCGGGCTGGAACGAGGCGCTCCTGCGCGCGCTCGCCGACCCGTCGACGGCGGGCGGTGCGTTCCGACTCGGCTTCGAGGAGGCCGGCTGGCTCCTGCGCGCGATCGAGCTCGGGGCGCGACTGCGCGCGTGCCTCGGCGGTCTCCCCTACGGCGACCAGGCGCTGTTCGTGAGAAAGCGCGTGCTCGACGCGGCCGGGGGGATCGCCCCGGTTCCCATCTTCGAGGATCTCGACCTGGTGCGGCTGATCAAGCGCAGTGGCCGGCTCGTGCTGCTGCCTGTGCGCGCGTGGACGTCGGCGCGGCGCTACGCGCGCAACGGCGCGCTGCGCCAAGTGCTGCGCAATCAGGCCGCGCTCGCGAGTTACTTCCTGCGCCTGCCGCGCGCGCGCGTCGCAGCGTGGTACCGGCGGCGGCCCGCGGCGTGAAACACGTCAAGCGCACCGGCTTCATGTCGGGGATCGTCACCTTGACGACCGACTTCGGCAGCGCGGACGGTTACGTTGGCGCGCTGAAGGGCGTGATCCTCGCGCAGTTTGCGACAGCGCGCGTCGTGGATCTCGCGCACGACCTCGCGCCCGGAGATGTCGCGGCCGCGAGCGAGTTGCTCGCGCGCGCGGCGCCGTTCTTCCCGCCGCGCAGCGTGCACGTCGCGGTGGTAGACCCGGGCGTGGGCACGGCGCGGCGCGGGCTCGCGCTCTCGCTGGGCGAACAGCTCTACGTCGGCCCGGACAACGGGATCTTCACGGGCGTGCTCGAGCTCGGCGGCGCGGGGCTGGCGCGCGCACTCGAGAACTGGGGACTGTGGCGGGACTCGGTGTCTCCGGTGTTTCACGGCCGCGACATCTTCGCGCCCGTCGGCGCGCACCTCGCCAGCGGCGGCGAGCTGCGCGACGTCGGGCCGACGATCTCCGTCGACTCGCTCGTCCGGCTCCCGACCCCGCTGCCGAGCGGCGACGCCGGCGAGCTGCGCGGCGAGGTCGTGCACGTCGACCGCTTTGGCAACCTGGTGACCAATCTGCGCGCGCCCGAAGGGGCGGGCTCGTCATTGGTGGAGGTCGCGGGCCGCGAGCTCCCGCTGTCGCGCACGTACGGGGATGTCGCGCCCGGCGCGCTAGTCGCCGTCGTCGGCTCGTCCGGGCGCATCGAGCTGGCACTCCGCGGGGGCAGCGCGGCATCCCACTTGGAGGGCGGTCGAGGCCTTGTGGTAATCTTGCGCGCCCCGAGGGAGTCCGCTTGACCCCGAGACAGCGCGTCGTCGCCTACGTGCGCCGCTATCGCGCGCGCTACGCAGCCGGCGCCATTCTGACGCTCGGTTACTCGATCGTCTTTCAAATGGTGCCGCTCGCCGTGCGCGAGGTGGTGAGCGAGATCTCTGCCGGTGCCGAGCACGCGGTCGTGACTCGCTCCGCGCTCTGGCTGGTCGGCGTGGCCGCCGCCTTCGCGGCGTTCTCGTACGCGTCGCGCAACGTGCTGTTCACCGCGGCGCGCGAGATCGAGTACGAGCTGCGCGGCGAGCTGTTCGCGCACCTGCAGCGCATGCCGCAGTCGTATTTCGCGGGCCAGCGCACCGGCGATCTGATGTCGCGCGCGGTCAACGACGTGAACAACGTGCGCATGTTCTTCGGCATGGGCCTGCTGAACTTCCTGCAGACTCCGGTGCTGTATCTCGGCGCGATCGGCGTCATGCTGCACGTCGACTGGCGACTTACGCTGTGGGTGCTGTCGCCATACCCGCTCTTCATCGGCATTGCGCGCTTCTTCGGCCGGCGCATGCACAGCGCGACGATCGAGGCGCAGGAGCAGCTCGGCGCGCTCTCGTCGTCGGTGCAGGAGAACGCGGCCGGCGTGTTCGTCGTGCGCTCGAACACGATGGAGGAGCGCGAGCGCGCGCGCTTCGATCGCGACGCCTTCGCGCTGTACAAGAAGCAGATGCGCCTGGCGATCATCAATACCGGCATGATGACGACGATCCAGATGCTGCCGACCTTGGCGCAGATCGGCGTCTTGGCGGCCGGCTCGTACGGCGTGATCGGCGGACGACTCACTCCCGCGGACCTGTGGCTCTTCTACCTCTACACGATCCAGCTCACGTTCCCGACGTTCATGGTCGGCTGGGTGATCAACATCGTGCAGCGCGGCATGGCGGGGCTGCAGCGGCTCGGCGAGATCCTCGATGTGGAGCCGTCGATCCGCAATCGAGCGGACGTGCTGCCGCTCGAGAAGCTCGAAGGGCGTGTCGAAGTGCGGAACCTGCGCTTCGCGTTTCCCGGGCGCGAGGCGCGGCCGGCGCTCGCGGGTGTCTCGTTCTCGGTCGAGCCGGGGCAGACGGTTGGCATCGTCGGTCCCGTGGGCTCGGGTAAGAGCACGCTCGTCTCGGCGATTCCGCGCCTGCTCGAGATTCCCGACGGCACGGTGCGCATCGACTCCGCGGAGGTGAATCGCATCCCGCTCGCGCTCTTGCGCTCGAGCTGCGCCGTGGTTCCGCAAGACAGCTTCCTGTTCTCGACCACGATCGAGGAGAACGTCCGCTTCGGCTGTCCCGACGCGCCGCGCTCGCGCGTGCGCGAGGCCGCGCGCCGCGCGCACGTGCTCGAGGACATCGAGGATTTCCCGGACGGCTTCGAGACGGTGGTGGGCGAGCGCGGCATCACGCTCTCGGGCGGACAGCGCCAGCGCATCGCGCTCGCGCGCGCGCTCGCGCTCGAGCCCGCGATCCTGATCCTCGACGACGCTCTCTCGTCCGTCGACGCCGCGACCGAGGAGGGGATCCTGAAAGAGCTGCGCGGCGCGCGCGCGGGCCGCACCTGCTTCATCGTCGCTCACCGGCTCTCGGCCGTGCGCGACGCCGATTTCATCCTCGTGCTCGACGAGGGCCGTATCGTGGAGCACGGCACGCACGAGGAGCTCGTCGAGCTGGACGGCATCTACGCGCGCATCCACTTCCAGCAGCAGCTCGAGGCCGAGATCGAAGGGAACGCGGCGTGACCCCCGGCTTCCACGACGAGGAGCTGCTCGGCAAGGTCTATGACTCGACCTTGATGCGCCGCCTCTGGCCGTACCTGCGCCCGCACTGGCGCTTCGTCGCGGCCGCGGTCGCACTGATTCCCGTGCGCGTCGTGCTCGAGATGATTCCCGGCTCGCTGTTTGGCGCGGCGCTGAATCACTTGGCAGGCGTGGATCGCTTCCCGGGCGTGCCTGTGTTTCGCGTCCTGGCGGAGCCGCCGAGCGGATTTCCGGCGATCGCCTGGCTGGCGCTGATGTTCCTCGGCATCGCGACGCTCGGCGCGTCGGTCGAGTTCGCGCGCGGCGTCTCGATGGCGGTGATGGGTCAGCGCGCCATGCTCGAGCTGCGGCGCTCACTCTTCACTCACGTGCAGCGGCTGCCGCTGCGCTTCTTCGACCGCTACCCCGTCGGGCGGCTCGTGACTCGCCTGGGCAACGACATCGAGTCGGCGTCGGAGATGTTCTCGGCCGGCTTGGTGGCCCTGCTCGCCGACCTGGTGATGATGGCCGCGTTTGCGGTCGTGCTCTTCTGGTTGAACTGGCGCTTGGCGGCCTGCGCGATGGCGGTCGTTCCGATCATGGCCGGCGCCGCGATCGTGTTCCGTTGGAAGGTGCGCGACGCGTTCCGCGTGGTGCGCCAGAAGATCGCGCGCATCAACGCGCACCTGCAGGAGACGATCACGGGCATGCGCGTGGTCCAGCTGTTCGCGCGCGAGGAGCGGAACTTCGCCGAGTTCATGCGCACCAACGGCGAGCACCGCGACGCGTGGTTCACGTCGATCAACTACGAGTCGCTGCTCACCGCGACGATCGGCCTCGCGGGCAACCTGACCACCGCGTTCATCCTCTGGTACGGCGCGCGACTCATGGGCTACAAAGCGGTCGCGATGGGCGACCTGCTCTTGTTCGTCGACTGGATGCGCCGCTTCTACCGCCCGCTGCAGGACCTCTCGGCGAAATACTCGGTGATGCAGTCGTCGATGGCGAGCCTCGAGCGCGTCTTTCAGCTGCTCGACATTCCGACTGAGCCGGAAGAGCAGGCGACGCGCGGCGGACCGCGTGCCATCCGCGGCGAAATCAGCTTCGAGAACGTGAGCTTCGCCTACGAGTCTCAACCGGTGCTCAAGAACCTGTCGTTCTCGGTCTCACCGGGTCAGCGAGTGGCGTTGGTGGGCCACACGGGCGCGGGCAAGACGACGGTGCTGAAGCTGCTGGCGCGCATGTACGAGCCACAAGATGGGCGCATCCGGATCGACGGCGTCGACGTCCGCGACATCCCGCGCGCGGAGCTGCGCCGGCACATCGCCTTCGTGCTGCAGGACGTGTTCTTGTTCACGGGTGATCTCGCCTACAACGTGAGCCTCGGGCGCGCGGATGTCTCGCAGGCGGACGTCGAGTCCGCGATGCGCACGGCGCACCTCGAGGAGTTCGTCGCGCGCCTGCCGCACGGCTACCGCCAGTCGGTTCACGAGCGCGGCGGCAACTTCTCCGTCGGCGAGCGCCAGCTGCTCTCGTTCGCGCGCGCGCTCGCGCAGCGGCCCGAGATCCTGTTGCTCGACGAGGCGACTTCCAGCGTCGACACGACCACGGAGGCGCTGATCCAGGACGCGCTGCACGCGCTGATGCGCAACAAGACCTCGATGGTCGTCGCGCACCGTCTCTCGACCATCCAGGACGTCGACCGCATCCTCGTTCTGCACCACGGGGAATTGCGCGAGTCCGGGACTCACGATCAGCTGCTCACGCAGCGTGGTCTGTACTGGCGCCTATATCAGCTCCAGTACGCGGTTCAGGAACGCTCGGCCGCCTAGTTCTCGAACACCAGCGGCAAGCTGCGCAGACCGCGCAGCACGAACGAATCGATCCGCTCGGGCTCCCCGGCGTCTCTGCGCGCGATTCCCCGCAGCGCGAACAGCTCCTCGAGGGCGACCCGCGCTTCGAGGCGCGCGAGAGCGGCCCCCAGGCAGAAGTGCACGCCGAAGCCGAACGCGACGTGACTCGGCCGGTCGCGAGTCACTTCGAAGCGCTCGCCGTTCGGGAACGCGGTCTCGTCGCGATTCGCCGAGCCGAGCAGCGGGACGACGATCGCGCCGCGGGGAATCGCGACCCCCGCGAGCTCCGTGTCGCGCGTCGTCTCGCGGAAGACCGCCTGGGCGGGTGAGTCGTAGCGCAGCGCTTCCTCGACGAGCGCCGGGACGAGTGCGCGCTCGCGCTGGACGCGCGCGAGCTCGGCCGGGTGCTCGGTGAGCGCAAGGAGCGCGTTGCTCAACAGGTTCGTGGTGGTCTCGTTTCCGGCGACGAGCAGCAGCAGGGTGAAGATCACGACTTCGGCGGGCTTCAGTGTCTCGCCGTCTTCGGCGCGGATGAGCGCGCTGATGAGATCCTCGCGCGGCGCGCGCCGGCGCTCCTCGATGACCAGGGCCAGGTAGCGGAACAGCTCGGGGATCGCCGAACCGACGGGTGTCGGCGTGACTCCGCCGGTCGCGCTGGTGACGATCGCGTCCGACCAGCGCTTGAAGTCGGCGCGCCGTTCCGGATCGACGCCGAGCATCTCCGAGATCACGGTGACCGGGACGGGGATCGCGAGATCGCGGACGAGGTCGAGCTCGCCCTTCGGGCGCACCTCGGCGATGCAGGCGCGCGCGATCTCGCGGATGCGCGGCTCGAGCTCGGCGATGCGGCGCGGCGTGAAGCCGCGATTCACGATCGAACGCAGCGCGTCGTGCTCGGGTGGGTCCGCGAACACGACGGAGCGCGCGCCGGCGAGCTCTTGCACCGGGAAGGGCAGGGACGCGACCAGCTGGGCGATCGCTTCGGGCGGAGCGTCACCGCTCGGGGCGAACGCCGACGGCGTCGCGCGCCCGTTCGAGCGCAGGAAGCGCATCGCGCGCGAGGAGAAGATCTGGGGATTGCGCAGCACCTCGAGCACGTCGCGCTGACACGCCACGGTGTAGAAGCCCGTGCTCTCGATCAGCCGCACCGGCGCCTTGCGCCGCAGCTCTCGGAAGTGCGGGTAGGGATCGCGCCGGACCTCGGGGTCGTTCGGGTCGTAGGAGACGTCGCTCATGACTCACCTTTCTTGCGCGCGTGAGCACGCTGCGGGTGGAGCGACGCGACCAGCTCCGGCATGCGGTCGCGTCGAAACAGTCCGTAGAGCAAGAGCCGCTTCAGCTCGCGCGTGAGGCGCTCGGTCGCGGGGCCGACCTCAGCCTCGTCGTACTCGGCGCGCACGCGAAGCGACCAGACGAGCCAGGTGCCGACGAGGATGTGCCCGAGCATCTCCGCATCGACGCCTTCCTGCGCGCGCGATCCGCTCGCGACCTTGCGCAAATGGCTGACGAAGCGCTCCCAGCTGCGCTGCGGCAGAGGATCACCGGACAGGAGGAGATGCAGCGACAGCCGCGCCAGCTCGCGCTGCTCCAAGAACACCCGACTCATGCCCTCGATCAGCTCCGACGCGGAGCGCGGTTCCTCCAGACTCGTTTGAAGCTCATCGCCCATCGCTTCGAGCACGGCGGCGACCAGCGCGTCGCGCGTGCGGAAGTGCTGATAGGCGGTCGTGCGATTCAGGCCCGCTTGGTGCGCGACCTCGGAGACGGTGAGTGCCTCCGGCCCGTGCTCCGCGACCAGGCGCCGCGCCGCGGCGAGCAGGCGCTGGCGATTCCGGTCGAAGTCGCTGCGCCGCCGGCGCGGTGGGGCATGCGGGCTCTCGGACATCTGCACTTGTATACCCCGATCCTGAGTCGAAATTCAACAGCGGTGTTGACTTTCCCGTATTCGAGGCGGCCCGCCTTTGCCGCCTGTGAGCTGCCAGAATCGGAGGCCAACGGCACTGGGTATCTCCGCATTCCGTGGAACCGTTCGGGAGGAAGACGACGATGACTGAGATCGCCGAGCTCTTGGCGCAACAGGCTGCGGAACGAATCGCGGAGTTTCACGCGATCGACGTTCGGGGGGAGCACGAGTTCGTGGGGCCGCTGGGGCACCTGGTCGGTGCCTACTTGATCCCGCTGCCGGAGCTCGCGCGCCGTACCGCCGAGATCCCGCGCGATCGACCATTGCTCCTGATCTGTCGCTCGGGCGTGCGCTCGGCGAAGGCGTGCGCGCAGCTCGTGGAGCTCGGCCTTGGGCCGGTGCTCAACCTCGCCGGCGGCATGATCGCGTGGCGGCGCGCCAATCTGCCCGTCGAACGCACGCTGCCGGTGAGTCGCGCGGCGCTGCTCGAGTCCGCGCTCTCCTGGCTCGCGCAAGTCACTGGCCAACCGATCGACGCAGCGCGCGTGAAGCTCAGCGGGGCACTCGGCGAGCGCGGGGACGCGGTCGCCGAGCCGACGCGAGGCGACGCGGCCCGCGCGCTCGACGCGATCGCCGAGCTTGCGGGCGAGCCGCCTGACCTCGATCTCTCCATGACCGCGTTCCGCGCGGCGCTCGAAGAGCTCTCTGCGGGAACTTGATCGCGGCGAGCTTCACACCGGGATCGAGCCTCGTGGGCGGAGCGATGATCGGGCTCGCGGCCGCGGCGCTGCTGTTCGCGAACGGGAAGGTCGCGGGCGTGAGCGGGATTCTCGCGCGCGCCGTCGCGCCGCAGCGCGGTGACCTCGCGTGGCGCATCGCGTTCCTGTGTGGGCTCCCGCTCGGCGCGATCGCGGTGATCCGGCTCACCGGGGATCCGCATGGATTCGCAATCACGGGCAGTTTTCCGGTGCTCATGTGCGGCGGGCTGCTGGTCGGCTTCGGTACCGCGCTCGGGAACGGCTGTACGAGCGGCCATGGCGTCTGCGGACTCGCGCGCGGCTCGCGGCGCTCCCTCGCCGCGACGCTGACCTTCATGGCTGCGGGCGCGCTGACGGTCTTCGTCGTGCGCCATGTCTTCGGAGCGGGGTGATGCCGGTGCTCGCGGCCCTGCTCTTTGGTCTCGTCTTCGGCGCGGGCCTCGCGGTCGGCGGCATGACGAACCCCGCCAAGGTGATTGCCTTCCTCGACGTGACTGGGACGTGGGACCCGAGCTTGGCGTTGGTGATGGGCGGCGCTCTCACCGTGAACGGGCTCGCGTTTGCGCTCACGCGGCAGCGACCGCGTCCCCTCTTCGCGGAGAGCTTCGCGCTGCCGACCCTTCGCGACATCGACCGCGAGCTCATCGCGGGCGCCGCGACCTTCGGCGTCGGGTGGGGACTCGTCGGGCTCTGCCCCGGTCCGGCGCTCGCGAGTCTCTTGCGCGG
>JBGQIB010000088.1:0-18217 GCA_041498295.1 bacterium | reverse complement strand
CGTGAAGGCCGGCTTCGCGCACGCGCTGCCCGGGCTTGCCGGCGGCAAGACCGAGCCCGACGCGGCCGCGCTTGCCCGGCGCGTTCCGCTGCGCGTGGCTGGCGTCGACACGGAGCTCGCCCAGGGCAGCGTCGTCATCGCCGCGATCACGAGCTGCACGAACACCTCCAACCCGCACGTGCTCACCGCCGCCGGTCTGCTCGCGAAGAACGCGATCGAGCGTGGGCTCAGCGTGAAGCCGTGGGTGAAGACGAGCTTCGCGCCCGGCTCGCGCGTCGTGGCCGACTATCTCGCGCACTCGGGGCTGCTCGCGCCGCTCGAGAAGCTCGGCTTCGGCATCGTCGGCTACGGCTGCACGACGTGCATCGGGAACAGCGGCCCGCTGCCCCAGCCCGTCGCGGACGCGATCACCGAGGGCAATTTGGTCGCGGTCTCCGTACTCTCGGGCAACCGCAACTTCGAGGGGCGCATCAACGCGCTCGTGCGCGCGAACTATCTCATGTCGCCGCCGCTCGTCGTCGCGTATGCGCTCGCGGGCCGCATCGACCTAGACCTGACTCGCGAGCCGATCGGTGTCGACAACAACGGCAAGCCCGTGACCCTCGCGGAGATCTGGCCGAAGGCCGACGACGTGCAGCGCGCCGTGACCAGCTCGGTGAAGCGCGAGATGTTCCAGAAGCGCTACGCGGACGTGTTTCACGGCGACGCCAATTGGCGCGCGATCCAGGCGCCCGCGGGCGATCGCTACGCGTGGTCGAACGCATCGACATACATCCGCAAGCCGCCGTACTTCGACGGCATCCAGCGCGAGCCGAGTCACCGCCTCGACGTGCGCGGCGCGCGCGTACTCGCGCTGCTCGGTGACTCGGTCACGACGGATCACATCTCGCCCGCGGGCTCGATCTCGCCCAAGAGCCCCGCCGCGAAGTGGCTGCTGGACCATGGCGTCGCGCAGCAGGACTGGAACTCGTACGGCGCGCGGCGTGGAAATCACGAAGTGATGGTGCGCGGCACGTTCGCGAACGTGCGCCTGCGCAATCAGCTCGCGCCCGGGACCGAAGGCGGAGTCACGACTTACATGCCCGATGGCGACGTGACTTCGATCTTCGAGGCCTCGGAGCGCTACGCGCAGGCGGGCGTGCCGCTGATCGTGATCGCCGGCGCGGAATACGGCTCGGGCTCGTCGCGCGACTGGGCCGCGAAGGGCGCGATGCTGCTCGGCGTGCGCGCGGTGATCGTCAAGAGCTTCGAACGCATCCACCGCTCCAACCTCGTCGGAATGGGCGTGCTGCCGCTCGAGTTCGCCGAGGGCGCGAGCCCGGCCTCGCTCGGCCTCAGCGGCCGCGAGCTCTACGACCTCGAGGGCCTCGCGAACCTGCGCCCGCGCCAAATTCTCAGCGTGCGCGCGCGCGGCGCGGGCGGCGAAGAGAAGACCTTTCGCGTCACCGTGCGCATCGACACCCCGCGCGAGCTCGACTACTTCCGTCACGGCGGAATTCTCCCGTACGTCCTGCGGTTCTTAGCGGGGCCCGGCGCGGCGTAGCCGCGCCACCCGCCCTTCGCTCGGCTGCGCCTCGCTGCGCGCCGCGCGTCCGCGGCTTGCCGCTTGCGCCCGCGGCTTGCCTGACTCGAGCTGTCCGCCAGCGTCGGCCCCGTCATCCAAACGGTGTAACTGCCGCGCGCAAGACGCACGCGCGCGCGACCGATCCATGTCTACGCGAAGGGCTTCATGCGTCCGGGCCCCGGGGAGAGCTGTCTCGTGATTTCCGACCCGAATTTGATCTCGGAATTCGTCACGGAGTCGCTCGAGCATCTCGAGGCGGCCGAGCCGCTTCTCCTCGAAATGGAGAAGCGCGGCGGTGGCGACGCTGCGAATCTGAACGAGATCTTCCGAGCGATTCATAGCATCAAGGGCGCGGCCGGATTCCTCGGCCTCCAGAACATCTCCGCGCTCTCGCATGGTCTAGAGAGTCTCCTGATGCGCCTGCGCGATGGCGACTTCGAGTTCCGCCCCGCGATGGCCGACCCGCTCCTGCGCGGAGTCGACGCGCTGCGCCGCATGCTGAACGCGCTGCCCGGCAGCGAAGGTGAGTCCGCCGACGCGCTGTGCGCGGCGCTCACCGCACTCGTCGAACGCGGCGGCATGACCGGCGCCCCGGCACCGGCCGAGTCGGTCGCCGATCCGTTCGAGCAAGCGTGCGCGACACAGCGGCGGCGCGGAAATCACCTGCTGCGACTCACTCTGCCGACGAAGAAGCGCGAGCGCGAGAAGCTGCTCGCGACGCTCGACCGCTATGGCGAGCGCGTGGCCGAGCCGGGCGAGAAAAAGAGTGCCGTCTACGCTTCTCCGCTCGAGCTCGATCTCCTCGCGGAAGCCGTCGGTCTCCCCGCGGGGTCGCTCGCTGCGGTCTCCTCGGGCATCGAGGGCGCGGTCGACGAGTTTCCGCTGCCCGACACGCAGCGCCCGCTCACGCTCTACTTCGGCCAGATCGCGGTCGACCTCGGCTTCCTGAACGACTCGCAACGCAGAGAAGTGTTGCGCGCGCAGCGCGGCTCCCTCTTGCGCCGCTCGTTCAGCGCCACCGCGATCGCCCTCGGGCTTCTGACCGTCGAGCAGGCGGAGGCGATCGCGGCCGCGCAGGCGCAGCGCCTCGGGGACGCGGAGCTGCCCGCCCATCCCTTCGAGGAAGAGGAGCGGCCCGAGGCGGGCGCGCGCTCGCCCGAGAGCATGGATCCGGCGGACCCCGACGCGGTGATCGGCGGCGAGCGGCGTGCGGAGACGATCCGTGTCTCACTGGCGCTGCTCGACAAGCTGATGAATCTGGCGGGTGAGCTCGTGCTCGGCCGCAATCAGATGCGCCAGCTGCTCGAGAACTCGACCCAGCAAGGCGTGAAGTCGGTGCTGCAAAACCTGGATCTCGTCACGACGGAGATGCAGGAGAACATCATGAACACGCGGATGCAGCCGGTCCGCGTGCTCTTCGACCGCATGCCCCGGCTCGTGCGAGACATCGCGCACCGGCTCGGCAAGCGCGTCGAGCTGCAGATGAGCGGCGGCGACGTCGAGCTCGATCGCTCGATCATCGAGGCGCTCGCCGACCCGATGACTCACATGCTGCGCAACGCCGTCGACCACGGCCTCGAGGATCCGAAGGGCCGCTCGGTGCTCGGCAAGTCGGAGACCGGTACGGTCTCGGTGCGCGCGTATCACGAGCGCGGCCGCGTCGTGATCGAAGTTCAGGACGACGGGCGCGGCATCGACCCAGAGCGCGTGAAGGAAGCCTCCATCGCGCGCGGCGCGATCACGCGCGAGCACGCGCTCTCGCTCTCCGAGAAAGACGCCGTCGCGCTGATCTTCCAGCCGGGCGTGTCGACGGCGAAGGAAGTCTCGGACGTCTCGGGCCGCGGCGTCGGCATGGACGTGGTGCGCACGAACATCCAGAACCTCGGTGGCCAGATCGAGGTGTCGAGCGCGATCGGCGAAGGGACGCGCCTGCGCATCCACCTGCCGCTCACGCTCGCGATCATCCCTTCGCTGATCGTCTCCGCCGACGGCGAGCGCTTCGCGATCCCGCAGCTCAACGTCGTCGAGGTCGTGCGCTTGAAGCGCGAGGCCGAGCAAGTCGAGCGTATTCGCTCGAGCGAAGTGCTGCGCCTGCGCGGCGACCTGCTCCCGCTCGTGCGGCTCGCGGAGTGTCTCGGCATCCGCGCCCCCGGCGAGAACCGGCCAGCCCGTGCGAACGTCGTCGTGCTGCGCAGCGGCGCGCACCTCTACGGCCTGGTCGTCGACGAGCTCCACGACAGCGAGGAGATCGTCGTGAAGCCGGTATCGAGTTACTTGTCGGAATGCGGCTGGTACGCGGGCGCGACGATCCTGGGGGACGGCCGCGTCGCGATGATTCTCGACACGCTCGGCATCGCGAAGCGCGCGCAGATCCGCTTCGACGAAGTGATCGAGGAGACCGCGCGCCGCGGCGCGGCCGAGCCCGTCGCCGCGCAAGCCGAGCGGCGCTCGCTGGTCGTCTTCTCGAACGCCGCCGACGAACGCTTCGCGATGCCGCTGCGCGAGCTGCTGCGCCTGGAGCGCGTCGAGAAGCCGCAGGTCGAGTGGGTCGGCACGCGCCGCTTCCTGAAACACCGCGGCCGCACGATCCCGCTCGTGCGACTCGAGGACGTCCTGCCCGTGCGCGGCAGCGCCGACGAGGCCGACGAGTTCTTCGTGCTGATTCCTCGCCTCGAAGGGCTCGAGGCCGGCATCATCGCCGCTCGCATCGTCGACACACTCGAGTCCGACGTGCAGCCCGACAAGACCCAGTTCCATGCCCCGGGTCTCTCGGGCGCGGCGATCATCGAGGATCGACTCACCCTGTTCATCGACGCGGAGCGTCTGCTCGAGATCGCGGGCATCGAGAGGACGACATGAGCGCGACCGCCAGCGGCGACCGCCGCTTCTGCACCTTCTACCTGGGTGACGAGTGCTACGGCATCGACATCCTCACCGTGCGCGAGATCAATCGCCAGGTTCACATCACTCCGGCGCGCGGCGCGCCCGCCGCGGTGCGCGGTCTGATGAACTTGCGCGGACAGATCGTGACGGTGATCGATCCCGCGGTCCGCCTCGGCTACCCGGCGCGCGAGCTCAAGAAGAGCACGCGCCTGATGATCCTGAAGACGAACGCCGATCTGGCGAGCCTGGGTCTTACCCACCTCGCCACTCACGACGAGTTGGCGGGCCTCTGGGTCGATCGGATCTCCGACGTGATCACCGCCTCCGAGGATCAGATCGCCCCGGCTCCGCCCGATCAGTCCGGGAGGAACGACCACCTGTTGGCCGCTGTCGTGCAGCTCAAGGACCAAGTGATTCGCCTGGTGGATCCGAGCGCTGTGCTGCGGCAGAGCGACGCGGAGTAGGAATGGCAGAGCAGCTGAAGGTTCTGATCGTCGACGACAGCGCGATCTATCGCAGCCTAGTGCAGGGCTGCTTGCGCGAGATGGCCGACGTGAAGTGTGTCGGGACCGCCGTCGATGGCAAGGATGCGATCGCGAAGGCCGCCGAGCTGCGGCCAGACATGATCCTTCTGGACGTCGAGATGCCCGTGATGAACGGCCTCGAAGCGATGCCGAAGCTGCGCTCGATCCTGCCGGACGCGGGCATCATCATGGTGTCGAGCCTGACCACGAACGGCGCGAACATCACGATGGAAGCGCTGCAAGCCGGCGCGTTCGACTTCGTCACCAAGCCGCAAGTGAAGGCCGGCGAAGACGGCTTCGCGGCGCTGCGCGAGCCACTCAATGTCGTGATCGAAGCGTACCGCGAGGGCCGCGCCCAGCGCGCGCGCCCGGTGAAAGCGCCGCCGAAGCCGAATCAGGCGCGCGGCAAGGTGCCCGCGATCGACGTGGTCGCGATCGGCAGCTCCACCGGCGGGCCGAGCGCGCTCGCCGAGCTGATCCCGAAGCTGCCCGCCGACCTACGCGTTCCGGTGTTGATCGTCCAGCACATGCCCGCTCGCTTCACCGCGTCGCTCGCGACGTCACTCGACCGCCGCTCGAAGCTGCGCGTGCGCGAGGCGGAGGAAGGCCGGCCGCTGCGCGCCGGCGAGGTGCTCGTCGCGCCCGGCGGAAAGCACCTCGAGATCGCGATGCAGGATTCGGAGCCGTTCGTGCGACTCACGACCGGAAAGGTCGTGAACTCGTTCCGACCGTCGGTCGACGTGTTGTTCAAGTCACTCGCCGTCTCCGTTCCCGGCCGCGCGCTCTGCATCGTCATGACCGGCATGGGCGCCGACGGTCTCGAAGGCGTGAAAGCCGTGCGCCAGCGCGGCGGCTGGTGCATCGCGCAGGACCAAGCGAGCTGCGCCGTCTACGGAATGCCGCGCTCCGTGGTCGAGAGCGGCGAGGCAGATGAGGTCGTCGCGCTCGACGATCTCGCCACCCGCCTGCAGGAGATCGCGAAGCAGAAATGAACGTCCCGAGTCTCGAACGCCACGAGTTTGACCTCCTGCGCGGGTTGATCGAGACCTGGTGCGGGATCTCGCTCGAGGACGCGAAGATGTATCTCGTCGAGACACGTCTGCGCGAGGTCGTCGTCGAGACGGGTTGTGCCAGCTTCGGCGAGTTCTACTGGAAGGCGCGCTCCGCCGGGGCGTCGCTCCGCGACCGGATCATCGACGACATGACCACGAACGAGACGTCGTGGTTCCGCGACGCGCCCTTCTGGGAAACGATGCGCCAGGTGATCATCCCCGAGTCGATCGAGCGCGCGCGCCAGGACGGGCGCATGCGCGTGTCGGTCTGGTCGGCGGCGAGCTCCACCGGCCAGGAGCCCTACACCATGGCGTTGCTCCTGAAGGAGATGGAGCGCACGGGCGACCTGAACGGCTTCCGCGCCGACAGCTTCGACTTACTCGCCACGGACATCAGTCGCAACGCTCTCTCGATCGCCGAAGCCGGACGCTACGACCCGATCTCGATGCGCCGCGGCCTGCCGCTGCACCTGCGCGAGAAGTATTTCCTGCGCGACGGGCGCATTTCCGTCCTCTCCGACGAGCTCCGCAAGCTCGTCCGCTTCAAGCGGATGAACCTGCTCGACTCATTCGGAAATCTCGGCGTTTTCGACATCGTGCTCCTGCGAAACGTGCTGATCTACTTCGGCGCCGCGTGGAAGCGGAGCATTCTGTCGAAGGCGACCCAGGTGATGCGCTCCGAAAGCACGCTGGCCGCGGGCGCCACGGAGACACTCGAGCTTTACAGCGACGACTTCGAAGTCGTCCGCCATGGCCGGTCCACGTACTACCGGTTGAAGGAATCCTGAGATGAAGGTGTTGGTCGTCGACGACTCCGCGATCATGCGCAAGGTGATCGAGCAGATCCTCGAGATGCTCGGGCACGAGGCCGTTCCCGCGGCCAACGGTGTCGAGGCATTCGAGCGGCTCAAAGAGCACGACGACGTGAAGCTGATCCTGTTGGACTGGAACATGCCCGAGATGAACGGGATCGAGTTCCTGCGCGCGGTGAAGAACCAGCCGGGCCTCGCGAAGATCCCGGTCATCATGCTCACCACCGAGTCGGAGCGCCGCAAGATGATCGAGGCGATCGAGGCGGGCGCGAAGCACTATCTCACCAAGCCCTTCCAACCCGAGACACTCGCGACGAAGATTCTGCAGTGCGTAGAGAGTTCCGAATGACCGGACGGGAGCACAGCACGGCGCGCAGCTTGGGAATGTTTTCGGTCGCCGCGCTCCTCGCGCTCGGCGCGCTGTTCGCGCTCGGGGAGCTCGGGCCCGCCGAATGGCAAGACAGCCTGCGCTGGGTGTTCGGGCTCGGGGCGCTGGGCGCGGTCGCAGGCCTGTGGCTCTGGGTGCGCGGCGCGCTGCTCGCGCCGCTCGAACAGGCGGCCGCGGCGTTCGAGGCGGGCGACGAGGCGCATCTGCGCCGCATGCTGCAGGGCATGGGTGCGAGCGAGCTCGCGCGCGTGCTGCGCGGCGCCGAGGCGCGAGTCACTCGTCTGCGAACGGACGCCAGCCGTCTGCGCGCCGCGGCCGATGCGCTCGCTCGCGCCTGCGGCTCGCTCGCGCCTGCGACCGACACGCTCGAGGAGGCCGCCTCCGGTCTCTTGCGCGACACCGAGGAGATGCACGAGGCCAGCGAGACGACGATCTCCGCGATCCAGGCCGTGGCCGTCGCGGTCGAGGAGTCGAGCGTGAACGTGCGCGACGTCGCGAAGGGCGCGGGCGCGGTCTCCGAGCACATGGGTTCCGCGGTCTCCTCGATCGAAACGTTCAACGACTCGATCCGCTCCGTGAACACGGCGGTGGAACAGATGAGCGCGTCGCTGCGCGACGTGTCTTCGAGCTGCCATCACTCGGCGGATGTCGCGGTGCAGGCCGCGAAGCTCGCCGAGGAGACGAATCAGACCGTCGCGGTGCTCGGTACGGCGGCGCGCGAGATCGGCCGCGTCGTCGACGTGATCAACGACATCGCCGACCAGACGAACCTGCTCGCGCTGAACGCCACGATCGAGGCGGCGAGCGCGGGCGATGCGGGCAAGGGCTTCGCGGTCGTCGCGAACGAAGTGAAGGAGCTCGCGCGCCAGACCGGCGCCGCGACCGAGGAGATCGCGAGCAAGGTCGACGGCATTCGGCGCACGACCGAGGGCGCGGTCAGCTCGATCGAGCGCATCGGCGCGATCATCCAGACCATGCGCGAGGCGACGCAGACGATCGCGACCGCGGTCGAAGAGCAGACCGCGACCAGCGCCGAGATCTCGTCGTCGGTCGGCAACGCCGCGGGCCGCGCGGACGAGATCACGACCTCGGTGCAGCGCGCCGCCTCGACCACCCAGGGTGTCGCGCGCACCACCGACGAGCTCTCCAGCGGTACGAACGAGATCTCGCGCAACGCCGCCCACGCCTCGACCGGCGCCGGCTCGCTGCGCCGCAAGGTCGACTCCGTGCGCGCGGCCGGCCAGAAGACGCGCGACTTCGCGAGCGGCGCCGCCCAGTCGATCGCGGAGATCCAGGCCCAGGTCGCGCAGATCCGGGCGATCCTCAGCGAGGGCTCGCGCGCGGACTGACTCCGCGAGATACTCCCCGCCATGAATCGGCGCGACCGAATCGAGGGGCTCCTGCGCGCGGCCTTCGCGCCCGTCGAGCTCGACGTCCTCGACGAGAGCGCCAAGCACCGCGGCCACGCCGGCGCCGCCACGGGCGCCGGCCACTTCCGCGTGAGGCTCGTCTCGGAACGCTTTCGCGGCGTCGCCCGCCTCGCCCGTCACCGTCTGGTGTACGACGCGCTCGCCGCCGAGATCGGCCCCGAGATCCACGCGCTCTCGCTGGAGCTGGCGAGCCCCGACGAAGCGCCCCGCTAGCCCGTCCGCCTAGCCGTGCTCGTGCCGCGAATCCTCGGGCGCCTCGGCGCGGTCGAGAAGTCCGTAGCGGCGGATCACTCGCGCCACGCGCAGCTCATAGCCGGCGAAGATCGTCTCGCGCCCGGCGCGCTGGATCTCGCGGTGTGACTCGACGTTGCGCCAACGCTCGATCGACGCCTCGTCGCGCCAGTACGAGAGCGACAGGATCTTGCCCGGCTGCGCGAGGCTCTCGAAGCGCTCGATCGAGATGAACCCGTCGCTGCCCTCGAGCAGCGGTCGCAGGCGCGCCGCAGCGTCGAGATACGCGTCGCGCTGGCCGGCGCGCGGCTGCGCCTCGAAGATCACCGCGATCATTCGACCTGCTCGAGGAACGTCCGCTCCTCGCGAAGAATCAGGCGCTGGGATTTTGCGAACGCGAAGTTCGCGCGGCCGTCGGCATCGGCGTTGAGTTTCCTGCGATACGCCTCGTAGGCGGCGAGGCTCTCGAAGGCGATCACGCCCCAGGCCACGTCGTTCGTGCCCTCGTGCGGCAGGAAATATCCGAGCAGGTCGCCGCCGCAGCGGGGAATGATCTCCAGCCAGCGCTGGGCGTACGCCCGGAAGGCTTCCCTTTGGAACGGATCGATTTGGTAGCGGATGAAGCAGGTGACTCTCATGGGCCGAACGGTAGCCGATGGTGTGTGCTGAATGGTTCGTCTATCATCGAACCATGTACGACGGAGCGAGCATCGCCCGTATCGCGGCGCTGATCGGCGACCCGACCCGGGCCGGTATTCTGACGGCGCTCTTGGCGGGTCAGGCGCTGACCGCCAGCGAGCTCGCGCAGACCACGCGCGTGACGAAGCAGACGATCAGCGCGCACCTCGCCAAGCTCCTCGCGGCGAAGTTGATCGCCAGCGAGAGCCAGGGACGGCATCGCTACGTGCGGCTCGCGGACCGCGAGGTCGGGCACCTGCTCGAGAGCCTGATCGGCGTCGCGGATCGGCGCGCCACCGCCCAGGTCATCACGGGCCCGCGCGAGCCGGCGCTTCGAAAGGCGCGCGTCTGCTACGACCATCTCGCGGGAGAGCTCGGCGTGGTCGCGTTCGAGAGCCTCGAACGGCGTCGCTTCCTGCGACGCGGCCGCGACGGCCTGGATCTCACGGAGCCGGGGCGGCGTTTCTTCAACGAGCTCGGCGTCGACGTCGAGTCACTGACGCCGGGGCGCCGCCCGCTCTGCCGGCCCTGTCTCGACTGGAGTGTGCGCCGCCATCACCTCGCGGGCGTCCTCGGCGCCGCTCTGCTCGAGCGCTGTCTCGAGCTCCGCTGGGCCCGCCGCGCGCGCGGGTCACGAGTCCTGCACTTCACGGCGCTGGGCGAGGACACTCTGCGCCGCCGTTTTCCGCTGTCGTAAAGCGTTACCTGCGCGGTAGTCGCTTCCGGGCGCTCGGCGATCGAAAGCCGCAGCAGAGAGGGGGAAATCCCTCGTAGTTCGAAGTGGTGCCCGAGCCCGCGGGTCCCTCGCTCTTCGTGTCGCTCGCGTGTTGGCAGTGACCTCGGCGCGCCTCCGGCGACTCACGGCGGCTTCTGAGTCCACTGTTCGTCGCTGAGTTTCGCGAAGCCTGCGGCTCGACACACCTCCGTGTCACTTCCTCCCGAGCAGCTCGTGCGCCACCGCCAGCACGCGCTGCGGCTCGAAGCCGAAGCGCTTCTGGAGCTCGGCGAGCGGAGCCGACGCGCCGAAGGTATGCATGCCGATGATGCGGCCTTCCGCGCCGACGTAGCGCTCCCAGCCGAACGTGGAGGCCTGCTCGATCGCGATGCGCGCGCGCACGCTCGGCGGCAGCACCGCGTCGCGGTACTCCTGCGGCTGGTGATCGAAGATCTCCCAGGACGGCAGCGACACGACGCGTGATCGGATGCCCTCGGCGACTAACTTCTCGTGTGCTTCGACCGCCAGAATGACCTCGCTGCCCGTGGCGATCAGGATCAGCTCTGGCCCGCCTTGCGCGTCGGCGAGCACGTAGCCGCCGCGCGCGACTCCGGACGCAGGCGCGTAGCGCGTGCGGTCCAAGGTCGGCAGCGGTTGGCGCGACAGCGCGAGCACCGCCGGCCCGTGGCGCAGCTGCATGACGTAGCGGTACGCCTCGACCACTTCGTTGGCGTCACACGGCCGCAGCACCGTGAGACCGGGGATCGCGCGCAGAGATGCGAGCTGCTCGACGGGCTGGTGCGTCGGGCCGTCCTCCCCGTCGCCCATGGCATCGTGCGTGAAGACGAAGATCGTCGGCAGCTCCATCAGCGCGGAGAGTCGGATCGCGGGCCGCATGTAGTCACTGAAGATGAAGAAGGTCGCCCCGAACGGGCGCAGCTTCGACAGCGAGAGCCCGTTCAGAATCGCGCCCATCGCGTGCTCGCGGATGCCGAAGTGCAGGTTCTTCCCGCCGGGAGTCTCCGCCTGCAAGTCACCGGCGCCGGCGAACTTCAGCGCCGTCTTGTTCGACGGGGCGAGGTCGGCCGAGCCGCCGATGAGCCAGCGCACGTTGCGCGCGAGCGCGTTCAGTACCTGCCCCGACGCGTCGCGCCCCGCCACTCCCTTCGCGTCCGCGGGGAACACCGGCAGGCCGCTGTCCCAGCCGTTCGGGAGCTCGCGGCGCTGCATCTGGTCGATCTCGCTCGCCAGCTCGGGAAAGGCCGCGCGGTAGCCCGCGAACAGCTCCGTCCACTTGCGGTGTGACTCGGCGCCGCGCGCGCCGATGCCGGCGGCGAAGTGCTCGCGCACGCCGTCCGGGACCAGAAATTTCGCATCCTCGGGCCAGCCGTAGCCGCGCTTGGTGAGTCGCACCTCCTCTTCGCCCAGTGGCTCGCCGTGAGCCTCCGCGGTGTCTTGCTTGTTCGGCGAGCCGTAGCCGATGTGACTGTCGAGAATGATGAGGGTCGGACGTCCCTTCGTGGCGCGGAAAGTCTGCAACGCGTGCTCGATGCGTTCGAGGTCGTTCGCGTCGCCGACGCGCAGCACGCTCCAGCCGTAGCTGAGGAAGCGTACGGCCACGTCCTCGGTGAAAGTGATCCGGGTGTCACCCTCGATCGTGATGTGGTTGTTGTCGTAGATCCAACACAGGGATTCGAGGCCGAGATGTCCCGCGAGCGACGCGGCCTCCGAGCCCACGCCCTCCATCAGGCAGCCGTCGCCGCAGACGGCGTACACGTCGTAGCCGAAGATCTCGAAGCCGGGCCGGTTGTACTGACTCGCGAGCCAGCGCTCGGCGATGGCCATGCCGACGCTGGTCGCGATTCCCTGGCCGAGCGGGCCGGTGGTGGTCTCTACGCCGGACACCCAGCGATACTCGGGATGACCCGGCGCGCGGCTGTCGAGCTGCTGGAAGCGCCGGATGTCGTCGAGAGTGACGGACGGCTGGCCGAGTCTCTCGTACTCGGCGTTCACGGCGCGCGTGCCGGAGAGGTGCAGCACGGACCACAACAGCATCGACGCATGGCCATTCGAGAGCACGAAACGGTCGCGATTGGGCCAGATCGGATCCTGTGGGTCGAAGCGCAGCACGCGATTCCAGAGCGTGTAGACGAGCGGAGCGAGCGCCATCGGCGTGCCGGGATGACCCGACTTCGCCTGCTGCACGGCGTCGATCGAGAGCGTTCGAATCGTGTTGACCGAGAGCTGGTCCAGGGGGTTCGGAGTCACTCGTCTCACCTTCGCGGTAGTTGTGGGTCGCGGTGCTCCGGTCCGAGGCCGGCGGCCGCCGCGGCGTCGGCGAGCACCAGGGACCGGTCGCGCCGCACGCGACCGGCGGGGATCGACGCGTCCGCGTCGCGCAGGCGCGCGAGCACGCCGGCCTTCTCGCTTCCGGTCACGAGCCAGAGTCTCTCTCGCGCGCGGTCGATCGCCGGGTAGGTCAGGGTCACTCGCCGCCTTCCTTGGTAGGCGCCAGTGACCGCGACGTCGCGGTCGCTGACTTCGAGCACCGGATCGCCCGGCACTAGCGATGCCGTGTGACCATCCGCGCCCAGGCCGAGGTGGACGAGATCGAGCACCGGCGGGTTGCCCGCGAGCTGCTGCAAGGTCAAGGCGTACTGCTCGGCGGCGGCTTCGAGATCCGCTGACTCCACCGGCATGGCGTGGACTTGTTCGGCTCGCAGCGGCGCCCGCGTGAGGAGGCTCTCGCGCAACTGAGTGAGGTTCCGGTCGGGATCCCCGGCGGGCGCGACGCGCTCGTCCACCTGGAAGAAGTGCACCACGGCCCACGGAACGTCTTCGTGGGCCAGCGCCTGAAGCATTTGGCCCGGCGTGTGTCCGCCGCTGACTGCGATCGCGAAGCGGCCGCGCACCGCGGCGGCGGCTCGCGCGGCGGCGGCTATCCACTCGCCCGCGCGTCGCGCCACGCCGTCGGCGTCCGGCAGGACGTCGATCTTCATGGCGTCAACGTGGGATCGTGCCAGCCACCCGCGGGAGAGCCGATCGGGTCGGCTTCGTCGGGGCCCCAGGCACCCGGCTCGTACTCGTGGACTCGAGTGCTGGCCGCGAGCACGGGATCGACGATCCGCCACGCCTCCTCGACATAGTCTTCGCGCGCGAAGAGCGTCGCGTCTCCCGCCATCGCGTCTCCGAGGACCCGCTCGACGTTCATGCCGAGCGCGATCGTGACGTCGGGACTGATCCGCTTCCAAACGTGATTCGAGAGCACCGTCTCCGCGGGGTACACCGTCGGGGGTCGGCGCAAGCGCACGAGTATCTCGGCGCAAGTCACGGGCAGACACTTGTCCGCGAAAAGACGAGCGCGTCGGAGTGGGTCTCGCTCACGGTCGTCTCACTCACTTCTTTGCGGGCTTTTCGACGTGGCCGCCGAACTCGAAGCGCATCGCCGAGAGCAGCCTGTCCGGAAAGTCGGACTCACCGCGCGAGCTGAAGCGCTGATAGAGCGCCGTGGAGAGCACGGGCACGGGCACGGCCTCGTCGATCGCGGCCTTGATCGTCCAGCGTCCCTCGCCGGAGTCGGACACCTGACCGGAAAACTGAGTGAGGTCGGGGTCCTTGGCCAGCGCGGCCGCGCTCAAGTCCAGGAGCCACGAGGCGACCACGCTGCCGCGCCGCCACAGCTCGGCGATGTCGCGCAGGTCGAGGTCGTATCGATAGTGCTCGGGCTCGCGCAGCGGCGTCGTCTCGGCGTCGATCGCGTGCTCGCGCTTGCCGACGTTCGCGCCGCGCAGCACGCCCATGCCCTCGGCGTAGGCCGCCATCAGCCCGTACTCGATCCCGTTGTGCACCATCTTGACGAAGTGACCCGCGCCGTTGGGGCCACAGTGCAGATACCCCTGCTCGGCCGTGCCACCCAGTGTCTCGCGGCCGGGGGTTCGCGGGATGTCGCCGACACCGGGTGCGAGCGTCTTGAAGATCGGATCGAGCCGCCGCACCGCCTGGTCGGGTCCGCCGATCATCATGCAGTAGCCGCGCTCGAGACCCCACACCCCCCCACTCGTGCCGACGTCCACATACTGGATCTGGCTCTCCGCGAGCTGCTTGGCGCGCCGAATGTCGTCGACGTAGTACGAGTTGCCGCCGTCGATCAAGATGTCCCCTGGCTCGAGGCTCGGCTGCAGCTCCGCGATCGTCCCGTCCACGACCGCCGCCGGAACCATGAGCCACACCGCGCGCGGCTTGGCGAGCCTCGTAACGAACTCCGCGAGTGACGCTGCCCCGGTCGCTCCCTCAGCGACGAGCGCCTTAACCGCCTCGGCGGAACGGTCGAAGGCCACGCAGGAGTGACCTCCCTTCTGAAGCCGGCGCACCATGTTCGCGCCCATTCGGCCGAGGCCGATCATTCCCAGCTGCATCGCGTGCTCCTTGTTCTAGGCAGGACCCTTGGGCCGCCGGTAGCGTCGAATCAGTGCGTTGGTCGAAGAGTCGTGCGCGAGCGGTGGCTCGGTCTTGCCCTCGAGCTCGGGAAGGATGCGCTGCGCGAGCACCTTGCCCAGCTCGACTCCCCATTGGTCGAACGAGTCGATGTTCCAGATCGCGCCCTGCGTGAACACGCTGTGCTCGTAGAGCGCGACGAGCTTGCCGAGTGTCTCGGGCGTGAGGCGCTGCACGAAGATCGTGTTCGAGGGTCGGTTCCCCTCGAACACGCGGTGCGGCACGAGCCAGTCCGGCGTGCCCTCGGCTTTCACCTGCTCCGCGCTCTTGCCGAAGGCCAGCGCCTCGGCCTGCGCGAGCACGTTCGCGATCAGGATGTCGTGGTGGCGGCCGAGCGGGTTCAGTGACTCGATGGACGCGATGAAGTCACACGGGATGAGTCGCGTTCCCTGGTGGATCAGCTGGTAGAAGGAGTGCTGGCCGTTCGTCCCCGGCTCGCCCCAGTAGATGGGGCTGGTGTCGCACGACGCGGGCGCTCCGTCGAGGGTGACGTGTTTGCCGTTGCTCTCCATCGTGAGCTGCTGCAGGTACGCGGGAAAGCGCTTCAGATACTGCTCGTAAGGCAGGACCGCGACCGTCTGCGCGCCGAAGAAGTCGTTGTACCAAACGGACAAGAGGCCCAGCAGCACGGGCAGGTTGCGCTCGAACGGCGCGCTGCGGAAGTGCTCGTCCATCGCGTGAAAGCCGGCCAGCATTGCGCGGAACGCTTCCGAGCCGATCGCCAGCATCGTCGACAATCCGATCGCCGAGTCCATCGAGTAGCGCCCGCCGACCCAGTCCCAGAAGCCGAACATGTTGGCGGTGTCGATTCCGAAGTTCGCGACCTCGGTCGCGTTCGTGGAGACCGCGACGAAGTGTTTGCCCACGGAGCGTTCGTCGCCGCCGAGACCCGCGACGGACCAGGCACGCGCCGTGTGTGCGTTGCTCATGGTCTCGAGCGTGGTGAAGGTCTTCGAGGAGACGATGAAGAGTGTCTCGCGCGGCTCGAGGTCGCGGACCGCCTCCGCGAAGTCCGTGCCGTCGACGTTCGACACGAATCGGAACGTCAGGCTGCGCTCGCTGTAGTGGCGGAGCGCCTCGTAGGCCATCACCGGGCCGAGGTCGGAGCCGCCGATGCCGATGTTGACCACGTTGCGGATCCGCCGGCCGGTGTGACCTTTCCAGGCGCCACTGCGCACGCGGTTCGAAAACTCGGCCATCTTGTCGAGCACCGCGTGGACGTGCGGCACGACGTTCTCGCCGTCGACGACGATCGACGCGTTGCGCGGCGCGCGCAGCGCCACGTGCAGCACCGCGCGCTGCTCCGTGACGTTGAGCTTCTCGCCCCGGAACATCGCGTCGATGCGCGCGCGCAAGCCGCATTCTTCCGCCAAGCGCACCAGCAGGGCGAGCGTCTCGTCGGTGATCCGGTTTTTCGAGTAGTCGAGGAACACGCCGGCAGCCTCGGCCGTCAGCCGCTCGCCGCGCTTGGGGTCGTCGGCGAAGAGCTGCCGGAGGTGCACGCCCTTCACGGCCGAGTGATGCGCCTGCAGCGCACGCCACGCCGCGCGCGAGGTGATAGGCTCGGGGCCGCGATCCATGGCTTGATTCCTTCCGCCCGGAGAGGCTACCCCGACACGGGCGCGGCGCGCGAATCGCGCTCCAGAAAGCCCGTAGTCGACTCACGATGCGTGGCAAGCGCCGGAAAATTCTCGTCGTCGACGTCGGCGGCACGAACCTGAAGGTGCTGGCGACCGGGAAGCGCGAGCGGCGCGCGGTCGCGTCGGGGCCCAAGATGACTGCCCGGCAGATGGTCGCGGCGGTGAAGCAGCTCACGCGCGACTGGAGCTACGACGTCGTCTCGATCGGTTATCCCGGCCCGGTGATGCACGGCAAGCCGGTCGCGGAGCCGAGAAATCTCGGCCCCGGCTGGGTCGGCTTCGACTTCCACAAGGCCTTCGGCAAGCCCGTGCGCGTGGTGAACGACGCCGCGATGCAGGCCCTCGGGAGTTACGAAGGCGGCAACATGCTGTTCCTCGGTCTGGGCACCGGGCTCGGCTCAGCGATGGTCGTAGACGGCCTGCTCGAGCCGATGGAGATCGCCCACCTGGAGTACAAGAAGGGCAAGACGTTCGAGGACTACGTCGGGCTGCGCGGGCTGAAACGCCTCGGGCAGAAGCGCTGGCGCAAGGCGGTCAGCGACGTGGTCGAGCGGCTCGCGACCGCTCTCGAAGCGGACTACGTGGTCCTCGGCGGTGGCAACGCGAAGCTGTTCAAGCGAGCGCCGCGGGCGGCGCGACTGGGCGACAACTCGAATGCCTTCCGGGGCGGCTTCCTGCTCTGGAAGGACTGACGGAGCGGAAACCGCGCGCTCCGGCGCACTCACGAAAGCGGTCGCCGGCGCGCGATCAGTACGGCCGCGAGCGCCGTCCAGCCCGTTTGATGCGAGGCGCCGAGCCCCTCGCCCGTGTCGCCGTGGAAGTACTCGTGGAAGGGGACGTGATCGCGCCAGGCGGGGTCGCGCTGGAAGAGCGCGTTCTCACCGTACACCGGTCGGTGTTGCTTCGCGTCGAGTAGGAACAAGCGCAAGAGCCGCCGCTCGAGCTCGTTTGCGACCTCGCCCAGAGTCGCCGGGACGCCCGAGCCGGTCGGCAGCTCGACCGTGAAGCCGTCGCCGAGCGCCGAGTGGAGGTGGCGGAGTGACTCGAGCGCCAGGAAGTTCAACGGGAACCAGATCGGCCCCCGCCAGTTGGAGTTCCCGCCGAAGAGCTGCGTCGCCGACTCCGCCGGCTCGTAGTCGAGTCGAGCGTCTTGGCCATCGAGCTGCAGCACCAGCGGGTGCTCCCGGTGGTACCGCGAGAGGGAGCGCAGTCCGAAGGGCGAGAGGAACTCCTCGGGGTCGAGCATGCGCGCGAGCAGGCGCCGCAAGCGCGAGTCGTCGACGAGCGTGATCAGCTCGGGGCGGTCGTCTACGGCGTGGTAGCGCAGAAACGCGGCCTGCTTCGGCCGGTTCGCGACGAACCAGCCGGCGTGCTTGCGGAAGTCCGCGAGCTGCTCCCAGAGCGACGCGTCGAGCCGCACGCCCGCGAACAGCGGCAAGAGGCCCACCATGGAGCGCGCGCGCAACGGCACGATCGAGCCGTCCTTGCAGCGCAGCCGGTCGTAGTAGAAGCCGTCCTGCTCGTCCCAGAGCTCGTCCATGGCCGTGGCGATCGAGGCGAAGTGCTCGAAGAACTTGATGGCGACTCCCTCGTAGGAGCGATCGCGATTGGCGAGCCGCAGCGCCATCTCGAGCATGTTGAGGCAGAACTTCGCCATCCACGCCGTGCCGTCGGACTGCTCGAGCAGCTCGCCGCCGGGCAGCAGGGCCGAGCGGTCGATCGGTCCGATGTTGTCGAGGCCGAGGAAACCGCCCTCGAAGATGTTGTCGCCGAGTGTGTCCTTGCGATTCACCCACCAGGTGAAGT
>JBGQIB010000087.1:0-18330 GCA_041498295.1 bacterium | reverse complement strand
GGTGTTTCCGCTGCAGGCGACGGTGCTTCTCTCCGACCCTGCGCGCGACTTCGTCGGCGGCGAGTTTCTCCTGGTCGAGCAGCGCCCTCGGGCGCAGTCGCGCGGCGAAGTCGTTCCGCTCGCGCGCGGCGACGCCGTCGTTTTCCCCGTACGAGAACGCCCGCGCCGCGGCCCGCGCGGCTTTCACCGCGCGCAGATGCGCCATGGTGTGAGTCGCATCCGCTCGGGCCTGCGCTTCAGCCTGGGAATCATTTTTCACGACGCCGCATGAGGCGTGGTAGCCTCCGGTCCCGATGACCGAACGCCGAAAGTCGCCGCGGACCTACCGCACCTGGGTGCACGACAGCACGCGCTGGGACCACTACGCGCCGCGCGCCGGCGATGTCGTGATCGCGACACCGCCGAAGTGCGGCACGACCTGGACGCAGCGCATCGTCAGCCTGCTCGTCTTTCAGTCACCCGCGCCGTGCCCGGTTCTCGAGATCTCGCCCTGGATCGACGCAAGCTTCGTCGCTCCGATCGAGGCGATACGCGAGCTGATCGAGGCGCAGACGCATCGCCGCTTCCTCAAGAGTCACTTGCCGTTCGACGGCCTGCCGATCTACGACGAGGTCCGCTACATCCACGTCGCGCGCGACCCGCGCGACGCGTGCATGTCGTACTTCAACCACTATTCGGGACTCACTCCGCCCGCGTTCGATGCGATCGAGGCGAGCGCCCCAGCGGAGCTCGGCCCGGTTCCACGCGAAACCGGCGATCTGCGCGACTTCTGGCGGCGCTGGTTCACGCGCGGCTCCCAGTCGGGGTGGCAGGATGGCTACCCCGACCTCTCGTTCGTCGATTTCGAGACGAGTTATTGGCGCGTGCGCCGGCGCGAGAACCTGTTGCTCGTGCACTACAACGATCTGAAGGCCGACCTCGACGGCGAGATGCGCCGCATCGCCGCGTTTCTCGGTATCCAGACGCCGGCCGCGCTCTGGCCGCGGCTCGTGGAAGCGGCCTCGTTCGATGCGATGAAGCGCGAGGGAGCGATCATCCTCGGCCCCTTGAACGCGCTGTTCGAAGGCGGCTCGGATCGCTTCATCTTCAAGGGCTCGAATGGTCGCTGGAAGGAAGAGCTCTCGGGCGACGATCTCGCGCTCGCGGAGAAGCTCGCGGCTCGCTTCTCACCCGGCCTGCGCCGCTGGCTCGAAGGCGGCCGGCGCGTGGCCGGCGATCCAGTCACTTCACTGGACTGAGCAACGGTACGGGAGTGACTCGCAAGGAGCTGTACGTCCTGGCGGATCGCTACCTCGGGGCGTTGGCTGCGCGCGAGCCGTCGCGACTGCCGGCTGCGGCCGGGCTCCGCTGCACCGAGAACGGGCGCGAGCTACTGCTCGGCGAGGGGCTGTGGAAGACGACGCGCGCGGTCCGGGCGCGCCGCGTGTTTGCCGATCCGAGCGCTGCGCAGGCGCTGGTCTTCGCGGTGCTCGAGGACGGCGCCGAGCTCGCCGTGGTCGCGGTTCGCCTCGGCGCCGCGGGCGGCGAGCTGTGCGAGATCGAAAGTCTGGTCTCGCACAAGGGTGAGTCCTCGATCTTCTCGCCCGAGTCACTTCTCGCCGCGAAGCCCGTGCCCGAGCGATTGCTCGACCCGTCGGAGCGCGCGCCGCGCGACGTGCTGATCCGCGTGGTCGATTCGTACTTCGAAGGTATCGAGCGCGACTCGAGCGCGGGCGTCCCATTCCACCCCGAGTGCGACCGGATCGAGAACGGCGTACAGACCACGCGCAACCCGGCCTTCCTCGGAGGCCTCGGCGCGGCCGAGCAGTTCGACCGGAAGCTGTTCGCGTACATCGAGCGCGTGCGCGCGCGGCGCTATCCGCTAGCCGACACGGAAACGGGTCAGGTGCTCGCGATCGCGTTTCTCGACGTGCCGGGAACGGTCACTTCGATCGAAGCGGGCGGGCGCCGGATCGAGCTCCCGGCGCACATCCGCAAGCCACGCAGTACGCTGCTCTTCGAGCTGTTCCGCGTCGAGGCGCAGCAGATCCGCGCGATCGAGGCGTTCATGCACAACCTGCCCTACGGAGCCAGCTCGGGCTGGTAGCGCCGGCTCAGCCGTGCAGCTCGGCGATCAGCTGCTTCGCGCTCGATTTCGAACCAACCGCGAACCCGAGGGTCGTGCGGTCGACGACGTCGCCGAAGCGCGCCTTGAAGCGCGGGATCACCTCGTCGGGCGAGCCGACCACGGCGAACTGCTCGAGGATCTGGTCGTCGATGAGCTCGCCCATCTTGTCCCACTGACCCTGCTTCGAGAGCGCGTTCAGCTCGGTCTGCAGCCCGCCCCAGCCGTGCATCTCGAGCACCGGACGGTAGGCGGGCGTCGAGCCGTAGAACGCGATCTGCTTGCACACGCCGCGGCGCGAGTCACTCCATGCCTTCTCGGTCGCGCCGGTCACGACGAAGCCGGGGAACGAGATCTGGAAGTCCTTGCGCTTGCGGCCGGCCTTCGCGAGCCCGCGCTCGATCGCCGGCAGAGTCACTTCGCGCATGTACTTCTCGGTGGTGAACGAGTGACAGATCATGCCGTCGGCGACTTCGCCGGCGACCTCGGTCATGAGCGGGCCGACGGCCGCGAGAAACACCTTCGGCGCGCCGTAGGACGTATCGGTCGGCGCGAACATCGGCGTCATCAAGGTATGCGTGTAGAACTCGCCGCGGAACTCGAGCTTCTTGCCCTCGTACCAGTTCGCCCAGATCGCGCGCATCGCCAGGATCATCTCGCGCATGCGCGCGGCGGGATGCGACCACGGCATGCTGAAGCGCTTGGTGATGTGCGGCTGGATCTGCGATCCGAGCCCGAGGATGAAGCGCCCCTTCGAGAACGCGTTCAAGTCGTGCGCGACGTTCGCGAGAGTCATCGGGCTGCGCGCGAACGCGACCGCGATCGACGTCACCAGCTCGATGCGCTGGCTGTGCTCCGCCGCGATCAAGAGCGGGAAGAACGGATCATGCGAGGTCTCGGCGGTGATCGCGCCGTCGTAACCCGCGGCCTCGAGCTCGCGAATCCGCTCGGGAACCTCGGCCAGTCCGCCCATCAAACCTGCATCAACTCGCATCACGTGCCTCCTTCTCGGGGAGCCGATTCTATCAGCGCGGCGCGGGCGCGATTGGAGGCGTTCGCTCGGCCATGATGCCAGCTCAGCACGTAGCTCAGAAATACGGGCACGAGCGAGCGGAGTGAGTCGAGATCCGTACCGTGCGGCGGTTGCAGCTCGAGCACCATGATGGTGATGATGATGGCGATCACGCCGTCGCTGAACGCCTCGAGGCGGTCTTTGGTCATCCCTCGCGCGCGCCGATCGGCGCGTCGCCGATGATGCCCGCGGCCGCGAGCTCGGCGAGCTCACGCTCGGGGTGGCCGAGGAGGCCGCAGAGGATCTCGCGGTTGTGCTCACCGAAGAGCGGCGCGTGGCGGCGCAGCAGCGGCTTCGCTTCGACCAGCCGCCACGCGGCCGCGGGCTGCTTCCAGGCCTTCATCTTCGGGTGCGGGAGCTCGACCCAGGAGCCGCGCGCCGCGAGGTGCGGATCCTGGTGGATGGCGTTGCAGTCGAGCACGGGCGCGGCGGAGACACCCGCGCGTTGCAGTGATTCCGCGGCTTCCCGAGGCAGGAAGAGGTGTGCCCAGCGCTCGATGCGCCGGTCGAGCTCGTCGTGCCGCGCGTGCCGCTCGGCGAGCCCGAGTGACTCGAGCTCAGCCGCGCCGATCGCGCGCGCCAGCGCTCGCCACTCCGCGTCGTCGCGCGCCGAGATCGCGACCCACTGGTCAGGGCCCGCGCAGCGGTACACGCCCTGGGGCGCGAAGTTCGGATCGCGGTTGCCGCGGTGCACCGGTGACTGACCGCGCAGCGACGCCGCCGCGAAAGCCGGCCCGAGCATCTGCGCCATGGTCTCGCGCTGCGCGAGGTCGATCCACGCACCGCGCCCCGTTCGGCGCCGCGCGATCATCGCGAGCACCACCGCGCCCGCCGCCGCGATTCCGCCGATCGGATCGCCGTACGAGATGCCCGTCTTGTAGGGCACACCGTCGTCGCCGTAGCCGGTCGTCGAGGCCATGCCAGCCATCTGCTCGATGATCGGCCCGAAGCCGACGAGGCGCTGCTCGGGCCCCGTCTTCCCGAAGCCCGCCATGCTGATCAGAATGATGTCGGCGCGCGCCTTCCGCAGCACGTCCCAGCCGATGCCGAGCTTGTCGAGCACATCGGCACGGTAGTTCTCGATCACGCAGTCACAGCGCGCCACGAGCTCGAGAAATAGCTCGCGGCTGCGCGGCTGTGAGAGATCGAGTGTGAGTGACTTCTTGTCGCGGTTATAGTCGTTGAAGTAGTAGGAGGTGTTCCAGGGCTCGGTCGCGCCGGGCTGCGGCAGGAGCGTGCGCACGTTGTCCCAGGCGCGTGGTGACTCGATCTTGATGATTTCCGCTCCCATCTCCGCGAGCAGGCGGGTCGCGAACGGCCCTGCCCACATCATCGAGAGGTCCGCGATCCGCACGCCTTCGAGCGGCAGCTTCTTCACGACTTCGCTCCGAGCCAGTCACGCGCCACCGCGTCCGTGTCGGCCGCGGGCGCGTGTAGCTCGCCGGGCTGCCAGCCGATCCCGAGATAGGGCCGCCCCGGCACGCGCGCAACGCCCGCAGGAGTCACGACCGTGTCGAAGAAGTCGCGTTCCGCGAGGCCCGGGCTCGCGAGCAGGTCGAGCGGCGTCTGCACGGCGCCGATCGGCACCTTGTGTTTCTCGCCCATCTCGAGCAAGTCGCGCTTCTTCTTGTCGCGGAACCAGTGCTCCACGAGCGCGCCGAGCTCTGCGTCTGCTGTGAGTCGGTACATGGGATCGAGGAAGCGCGGATCCGCGAGCGCCGGATCGCCGGTCATCGCGAAGAACGCCGGCGCTTGCCGCTGCAGCGCGCACACGCCCGCGAAGCCGTCGGCGCACGGAAAGATCCCCCAGATGGCGTGCACGCGATTGCCGAGCCGCGGCGCCTCGGTGTTGTCGAAAGCCGCGCGCGGACCGTAGAGCTCGAGCATGCCCGCCGCGCAGTCCTGCGCGGAGATGTCGAGCCAGTCGCCCTCGCCGTGCACGAGCGCGCCGAAGTAGGCCGCGAGCGCCGCCGAGAACCCATTCAGCCCGAGCAGCATCCACGCCTGGTTCCCGCCGTTCTGAAGCGGCGGCCGCGATATGACACCGGTCAGTGACAGGACTCCACCCGCCGCATGCGCGACCAGGTTCGACGCGCGCCAATGCGCCGCGGGCCCGGTCTGCCCGAAGGGAGTCAGCGAGACCACGACGAGCGCCGGCTTCGCGCGCCGCAGCTCGAGCGGATCGAGCCCGCGCGCGGCCAGCGCGCCGGGCGCGCCGTCTTCCACGACGATGTCCGCCGCGAGCGCGAGCGCGCGCAGCCGCGCGTCCCCCGCGCCGACCCGCCGCTTGCCTGCGAGCAGGAACGCCTGCTCGTCGCGGCCCAACGTCTCGCGTCCCGCGTCGCTGCGCACGACGTCCGCACCGAACCCCGCCATCCAACGTGTCGCGAACGCAGCAGCCACGCCACCGCCGACCTCGAGCACACGCACCCCCGCCAGCGGAAGCTCTTCCCCCTGCGCCATCGGCCGGGATCATGACGGAGGGCGCGAAGCGAGAGCAAGCGCGGCTACCGCCCGCGCTCGGTTCGGATCACCGTGCCGTCGAAAGAATCAGACACGATCTCGTCGGGCAAGCGTCGCGGAGCGGGAGCGCGGACCGCGTAGTCACCACGTGCCCGGCCCGGCTGCCCAGACTGCTTGCGCCGGCACGCCCGAAGGCCCTCGGGCAGTCACACCTCCATCATACTCGCTCCAATCACAGTTTGACTCAGTCGGACTGGGCTTCCAGAATGCCGCGAACGAGCACGGTCGCCTCGCTTCCCTTGGCCTTATGTCTCGCGGGCGCGGCGTTCGCGGGTCCGCCGGAACCGCGACCGCCAATTTCACCTGCCGCGATCCGCTCCCGCATAGGGTCGAGTTCGCGTGCAAGGGGCGGCTGAAGCTGTGCGCCTTCGCACTCGGCCACCGTATCTGTGGCTCGGGTGCGTTCCCGCTCGAGCTCGGCGCGGCCGGCAGCGCGTGGCTGCTGGAGATGGACCTCGCGACCGGCGACCACGGCGCGGTGACTGGAACGGCGACGGCGACCCTGGCGAACGCGGCCTCGGAAAGCTTCGCGGTCACCGGCAAGTACAACGCCAAGAGGAATCAGTCGGCGTTGAAGCTCGAGTCGATGGATCCGCTCAGCAAGGACAAGGCGTCGTTCAGCAATCTCATCGTCGACGTCGACTCGGTGACGAGCGGGAAGCTGAAGTTCGTGGTCGCGGGCGAGAAAGGCACGGAGACGATCGTCCCGCTGCAGTGAACGCGCGAATTCCCTAGCGCGCTGCGACGTCTGCGAGGCCCTCCGCCGAGCAACCCGAGGCGTCGCGGTCGGCGGCGGCGACCGTGTCCCGCTTCACGTACTCCGCGAAGAGCTCGCAGCGAAGCGCGTCGTCCAGGCGCGAATCACTCGCCAGCTTCGCGAGCAAGGCCTCCTTCGTGAGCGGTTGGTTCTGCATGCGAACTCCGCCGTCCGCCGCGGTGTCGAAGACGACGAACTTCGGGCCGCCCTCGCTCGGATCCCAGGCCGACCACCGCGGGAGGGTCTCGTCGCGGCCGCGCCCAGGGTCGCCGGTGTACGCGAACTGAGTCCAGTAGGAAGACATCACGTCCGAGAGCGCCTCGCGACCCGCGCGATTCTTCTCGGTGAACATGCGGGCGAAGAAGCTCGCGTCGAAGTCCTCGAACACGAACGGAATCTCGAGCCCGTGCGCGGCGCCGAGCAGCTTCGAGAAGTCACTGCCCAGAAACGACGGCTCCTCGTCCCAGTCGAAGCGATAGGCATAGACGCTCGGGCCCTGAACGGAGCGCATGATCGCGGCGGGCTCGTCGACCGCGCCCAGCCTCCAGCCGAGCGTCCCGTACTCCGCCGTGACTCCGTAGCGCTCCGGGTCGCGCATCCGCGGCAGGAAGCCGAACCACCAGCGCACCAGCTTGGGGTTGCCGAACATGAAGAGCTTGATCTCGTCCCGATTCGTGCCTGCGATCACCGGCACGCGGTTGTAGCGGCCTTCGGCCAGCAGCTTCTCGCTCTCGTCGCTCGGGAGGACGTGGCCGTCGCGCAGGACCATCGGCATGCGGATCATCCCGCCCATGCTCTCCGGTCCGTTCGCATTGTAGGCCGCGAACACCTGCGTCGGGCTCGCGGCGCGCAGGTCAGACGCGATCTCCGCGGCGCTGAGTGACTCGATGTGCTTCAGGGCGTCGGCGCGCGAGTCCTGTGGGAACAGAATCCGCGGAGTCACTTCGCCAGAGGAGCGCTCGTCACCGGGCTCTGCCGCGTCCTTCAGATTCGCGGCCTCCGCCAGGCTCGCCGTCGTGAGTCCTCCGCTCTCCGCGATCGCGCGCTGAAAGAGCCCCTTGGCCAGCGGCGAGACCAGCAGGCTGTACACGTCTGTGCCGCCCGCGGACTCGCCGAAGATCGTGACGTTCTGGGGATCGCCGCCGAACGCCCCGACTTCACCGTGCACCCACTCGAGCGCGCGGATCAAGTCGAGCGTGCCGAAGTTGCCGGACGCGTCTTCGGGGCTGGCCGCGCTGGCGACGAGCGCTGGGTGCCGGAACCAGCCGAAGGGGCCGAGTCGGTAGTTGGTCGTCACGACCACGACGCCGCGCTTGCCGGCGAGGACGCTCGCGTCGTATCCCGCCGCATGGCCGATGCTGTTGCCGCCGCCGTGGATCCAGACCATGACCGGCAGGCGCCGCGAAGCGACTTCCTGCGCTGTCGCGCGCGGCGCGTAGACGTTCAGATACAGACAGTCCTCCCTCCCGATCACGGTTCCCGGCTTCGCGTCGGGCGCATCGCCGAGTCTGTTGGCGTTCTGAGGGCACGCCGATCCGGCGCGCAGCGCCTCGCGCGTCCCGGACCAGGGCTCCGGCGGCTGTGGAGCGCGCCAGCGCAGCTCGCCCACCGGAGCCTTCGCGAATGGGATTCCAAGCCAGGCCTGCGCGCCTGCGCGCGCGCCGAAGCCCACGACCGAGCCCGTTGAGAGCTCTCGCTGCGAGCTCGGGTCGGGCGTTCGCGGCGCGGGCTGCGAAGCGTGTCTGCCGCAACCGGCGAGCGTCGAAAGACCGAGGGCGGCGAAGAGTGCCAGAGACGAGAGCCACAGGCGCATGACTTCCTCCCGATGAGCGATCAGACTCGCGAGCATACGCCGCGCGCTTCCGGGAGTCGCCTGAAAACGGCGAGTGTCTCGACGAGCGGTGTGTAGGGGAAAAGCGCGTAGGCTTCGAGCGCCGCGAGTGCGTAGTGGCCCGAGTCGAGGAGGTGCGCCGCTTCGCGACGAAGTGACTCGAGGCCGCAGCTCACGTAGACGAGCGTCGCGGGTGGGCTCGCGAGCAGCGCGTCGAGCACGGCACGGTCGAGCCCGCGCCGCGGCGGGTCTACGATGACCGCGTCGGCGCGCGCGATGCGCTCGGCGTGCGCGGCGGCGTCGCCAGGGGCGAGCGCGGCGCGGGCGCGCTCGGGCTCCGGGCGCGCGCCGATGCCGAGCTCCATCCCACGGACGCCGTGCGGCGAGAGCTCGTTCAGCTCGACCGATGCGGCGCGCGCGAGCAGGCCGAGGCCGATCGCGCCGGTGCCGGCGTAGAGCTCGAGAACGCGTGCGCCGTCTGGTACCGCGCTACGCGCGCAGAGGGCGAGTGACTCGAACAGCTCGGGATGACTCTGGCCGAACGCGCCGGGCGGGTGGAAGACGTCGATGCCGGCGACGGATTCGCGCAGCGCTTCGGCGCCGGAGATGCGCTCCCAGTCGCGGCCGAGAATGGCGTTGCCGGGGGTCGGGTTCCCGTTCCAGAAGAGCCCCTGCAGGCGCTCGCCGAGCTCGCGCTCGAGGGCCGCGAACACGGGCGCGAGCGGGGCAGGGGAGTCGGTGTTGCCGACCAACACCACCTGCGCGCGCCCGCTCGCGCGCTCCACCGCGACCTGCAGATAGCGCAACACGCCGCGGTGTGGCCGGTCGGCGTACGGCTCGACTCCGGTCTCGCGCAGCGCGCGGCGCAACGCGCCCGCCACCTCGTTCACGGCGGGGTGGTGGATGCCGCAGCGCGGGATGTCGGCGATGCGATGTGTGCCGGTCTGGAAGATCCCCAGCTTCGGCGACGCGGCGTGCCCCCGCACCGCGAGTCGCGCGCGCGTGCGGAAGCCGAGCGGCGCGCCTATGACTACACGCGGCGGTGTCAGGCCGGCCCGCGCCGCGAGCTCGCGGAGACTCGCGAGCGCGGATTCGTCGATCCCCGGCTCGCCGTAGCGCGGACAGCCAGGGCAGGTCGGGCGATGCGGGCAGGGCGGAATCTCGGGGCGCACGGGATCCGAGGCTATACTCCGGCCCGATCATGCGCCGCTCGCCCCCGCCTTTGGCCGACGCGTTCCTGCCCACGACCGCGGACGAGATTCGCGCGCGCGGCTGGGACGCGGTCGACGTGGTGCTCGTCTCGGGCGACGCGTACATCGATCACCCGTCGTTTGCCGCGGCGATTCTCGGCCGCTGGCTCGAGAAGAATGGTTTTCGCGTCGCGATCCTCGCGCAGCCCGACTGGCGCAGCGCCGAGCCGTGGCGCGCGCTCGGCCGGCCGCGTCTCTTCTACGGCGTCTCGGCGGGCAACATGGACTCGCTGATCAATCACTACACGGCGAACAAGAAGCGCCGCAACGCGGACGCGTATTCGCCGGGCGGCCAGATTGGCTTGCGCCCCGATCGCGCCACGGCGGTCTACGCACAACGGTGTCGCGAGGCGTTTCCCGGGGTGCCGGTGATCGCGGGCGGGGTCGAGGCGTCGCTGCGGCGCATCGCGCACTACGACTACTGGTCGGACAAAGTCTGGCCGAGCATCCTGGTCACCTCGAAGGCACACCTCTTGGTGTACGGCATGGGCGAGGCGCCGATCCTCGAGATCGCGCGCCGCCTCGACGCGGGCGGCGGCGTCGAAAGCCCGCGCGACTTGCGCGGCGTCGCCTATCTGTTGGGAAAGAGTGGCTCGCTGCCCGAGCACCGCTGGGACGACGCGAGCTGCCCGAACCAGGACGTGACCCTGCCGAGCTTCGAGACGGTGGTCGCCGACAAGGTCGCGTTCGCGCACATGACGCGCGACATGCACCGCGAGACGAACCCGCTGAACGCGCGCCGTCTCCTGCAGGCGCACGGCGACCGCACCCTGGTCGTGAACCCGCCGAGCCTACCGTTGTCGGAGGCGCAGATGGACGCGCTCTACGACTTGCCGTACACGCGCCGCGCGCACCCGAGCTACGAGGGCGAGATACCCGCGTGGCAGACGATCCGTGACTCGGTCCAGATCATGCGCGGCTGCTTCGGCGGCTGCACGTTCTGCTCGATCACCATGCACCAGGGGCGCGCGATCCAGAGCCGCAGCCCAGAGTCGATCCTCGGCGAGGTGCGCGCGCTCGCGGCGACCCCCGGCTTCTCGGGCCACGTCTCCGACCTCGGCGGGCCGACCGCGAACATGTACCGCATGCGCTGCACGAAGCCGGAGGTCGAGGCCGTGTGTCGCCGGCTCTCGTGCATACACCCGACGGTGTGCAAGCTGCTCGGGACGGACCATCAGCCGACGCTGGATCTGATGCGCGCGGCGCGCGCGCTGCCCGGGGTGAAGCAGGTGCACGTCGCGTCGGGCATCCGCATGGATCTCGCGCGCGAGTCACCCGAGTATCTCGAAGAGCTCGCGGCGCACCACGTGGGCGGACACCTGAAGGTCGCCCCCGAGCACGTCTCGGACCGAGTGCTCACGCTCATGAAGAAGCCCGCGCAGCACACCTTCGAGGAGTTCGCCGAGCGCTTCGAAGCCGCGTCGAAGCGCGCGGGCAAGGAGCAATATCTCGTCCCGTACTTCATCGCGAGTCATCCGGGCTCGACGGTGGCGGACATGATCGAGCTCGCGCTGTTCCTGAAGCAGCGCGGCTACCGCCCGCGCCAGGTGCAGGACTTCATCCCGGCGCCGATGGACGTCGCCACCTGCATGTACTGGACGGGACTCAACCCCCACTCGATGAAGCCGGTCGAAACAGCGCGCAAGCTCCGCGATCGCAAGGTGCAGCGCGCGCTCTTGCAGTTCTTCGCGCCCGAGAATTACTTCACGGTGCGCGAAGCGCTCGTGCAGGCGGGCCGCGCGGAATTGATCGGCGACGGCCCAGAGTGTCTCATCTCCGCGCGCGCCCCGCGCGAAGCGTTGGAGGCGCGCCGCGGCGAAGCGAACGACGCCGCCGCCGCGCACCCGGGCTATCGCCGCGCGGCGCGCACGCGCGGCGAACGACCTCGCTAGCCGTCCCGCCACCCGTCGATCCCGAGCTTCTTCATGCGGCTGCGCAGGGTGCTCGGCTTCAGGTTCAGACGGGCCGCCGCGCCGTTCGCGCCTTCGATCCGGCCGGTCGCCTGGCGCAGCACGTCGAGGATGTGACTGCGCTCCACCTCATCGAGCGAGCCGGAGTCGGCGGCTTCGGCGGTGACGACCGCCGCGGCGGCGCGCGCTCGCGCTCCGCGAGCGGACGGAATCTCGGGCCCGACCTCGAGCTCCGCGCCCGACGAGAGGATCACTGCGCGCTCGATCACGTTCTCGAGCTCGCGCACGTTGCCGGGCCACGGGTACGTCACGAGGCGCTGCATCGTCTCCGCCGGCACGCGCGTCAGCTTGCGGCCGAGCTTTGCCGCGAAGCGCGACACGAAGTAGTGCACGAGCACGGGAATGTCTTCCCGCCGCTCGCGCAGCGGTGGGAGCGCGATCGGAAATACTTTCAGGCCATAGAACAAGTCACTGCGGAAGCCGCCGTCCGAGACTGCGTGTGAATCAGGCGGTCATCGAGTGCAGGCGCGCGATCCGCTCATCCAACGGCGGGTGAGTCATGAACAACCGGCCGAAGCGCGCCGCCGCGCCGCCGGCGATGCCGAAGGCCTGGAGCTGTTGGGGCAACGGCTGCGGCTGCCCCTGCTTCAAGCGCTCGAGCGCAGCGATCATCCGCTCTCGGCCGGCGAGACGCGCGCCGCCCGCGTCCGCGCGGAACTCGCGCGCCCGCGAGAACGAGTACACGATCAGGCTCGCGCCGATCCCGAACAGGATCTGCAGCGCAATCACCGTCACGAAGTATCCCGGGCCGTTTCCGCGCTGGCGCTCTCCGAACACCGCGCGATCGACGATCGACCCGACGACGCGGGAGAGGAAGATCACGAACGTGTTCACCACGCCCTGGATCAGGGCCAAGGTGACCATGTCGCCGTTCGAGACGTGCGTGATCTCGTGGCCGAGCACGCCCTCGATCTCGTCGGGCTTCATGCCTTGGAGGAGTCCGGTCGAAACTGCGACAAGCGCCGAGTCGCGGCGCGCGCCGGTCGCGAATGCATTGGGTTGGGGGGAGTCGAAGATGGCGACCTCGGGCATGCCGATGCCCGCGGCGCGCGCGAGGTTCGCCACCGTGTTGACCAGCCACTGTTCGCTGTCGTTCTCTGGCTGGGCGATCACGCGGGCGCCCATCATGTGCTTCGCGCTCCACTTCGATATGAGGAGCGAGATGAAGGCGCCGCCCATGCCGAAGATGGCGGCCAGGACCAGCAGCCCACCGAGCTGGGTCGGGTCGCCGACGCCGACCAGCCGGACGACGATCGAGAGCACGACGAGAACGGCGATGTTCGTGGCGACGAAGAGGAATATGCGTTTCATACCCGAGACGATCTGCGCCCCCGTTTCCGTGTCAAGAGAGACGCGCCGGGGTCCGGTTCACTTCGGTAGAGTCTCCTGGATGTCGCGCCCGTTACTCGCCCTCGCGCTTCTGCTCGCCGCGGGCACAGCGCATGCGGCGCCATCGGTACCCGAATCCGCGCTCGCAAGCACCGCCAAGGACCGCGGGAACCCGCGCCTCGAGGGTCGCCTGCTGCTGGATCACGACGCCGTCCGCCCGGGCGAGACGTTTCGCGCCGGCCTGTTGCTCTCGATGGACCGACACTGGCACGTGTACTGGCGCAATTCGGGTCAGTCCGGCGCGCCGCCCAAGCTGAGCTGGCAGATCGCGGGCGCGGAGGTCGGGCCGACCGAGTGGCCGTTTCCCGGGGTGTTTCGCGAGAACGGCGACTTCATCACGACCTACGGCTACACCGAGGAGGTGTTGCTCGCGAGCGCGGTGACGTTCGCGAGCGGGGCATCCGGCGAGGTCGAAGTTCGCCTGGATGCCGACGTGCTGGTGTGCGAGATCCAGTGCATCCCCGGCGAGCTGCACCTGTCGCGGCCGATCCGCGTCGGGGTCGGCGTCGCGAACCAGGCTTCGGCCGAGTACGAGCTCTTCGAGCGCTGGCGCGCGCGCGTGCCGCGACCCGCGAGCGATCGGGGGCTCGAGCTCGAGGCGCTCTACTCGCAGTCGGCGATTCGGCCCGGGGATGCGTTTCGAGCCGCGCTTGCGGTGCACGCGTGCGCGCAAGGCGGCAGCGACGCGGAAGCGTGCGCGGCGCTCGCGCCGGGGACCGCGGAGGTCGCCGACGCATTCGTTCCCGATCACGTCGGCGCTGTCGAGCTCGCGGTCACGGGCGCGCGCCGGCCGCCGTTCCTCTCGGGCGGGTTCCTGCTCACGCTCTCGGGGAGCGCCTCGGCCGATGCCAGCGCCGGCGACTCGCGCCTGCGCGGCGCGCTCGCAGTGACTCGCAAGGGCGAGGCGGAGTTCGTCGAGGTCGACCTCCCGCTGCCGCGCGCGGCCGCGGGCGCGGCGGTCGCGCTGCTCGAGAACCCTTGGCTCGATCCGGAGCGAAGTGACTCGAGCGTGCCCGCGATCTCGTTCTGGCATGCGGTGCTGCTCGCGCTCATCGGCGGCGTGGTCCTGAACGCGATGCCGTGCGTGCTGCCCGTGCTCGCGATCAAGGTCTTCGGCCTGGCCGAGCTCGCGCAGCACGGGCGCGCGGAGATCCTGCGACACGGAATTGCGTACACCGCCGGGGTGCTGGCGAGCATGCTCGCGCTCGCGGGCGTCGTGGTGGCGCTGCGCGCCGCGGGCACTTCGGTCGGCTGGGGCTTCCAGTTCCAAGAGCCGATCTTCGTCGCGGCGATCGCCGCCGTGCTGGTCGTGTTCGCGCTCTCTCTGTTCGGCGTCTTCGAGTTCCGCTTGGACACGAGCCGCATGGCGAGCGCGGGTGCTGCGGCTGTCGGCGCGCGGCGCAGCTTCTTCGAGGGGCTGCTCGCCGTGGTGCTGGCCACGCCCTGCACGGCGCCGTTCGTCGGCACCGCCGTCGGCTTCGCGTTCGCGAGCTCGACGGCGACTATCGCCGCGATCTTCCTCGCGATCGGGCTCGGCCTCGCGCTGCCGTTCCTCTTGATCTGCGCGGTGCCGGGGTGGGCGAGGCTCGTGCCGCGCAGCGGGCCGTGGACCATCCAGCTCCGCGTCGCGCTCGGCTTCGCGCTGCTCGGCACCGTCGTGTGGCTGCTGTGGGTGCTCGGCCGCTCGGCGGGCGCGGACGCGCAGGCGGCGCTGCTCGCGTATCTGTGCGCGCTCGCGGCCGGTGTCTGGATCTTCGGCGTCCTCCAGCACTCGGAACGCGCGAGCGCGGCGCGCATCGCGGGGGTCGCGCTCGTCGCGCTCGCGCTGCTCGGACTGCGCAGCCTGCCGGTTGCGGCGACGTCGTCCGCCGGCGAAAACGTTGCCTCTCCCGCCGAGCTCGGGCGCCGCTTCAGCTCGGCGGACGTCGCCGCCGCGCGCGCGCGCGGCGCGCCGGTGTTCGTCTACTTCACCGCCGAGTGGTGTCTCACGTGCAAAGTGAACGAGCACGTCGTGCTCGACGACGCGCGCGTGCGCGCGGAGCTCGAGCAGCGCGGTTTCGAGATCTTCAAGGGCGACTGGACGCGCCGCGACGAGGCGATCCGAAAAGAGCTGGCGCGCTTTGGAAAGGCCGGCGTACCCTTGTATGTGGTCTATGGCTCGGGAGAGACCGCGCAGCCGATCGTGCTGCCCGAGTTACTCACCGTCGACCTGTTCCTCAACGCGCTGCAGCAAGTGGCGCCGACACAGGAGAAGAAGACATGAAGCGCGTCGCACTCGCCATCGCCGCCGCCGCGTTGCTCGGCGCGGTCGAGTCACCCAAGGTCGGAGACCGCGTTCCCGATTGGAGCGCGCGCGACGAGAACGGCGTCGAGCACAAGATGTCGCAGTATGCGGGCCACGCGCTCGTGCTCGAGTGGACGAACTCCGAGTGCCCGTTCGTCGAGCGGCACTACGAGGCGGGCACCATGAAGCAGCTCGCCAGCGCGCTCGGCGCGCGGGACGTCGTCTGGCTCGCGGTGAACTCCACCTACTCGAACACGCCCGACGACACCAAGGCGTGGAAGAAGGAGCAAGGCTTCAGCTACGCGACCCTGCAGGATCCCGAGGGCAAGCTCGGTCACCTGTTCGGCGCGCGCACCACACCGCACATGTTCGTGATCGACGCGCTGGGCGTCCTGCGCTACCGCGGCGCGATCGACGACGACGAGTACGGGCGCGAGGCGAAGCCGAAGAACTACGTCGACTCGGCCGTGCACGCGCTACTGGCCAGCGCGAGCCCCGACCCGAGCGAGACGCAGTCCTATGGCTGCTCGGTGAAGTACAAGCGGGCCGAGTAGGCCGCGCGCCTCAGGGTGAACACGCGGCGGTGTAGCGCGGCGCTGCTCGCACTCGCGTGTGTCTGCGCGCCCGCGGCGCAGGGCGCCGAGGAGGGGAACCTCGCCAAGCGCGTGAAAGACCCGACCCAGCCGGTCGGCTCGATCCAGCTCCGGGACGTCTACGCACCCGACGTCGGCGGAGCGAAGGGCGGCGCCAATGAGCTGCAGATCAACCCGACCGTGCCGATCTTCCCCGGCACGATCCCGTTCACGGGGATCGTGCAGCTCAGCCTCCCTGTGGCAGTCACGACGCCTGGACCCGACCGCGTGACGGCGCTCGGCGATCTGCAGATCAGCGCGGGCGCGATCGTCAGCGAGTTCTGGGGGCGCTGGGCCGCCGGTGCAACCGTGGTCCTGCCGACCGGATCAGATCGCGCGACGGGCGCCGGCAAGTGGCAAGCGGGCCCGGCGCTCGCCGCCGTGTACTCGGGGGTCAGTGCCTGCTCGTTCGGCGCGCTCGCGCAGAACCCGATCTCGTTTGCAGGCGGTCGGCAGCGCGAGGCCGCGAACGAGCTGACTCTGCAACCCACCGCGACCTGCACGAGTGACTCGGGCTGGTTCGCCGGGCTCGCCGATTTCCAGCTCAGCTTCGACTGGCACAACCACGATTTGTCCGTGCCCGTCGGCGCGCAGGTCGGGCGCCTGGTCCATCTCGGGCGCGTGCCCGTGAGCCTCTCGGTCGAGCTGGGCTACGCGCTCGTGCGTCCCGACGGCGCGTCGCCGCGCTGGCTCTTCGCCCTCGAAGTGACTCCCGTGTTCGCGGGCCTGAAGCTCGGCGAGGAGCCTCCGAGCCCCTAGGCCTTCGCTCCCGCGCCCTCGATTCGCATGCTGTAGAAGGATCGGTAGACGAAAGTCGCCGAGACCAGGAAGAACACGCCCGCGAGCACCCTGGTGAGCATCGGCCGTGTCTTGCTGAGCTCGACCGCGAGCTCGACGGCGAGCAGCCCGAAGAGCGTCGTGAACTTGATCACCGGGTTCATCGCGACCGACGACGTGTCCTTGAACGGATCGCCGACGGTGTCACCGACGACCGCGGCGTCGTGCAGCGGCGTGCCCTTCGCCTTCAGCTCCGTCTCGACCACCTTCTTGGCGTTGTCCCAGGCGCCGCCCGCGTTGGCCATGAAGATCGCCTGGTACAGACCGAAGATCGCGATCGAGAACAGATACCCGATGAAGAAGAACGGCTCGACGCACGCGAACGAGAGCGTGGCGAAGAAGATCGCGAGGAAGATGTTGAACATGCCGCGCTGCGCGTAGAGCGTGCAGATCTCGACGACGCGCTTGCTGTCCTCGACCGACGCCTTCACGACGCCCTCGAGCTTGATGTTCGCCTTGATGAACTCGACCGCGCGATACGCGCCCGTCGAGACCGCCTGCATCGACGCTCCCGAGAACCAGTAGATCATCGCGCCGCCGGTCACGAGCCCGAGCAAGAAAGGCGCGTGCATGAGAGACAGCTTGTCGAGATCGGTGGTCATGCCGTGCGTGAGCATGAAGATGATCGAGAAAACCATGGTCGTCGCGCCGACGACCGCGGTGCCGATCAGCACCGGCTTCGCCGTCGCCTTGAACGTGTTGCCCGCGCCGTCGTTCTCCTCGAGAAACGCCTTGGCCTTCTCGAACGCCGGCTCGAAGCCGAAGTCGCGCTTCAGCTCGCCGCCAATGTTGGGGATGGTCTCGATGAGTGACAGCTCGTAGACCGACTGCGCGTTGTCGGTGACTGGGCCGTAGCTGTCGACGGCGATCGTGACCGGCCCCATGCCCAGGAAGCCGAAGGCGACCAGGCCGAACGCGAAGATCGGCGACGCGTCGATCGTCGAGCCGGCGATCGGGAAGAGCACAGCGAGGCCCTGTGTCGAGACCAGGAACGCGATGCCCATCAGGGTCACGATCACGATGCCCATCCAGTAGGCGCTGAAATTTCCGGCGACGAGGCCAGAGATGATGTTCAGCGACGGGCCGCCCTCGCGCGAGCTCGTCACCACTTCGCGCACGTGCCGCGAGTTCACGGAGGTGAACACCTTCACGACCTCGGGGATGATCGCGCCCGCGAGCGTGCCGCACGTGATGATCGCGGAGAGCTTCCACCACAGCGTGCCGTCGCCGAGATCCGCGATCAGCAGGTGAGAGACGACGAACGTCAACGCGACCGAGATGACCGAGGTGAGCCACACCAGGATCGTCAGCGGGTGCTCGAAGTTCATGTGATCGACGTTCGCCCAGCGCGAGCGCGCGAACACGTCGTTCAGCAGGTACGCACCGAGGCTCGCGATCACCATCATGATGCGCATCGCGAAGATCCAGACGAGCAGCTGGACCTGAATCGTCGCATCGTGCGACGCCAGCAGGATGAACGTGATCAGCGCGACGCCGGTCACGCCGTAAGTCTCGAAGCCGTCCGCCGAAGGGCCGACCGAGTCACCCGCATTGTCTCCGGTGCAGTCCGCGATCACGCCCGGGTTGCGCGCGTCGTCTTCCTTGATCTTGAAGACGATCTTCATCAGGTCGGAGCCGATGTCGGCGATCTTGGTGAAGATGCCGCCTGCGATGCGCAGCG